>NZ_JBEYEW010000026.1:0-105927 GCF_040634095.1 Streptomyces sp. NPDC007205
TCCTCCACACCTACAACCACCACCGCTGCCACACCGCACTCGGCGGCCACCCACCGATCAGCCGTGTGAACAACGCTTCAGGTCAATACATCTAGGGCGGTTGGTGGCTTGGGCGGCTCGCCGGTGTCACCTGGCCGCAGTATGTGCGGCGTGTGCTGAGCAGTAAGTGCGGCGTGTGGTGAAGCGAGGGCTGCCGTCCGTCGGCCGTCCCACAGTGAGAACCGCCTCGCCTACCCACCCCCTCCCTCCCCTACGCTTGTCCCGTGACCCCCGTCGAGCTGTCCCGCACCGTGCTGCGCGCGGTGCGTCGTGCTGTCGATGACGGGGAGCTGAGTGTGACCGTGCCCGAGCGGGTCGTGGTGACCGAGCCGGGGCCCGGAGGGTGTGGGGACTTCGCCACCAACGTCGCGCTGCAGCTCGCCCGGTCGGCCGGGCAGTCGCCGCTGCGGGTCGCCGAGATTCTGCGGCCCCGGCTCGCCGGCGCCGACGGTATCCGGGACGTCGTCGTCAGCGGGCCCGGCTTTCTCAACATCAGCCTCGACGCGCAGGCCGACCCCGTCACCGGGCTCGTCCGGGAGATCCGGGCCCGTGGTGCCGCCTACGGGCACGGTGACGCCCTCGCCGGGCAGGTCGTCGCGCTGCGGGTGCCGTACGAGGTGCGGGCCGAGGTCGTCGCCGACGCCGTCGTGCGGATCGTCGGTACGCAGGGCGGCCGGGCCACCGTCGAGCATGGGGAGCCCGTCAATCTGCGGCCCGTGCCGGCCCCGGAGGACCCCGCTCCGCTCGGCGCCGACGCCGCCCGGTGGGCCCTGCTCCATCCGGCGCCGCACGACCGGCCGAGGATCACCGCCGACCATCTCGTCCAGCGGGAGAGCAATCCGCTGTTCCGGGTGCGGTACGCCCACGCCCGTATCCGATCCCTCAGCCGGAACGCCGCCCGCCTGGGCTTCACCGCCGAACCCGGTCCCGTGGGGGACGGGGCTCCCGGTCTCGCGGGGGACGGGGCTCCCGGTCTCGCGGGTGCCTCCCATCCTGGCGGCGCGGCTGCTGTCGATCTCGGTCCCGTGGCTGCCGCCGATCCTGGTGGTGCGGGCGCGGGCGCGGGCGCGGACGCTGCCGGCCCCGGCCCCATGGGCGACGTCGGGGGCCACGTCATCCCCGACACCCGGTGCCTTGTCACCTCCAGCACCCAGACTCCTGTCACCCGCGACACCGGCACCCAGAGCCTTGTCACCCCCCACAACACCGGCACCGGGGGCCTTGTCGCCTCCGGCACCCAGAGTCCTGTCACCCCCGACACCGGCACCCAGGGCCTTGTCACCCCCCACAACACCGGCACCGGGGGCCTTGTCACCTCCGGCACCCAGAGCCTTGTCATCCCCGACACCGCCACCCAGAGCATTGCCACCCCCGACACCGCCCCCCGCGCCCCTGCCGTTCCCGGCAGCACGGGCCCCCGGGGTCCTGCCACCCCCGACACCCGCCGCCTCCTCACCTCCCTCGCCGACCACCCCCGCATCCTCACCGCGGCCGCCACCCACCGTGCCCCGGACCGGCTTGCCCGGCATCTCGTCACCCTTGCCGATGCCGTGCTGCCCTTCCTGCCCTCCGTGCTTCCCTGCGGCGAGGAGAAACCCTCGGCCGCCCACCGTGCCCGGCTCGCCCTCGCCGAAGCCGCCGGGACGGTGCTGGCCGGTGGCCTGTCCCTGCTCGGCATCGACGCACCCGAACACCTCTGAGGGCCCCAGAGTAGATGCGCCCCGGAGAGAGACAGAGAGTCTGAGAGCCACGTCATGAGCCGTTCCGCCCACCCCGCCGGGCCCCGTCACGCCGACGTCCTGCCCGAGGGGCACTACTCCGCGCCGCCCGCCGACCTCAACGCCCTGGACCAGAAGGTCTGGGCCCAGACCGTCGCGCGCGACGCCGACGGGGTCGTCACCGTCGGCGGCGTCGACGTCACCCGGCTCGCCGAGTTGTACGGCACGCCTGCCTACATCCTCGACGAGGCCGATTTCCGGTCACGCGCGCGTGCGTGGCGTACCGCGTTCGGCGGCGACGCCGATGTGTTCTACGCCGGGAAGGCGTTCCTGTCCCGTGCCGTCGTGCGGTGGCTGCACGAGGAGGGGCTCAACCTGGATGTGTGCTCGGGCGGGGAGCTGGCCACCGCGCTGTCCGCCGGGATGCCCGCCGAGCGCATCGCCTTCCACGGCAACAACAAGTCCCCCGAGGAGATCCGCCGCGCCGTAGAGGCAGGTGTCGGGCGGATCGTGCTCGACTCCTTCCAGGAGATCGTGCGGGTCGCCCACATCGCGCAGGCCCTGGGCAAGCGGCAGAAGGTCCAGATTCGGATCACCGTGGGTGTCGAGGCGCACACGCACGAGTTCATCGCCACCGCCCATGAGGATCAGAAGTTCGGGATTCCGCTGGCCGGCGGGCAGGCCGCCGAGGCCGTGCGGAGGGCGCTGCAGCTCGACGGGCTGGAGCTGATCGGCATTCACTCCCACATCGGGTCGCAGATCTTCGACATGTCGGGCTTCGAGGTCGCCGCGCATCGCGTCGTCGGGCTGCTCAAGGACATCCGGGACGAGCACGGGGTCGAGCTGCCCGAGATCGATCTCGGCGGTGGGCTCGGGATCGCTTACACCAGTGGCGACGATCCGCGTGAACCGCATGAGATCGCCAAGGCGCTGACGGAGATCGTCAACCGCGAGTGTGACGCCGCCAGGCTGCGGACGCCCCGCATCTCCGTCGAGCCCGGGCGCGCCATCGTCGGCCCGACCGCCTTCACGCTCTACGAGGTCGGCACGGTCAAGCCGCTGGACGGGCTGCGGACGTATGTGTCGGTCGACGGCGGTATGTCCGACAACATCCGGACCGCGCTGTACGACGCCGAGTACAGCGTCGCCCTCGTCTCGCGCAGCAGTGACGCCGAGCCGATGCTCGCGCGTGTCGTCGGCAAGCACTGCGAGAGCGGGGACATCGTGGTCAAGGACGCGTTCCTGCCCGCCGACCTGGCGCCGGGCGACCTGATCGCCGTACCGGCCACGGGCGCGTACTGCAGGTCCATGGCCAGCAACTACAACCATGTGCTCCGGCCGCCCGTCGTCGCCGTGAAGGACGGCGAGGCCCGGGTGATCGTCCGGCGTGAGACGGAGGAGGACCTCCTGCGTCTCGACGTCGGATAACCCCTGCGCACGGCCGGAGGACCCAGGGCCGGAAGATCAAGGGCCGGTAGATCAAGGGCCGGCTACATCCAGGGTCGCGAGATCCAGGGCCGGAAGATCTACGGTCTTCCGGTCCCGTACAAATGAAATAGATGTCTCACGATCCGGACGAAGGGTAGAAACTCCCGTCCGGTGAGTGAGACTGGTGCAACCGTAGACGGTATGAGGAAACGAGGTCGGATGATGCGTACGCGTCCGCTGAAGGTGGCGCTGCTGGGCTGTGGAGTGGTCGGCTCAGAGGTGGCGCGCATCATGACGACGCACGCCGACGACCTCGCCGCCAGGATCGGGGCCCCGGTGGAGCTGGCCGGGGTCGCCGTACGACGGCCCTCCAAGGTCCGTGAGGGGATCCAGGCGGAACTCGTCACCACCGACGCCACCGCCCTCGTCAAACGCGGGGACATTGATGTCGTGGTGGAGGTGATCGGGGGGATCGAACCCGCCCGTTCCCTCATCACCACCGCCTTCGAGCACGGCGCCTCCGTCGTCTCCGCCAACAAGGCCCTGCTCGCCCAGGACGGCGCCGCCCTGCACGCCGCCGCCGAGGAGCACGGCAGGGACCTCTACTACGAGGCCGCCGTCGCCGGCGCCATCCCGCTGATCCGCCCGCTGCGCGAGTCCCTCGCCGGGGACAAGGTCAACCGGGTGCTCGGGATCGTCAACGGGACGACCAACTTCATCCTCGACAAGATGGACTCGACGGGCGCCGGGTACCAGGAGGCGCTCGACGAGGCCACCGCGCTCGGGTATGCGGAAGCCGATCCGACCGCCGACGTCGAAGGGTTCGACGCCGCCGCCAAGGCCGCCATCCTCGCCGGGATCGCCTTCCACACGCGCGTGCGCCTCGACGACGTCTACCGCGAGGGCATGACCGAGGTCACCGCCGCCGACTTCGGCTCGGCGAAGGAGATGGGCTGCACCATCAAGCTGCTCGCCATCTGCGAGCGGGCCGCGGACGGCGGGTCGGTGACCGCCCGGGTGCACCCCGCCATGATTCCGCTGACCCATCCGCTCGCCTCCGTGCGCGGCGCGTACAACGCCGTCTTCGTGGAGAGCGACGCCGCCGGGCAGCTGATGTTCTACGGCCCCGGCGCCGGCGGTTCCCCGACCGCCTCCGCCGTGCTCGGCGACCTCGTCGCCGTCTGCCGCAACCGGCTCAACGGCGCAACGGGGCCCGGTGAGTCGGCGTACGCCGCCCTGCCCGTCTCGCCCATGGGCGAGGTCGTCACGCGCTACCACATCAGCCTCGACGTCGCGGACAAACCGGGTGTTCTCGCCCAGGTCGCGACCGTGTTCGCCGAGCACGGAGTGTCGATCGATACGGTGCGCCAGCAGGGCAAGGACGGCGAGGCCTCCCTCGTCGTCGTCACCCACCGCGCGTCCGACGCCTCCCTCACCGGGACCGTCGAGGCGCTGCGCAAGCTCGACACCGTGCGGGGTGTCGCCAGCATCATGCGGGTTGAAGGAGAGTAACCAGCAATGACCCACCAGTGGCGCGGAATCATCGAGGAGTACCGGGACCGGCTGCCGGTATCCGACACCACGCCGGTCGTGACGCTCCGCGAGGGCGGCACGCCCCTCGTGCCCGCGCAGGTGCTCTCCGAGCGCACGGGCTGTGAGGTCCACCTGAAGGTGGAGGGGGCCAACCCCACCGGCTCCTTCAAGGACCGCGGTATGACCATGGCCATCTCCAAGGCCAAGGAGGAGGGGGCCAGGGCCGTCATCTGCGCCTCCACGGGCAACACGTCGGCCTCCGCCGCCGCCTACGCCGTGCGGGCCGGTATGGTTTCGGCCGTTCTCGTGCCGCGGGGCAAGATCGCGCTCGGCAAGATGGGCCAGGCCCTCGTGCACGGCGCGAAGATCCTCCAGGTCGACGGAAACTTCGACGACTGCCTCACCCTCGCCCGCTCGCTGAGCGATAACTACCCGGTGGCGCTGGTCAATTCGGTCAACCCGGTGCGTATCGAGGGCCAGAAGACGGCCGCCTTCGAGATCGTGGACATGCTCGGCGACGCGCCCGACATCCACGTCCTCCCGGTCGGCAACGCGGGCAACATCACCGCCTACTGGAAGGGCTACCAGGAGTACGCCGCCGACGGCATCGCCTCCAGGACGCCCCGGATGTGGGGCTTCCAGGCCTCCGGCAGCGCCCCGATCGTGCGCGGCGAGGTCGTGAAGGACCCCTCGACCATCGCCACCGCCATCCGCATCGGCAACCCGGCCTCCTGGCAGTACGCGCTGCAGGCCCGGGACGAGTCCGGTGGTGTCATCGACGAGGTGACGGACCGTGAAATCCTGCGCGCCTACCGCCTGTTGGCGGCGCAGGAGGGCGTCTTCGTGGAGCCTGCCTCGGCCGCCTCCGTGGCCGGTCTGCTGAAGGCCGCCGAGCAGGGCAGGGTCGACCCGGGCCAGAGGATCGTGTGCACGGTCACCGGCAACGGTCTGAAGGACCCCGACTGGGCCGTCGCCGGCGCCCCGCAGCCGGTCACCGTCCCGGTCGACGCGGCCGCCGCGGCCGAGCGCCTCGGCCTCGCCTGACCGGCCCTGACAGCCGCGGGGACAGCCGCTGACAGGCGGCGATCCCTGCGGCGGGTGCACAGGGGGCTTACGACACGCATCGTGCGCCTCCTGTGCGCCCTATGTCGCCACAGAACCTTCCTTCGATAGGCTGTACCGAACCCGCCCGTTGCATATGCCTTGCATATGGCTGCGCACACGGGTGATGTCGCGCCGTCTGCGCGGCCGGAGGGTCTCCCCGTACGTATCGAATGTCTTCGACAGTCACGCAGCTCAAGGAGAGTCAACGAGCGATGGCCGGTCCAGCGTTCCGCGCCGCCGCCGTCCGGGTGCGCGTTCCCGCCACCAGCGCCAATCTCGGCCCGGGCTTCGACGCCCTCGGCCTCGCGCTGGGGCTCTACGACGACGTGGTCGTCCGGGTGGCCGACTCCGGGCTGCACATCGACATCGCGGGGGAGGGCAGCGAGACCCTCCCGCGTGACGAGTCTCACCTGCTCGTCCGCTCCCTGCGCACCGCCTTCGACCTGCTGGGCGGACAGCCCCGCGGCCTGGAAATCGTCTGCGCCAACCGCATTCCGCACGGTCGGGGCCTCGGTTCCTCCTCCGCCGCGATCTGCGCCGGCATCGTCGCCGCCCGCGCCGTGACCATAGGCGGCGAGGCCCGTCTGGACGACGCGGCGCTGCTGGAACTGGCCACCGAGATCGAGGGCCACCCGGACAACGTGGCCGCGTGTCTGCTCGGCGGCTTCACCCTGTCCTGGATGGAGTCCGGCGCCGCCCGGGCGATCAGGATGGAGCCCAGCAATTCCATCGTTCCGGTGGTTTTCGTGCCCGGAAAGCCGGTCCTGACCGAGACCGCGCGCGGCCTGCTGCCGCGCACCGTGCCGCACGTCGACGCCGCCGTCAACGCGGGCCGTGCCGCCCTGCTCGTCGAGGCCCTCACCCGGCGCCCCGAGCTGCTGCTGCCCGCCACCGAGGACCGCCTCCACCAGGAGTACCGCGCCCCGGCCATGCCGGAGAGCACCGCGCTGGTGGAGCGGCTGCGCGCCGAGGGCGTCCCGGCCGTCATCTCGGGCGCCGGGCCCACCGTCATGGCCCTCGCCGACGCCGGCACCGCCGACAAGGTGGAGACCCTGGCCGGCGCCGACTGGGCCGCCAACCGGCTGAGCCTTGACCTGCAGGGAGCGAGCGTGCTGCCGCTTGCGACCTGACACACGGTTGCCGGATTTGGAGAGGGGGAATGTTTGTTGGATCCGGTAGTGTTAACCTCAAGTCTGCACCCGACCCCACCATGGCGAGGTGCCTCGTGTCCCAGTCCGGGACAGACATCCCTCCGGGAGCCTCCCACGCCACTCCGTGTTCCGTACGCCGCACCTGGGCAGTACGTCGTATGCGGACACTGAGCAGGCCACTGGGCACGCTCCGGAATCGGTGCTACCACGCCACGTGACACTGGGTGCCACGGCTCGCGGAAGCGCCAATCACCGCACATTTCCTCCGCCGCTTTGGCGGACCACCGCCCCGGCACGGTTCACGGAAGACAGGACCGTAGCCGGACAGCACAACCGGTCGCCGAGCCAGACAGGCCGACGTCCGCTCCAGGGAAGGACCCTTCGTGAGCGACACCACCGATCTGATGGGCGCACGTGTCGAGGAGACCGCTGCCGCGCCCGCCAC
Organism: Streptomyces sp. NPDC007205; assembly: GCF_040634095.1. Taxonomy (NCBI): domain Bacteria; kingdom Bacillati; phylum Actinomycetota; class Actinomycetes; order Kitasatosporales; family Streptomycetaceae; genus Streptomyces; species Streptomyces sp. NPDC007205. The sequence goes on from NZ_JBEYEW010000026.1 coordinate 7,419, forward strand.
GGACGCCTCCGCGCCTGCCACCGGTGCCGGCTCCCGGCGGCGCCGCGGTACCGGCCTCGAGGGCATGGTGCTGGCCGAGCTGCAGCAGGTCGCCTCGGGCCTCGGTATCAGGGGCACCGCGCGGATGCGCAAGAGCCAGCTGATCGAGGTCATCAAGGAGGCGCAGGCCGCCGGGGGAGCCGCCCCCAAGGCCGAGGCCGCCGCCGAGACCAAGCCCAAGCGCCGCGCCACCTCCAAGGCCCGTACGGGTGAGGCCGCCGACGGCGAGAAGAAGGCCGAGGCCCCCGCCGAGAAGGCCGTGGCCCAGCAGCAGATCGAGATCCCCGGCCAGCCGGCCTCCGACGACGCCCCGACCGAGCGCCGTCGCCGCCGTGCCACCGCCGAGGCGGGCAGCCCGACCGCGAGCGGCGCCGAGACCGTGGCCGCCGAGGCGAAGGCCGAGCCCAAGGCCGAGGCGTCCGTGCAGCAGTCGCAGCAGGGCGAGGCCAAGGGCGACGCCGGTGACGGCGAGGGCCGTGGCCGCCGCGACCGCCGTGAGCGCGGCCGTGACCGCGACCGCGACCGCGACCGTGACCGTGACCGCGACCGCCGTAACAAGGGCGACGACCAGCAGGGCGGCCAGCAGCGTCCGCAGCAGGGCCAGCAGCAGGGCGGCCGCACGGACCGCCAGCAGGACGACGACGACTTCGAGGGCGGCCGCCGTGGCCGTCGGGGGCGCTACCGCGACCGCCGGGGCCGTCGTGGCCGCGACGACATCGCCGCCGAGCCGCAGCTCGCCGAGGACGACGTCCTGATCCCGGTCGCGGGCATTCTGGACATCCTCGACAACTACGCCTTCATCCGTACGTCGGGGTACCTGCCCGGTCCGAACGACGTGTACGTCTCCCTCGCCCAGGTCCGCAAGAACGGCCTGCGCAAGGGTGACCACGTCACCGGTGCGGTCCGCCAGCCCAAGGACGGCGAGCGGCGCGAGAAGTTCAACGCGCTGGTCCGCCTCGACTCCGTCAACGGCATGGCGCCCGAACACGGCCGTGGCCGCCCGGAGTTCAACAAGCTGACCCCGCTGTACCCGCAGGACCGCCTCCGCCTGGAGACGGACCCGGGCGTGCTCACCACCCGCATCATCGACCTGGTCTCGCCGATCGGTAAGGGCCAGCGCGGTCTGATCGTGGCCCCGCCGAAGACCGGTAAGACCATGATCATGCAGGCGATCGCCAACGCGATCACGCACAACAACCCCGAGTGCCACCTGATGGTCGTCCTTGTCGACGAGCGTCCGGAAGAGGTCACCGACATGCAGCGGTCGGTCAAGGGCGAGGTCATCTCCTCGACCTTCGACCGCCCGGCCGAGGACCACACCACGGTCGCCGAGCTCGCCATCGAGCGCGCCAAGCGACTGGTGGAGCTGGGCCACGACGTGGTCGTGCTGCTGGACTCCATCACGCGTCTGGGCCGTGCCTACAACCTGGCCGCGCCGGCCTCCGGCCGCATCCTGTCCGGTGGTGTCGACTCGACCGCGCTGTACCCGCCGAAGCGGTTCTTCGGTGCGGCGCGGAACATCGAGGACGGCGGTTCGCTGACCATCCTGGCCACGGCTCTCGTGGACACCGGGTCCCGCATGGACGAGGTGATCTTCGAGGAGTTCAAGGGCACGGGCAACGCCGAGCTCAAGCTCGACCGGAAGCTCGCGGACAAGCGCATCTTCCCGGCGGTGGACGTGGACGCGTCCGGTACCCGTAAGGAAGAGATCCTCCTCGGCGCCGAGGAGCTGGGCATCGTCTGGAAGCTGCGGCGGGTGCTGCACGCCCTCGACCAGCAGCAGGCGGTCGAGCTGCTGCTGGACAAGATGAAGCAGACGAAGTCGAACGCCGAGTTCCTGATGCAGATTCAGAAGACGACGCCTACGCCGGGCAACGGTGACTGAGCGCCGTTGAGGTGAGTCCAGAGGCCGCCCCTCGTCCACAAGTGACGGGGGGCGGCCTTTTGGCGCTGAGAGGTACGGGACGCATCAGGCGCCCCGCTCTACTCACCTTTCCCTGGGGGGAACTCCTTGCTCGCACCCCTGCCCAGGCGGCACAGACGCCGTATGCGCGTCGGTCTGCCCCTCGCTGCCGCCGCTGTCGCCGCTGCCGTCACCGCCGCGCTGATGACGGCCTCCGCCGGTGCGGCCACCGCGTTGCCGAAGCCGAGCGGCAGTCCCGTCGTCAGCCAGCCGTCCCAGGCCACCCTGGAGAAGCGGATCGCGGGCGCCGACGCCACCGGCTCGTCGGGCACGAGCGGCAGCACCCCGTCGGCCGTGTCGCCCGGGATCATCGGTGGCAACGAGACCACCATCTCCTCGGCGCCCTGGATGGCCCAGCTCTTCTACTACGACGACAAGGGCACCACCGACACCAGCGACGACGTCGGCTTCTTCTGCGGCGGCTCGGTCGTGGCGCCGACGAAGATCCTCACCGCGGCGCACTGCGTCAAGGGCTACAGCTGGAACAAGCACGGAACCGTCGTCACCGGCACCGACCGGCAGCCCACCACCGGCACCGACGGCACCACGGACCTGCACGGCGGCCAGGCCACCGGCGTCCTGCGCCAGTGGAACCACCCGTCGTACAGCGCGACGACCATCGACAACGACATCGCCGTCCTCACCCTGGACGTCCCGGTCAGCGCCACGCCGATCCGGATGACCACCTCCGGCGACACCGCCTCCTATGCCGGCGGCACCAGCGCCACGGTCTACGGCTGGGGCCGCACCAGCTCCACCAGCGACGACATCTCCCAGACGCTGAAGACCGACACGCTGACCCTCCACGCCGACAGCACCTGCAGCGGGGTCTACGGCAGCGAATTCATCGCGGGGCACATGGTCTGCGCGGGCACGCAGTCCGGCAGCGACACCGGTACCCAGGCAACCTGCAACGGTGACTCCGGCGGACCGCTCGTGGTGGGCGGCCGCATCGTGGGTGTCGTCTCCTGGGGTGTGAAGGACTGCGTGGAGAAGGGCTACTACAGCGTCTTCACCAAGGTCTCCACGTACGTCGGCGCGGCCTATCCGCAGATCGACGACACCAACCTGAGCGACACCGACGGCAAGGCCGACCTCTTCGTGCGCAGCTCCGCCACGAAGACCGGCTACGAGAAGGACTCCACCGGCAGCTCCTTCGGCTCCCGGATCTCCCTGGGCGACTGGAGCGGCGCCGACCTGGTGCTCCAGGCCGACCTCGACCGCGACGGCTACCAGGACTTCGTCTACCGGGTCGGCTCCACCGGTGACGTGTACTGGGACCACTTCGTCCTCAACAGCGCCCGCACGGACGGTTCCTGGGCCACGACGAAGATATTCAGCGGCTGGGGGACGCGCCAGCGGATCGTCGTCCCGGGCGACCTCACCGGCGACTACAGGCCCGACGTGCTCTCCGTGGACTCCGGCGGCACGATGTGGCTCTACCCGGGCAACGGCAACGGCACCTTCGGCTCCCGGGTCGAGGTCGGCACCGGCTGGGGCCAGTACAACTCGGTGCGCGGACACGGCGACCTCACCGGCGACGGCAAGGCCGACCTGCTCGCCCGCCAGGCCGGCACCGGCGACCTGTACCTGTACAGGGGCACCGGCAAGTCCGGCTCCGGCGCCTTCTCCGCGCGGATCAAGGTGCGCAGCGCCTGGACCGGCTACAACGCCTTCGACGCGGTCGGCGACATCAGCGGCGACGGCAAGGCCGACTTCCTGGCCCGCACCCCGGCAGGCACCCTGTACCTGTACAAGGGGACCGGAAAGGCCACAAGCGAGATCTTTGCCACAAGGATCTCGGTCGGCACCGGCTTCCAGGCGTACGACCTCTGGGGCTGAAGCCGCAGGTGAGCGCCGTACGCTCGCACGGAACGACCACGCAGAGTGCCCCTCGCCCTACGCGAGGGGCACTTTGCGTTGTGCAACTCTTTCCCGAGTTTCTCCGTCTGACCCAGCGGGGCGACGATGGAGCGGTACTGCCCGCGCCTGACCCTGACAGCAGGGGGTAACCGACCGACGAGACCTAGGAGCGATGTTGTCCGCCCAGAGCACGCCGGAGCCCGTCATAACCGAGCCTGGCGACACCGGTCCCCGCCCGCGAGGCAAGGGCCGCCGCCGCAAGGCCCGCAGCACGCGCCGCAAGGCCCTGCTCGCCACGGCCTGGACCGCCGCCGGTGTGGTGGTGCTGGGCGGTGTGGGCGCCGGGTACCTGTACTTCAAGCTCAACGGCAACATCAAGAGCGTCGACATCGACCAGGCCCTCGGCAACGACCGCCCCTCGAAGCTCGACAACGGCTCCGAGAACATCCTGGTCCTCGGCTCGGACACCCGCTCGGGCACCAACAAGAGGCTCGGCGGCGGCACCGACGACGGCAGCGCCCGCTCCGACACGGCGATGATCGTCCATGTCTACCGGGGCCACAAGAAGGCCAGCGTGGTCTCCATCCCGCGCGACACCCTGGTCGACCGGCCCCGGTGCACCGACACCAAGGGCACCCCGCACCCGGCCGCCTCCGGCTCGATGTTCAACGAGGCCTACGGCACCGGCGGCGCGGCCTGCGCGGTGAAGACCGTCGAGTCGATCACCGGCATCCGCATGGACCACTACCTGGAGGTCGACTTCGCGGGCTTCCAGAAGCTCATCGACGACCTCGGCGGCGTCCCGGTCACCACGACGAAGAACATCGACGACCCGCAGAGCCACCTGAAACTGCCGGCCGGCACCCACACCCTGAGCGGGCAGCAGGCCCTCGGCCTGGTCCGCACCCGGCACGGCGTCGGCGACGGCTCCGACCTGGGCCGCATCCAGCTCCAGCAGGCCTTCGTCAAGGCGCTGCTCAGCCAGGTCAAGCACGTCGGCGTCTTCACCAGCCCCAAGAGGCTGTACGACCTCGCCGACACCGCCACCAAGACCGTCACCACCGACTCCGACCTCGGCTCGGTCAATTCCCTGATCGACTTCGCGGACGGCCTCAAGGGCATCGGCCCGAAGCACATGACCATGATCACCATGCCGGTCCGGTACGACCCCGCCAACCCCAACCGCGTGCTCATGGAGAAGCAGAAGGCCCAGCTGGTCTGGGACGCCCTGAAGAAGGACCAGCCCATCCCGAAGTCGGCCACGAAGGGCACGGCCTCGGGAGAGGCCAAGGGCGTGGTGAGCGGCTGAGGGTCGCGGGGAACCGCGCAACCCCCTCGGGGAATAAAGAACAGTGGCCCCCGGTTTTGGGGGATGGCACCAGTCCTGGCAGACTGGTACGTCGGCTCCGGTTCACGCTCCCGCACCCCGCGGCAGCGACCCGGCGCCCTCCCGAAACCTAGGAGACACCTTGAAGCGCGACATCCACCCCGAGTACGTCGAGACGCAGGTCAGCTGCACCTGTGGCGCGTCGTTCACCACCCGCAGCACGATCTCCAGCGGCGCCATCCGCGCCGAGGTCTGCTCCGAGTGCCACCCGTTCTACACGGGCAAGCAGAAGATCCTCGACACCGGTGGCCGTGTGGCCCGCTTCGAGGCCCGCTTCGGCAAGGCCGCCGGCTCCAAGAAGTAGCGAGCCCCAATTCGCCGGTCCACGGCCGTACGCCCTACCGAGGCGTGCGCCGGGACCGGCGTTTTTGGTCGCCCGCCAGCCCTTCCCTCGCAGTACAGGAGCCCAAGATGTTCGAGGCCGTCGACGAACTCGTCGCCGAACACGCCGATCTGGAGAAGAAGCTCGCCGACCCGTCGGTCCACGCCGACCAGGCGAACGCGCGCAAGCTGAACAAGCGCTACGCCGAGCTGACCCCGATCGTCGCCACGTACCGCTCCTGGAAGCAGACCGGCGACGACGTCGAGACCGCGCGTGAGTTCGCGGCCGACGACCCCGACTTCGCCGCCGAGGTCAAGGAGCTGGAGAAGCAGCGCGAGGAACTGACGGAGAAGCTGCGCTTCCTGCTGGTCCCGCGCGACCCGAGTGACGACAAGGACGTCATTCTGGAGATCAAGGCGGGCGCGGGCGGCGACGAGTCGGCCCTCTTCGCGGGCGACCTGCTGCGCATGTACCTGCGCTACGCCGAGCGCGTCGGCTGGAAGACGGAGCTCATCGACGCCACCGAGTCCGAGCTGGGCGGCTACAAGGACGTCCAGGTCGCGGTGAAGGCCCGCGGCCAGCTCGAACCCGGCCAGGGCGTGTGGGCGCGGCTGAAGTACGAGGGCGGTGTGCACCGCGTGCAGCGCGTGCCGGCCACCGAGTCCCAGGGCCGTATCCACACCTCCGCCGCCGGTGTCCTCGTGACTCCCGAGGCCGAGGAGGTCGACGTGGAGATCAACCCGAACGACCTGCGGATCGACGTCTACCGGTCCTCCGGGCCGGGCGGCCAGTCCGTCAACACCACCGACTCCGCGGTGCGCATCACGCACCTCCCGACCGGCGTCGTCGCCTCCTGCCAGAACGAGAAGAGCCAGCTGCAGAACAAGGAGCAGGCTCTGCGTATCCTGCGCTCCAGGCTGCTCGCCATCGCGCAGGAGGAGGCCGAGCGGGAGGCCGCCGACGCCCGCCGCAGCCAGGTCCGCACGGTCGACCGCTCCGAGAAGATCCGCACGTACAACTTCCCGGAGAACCGCATCTCGGACCACCGTGTCGGCTTCAAGGCCTACAACCTGGACCAGGTTCTGGACGGCGAGCTCGACGCGGTCATCCAGGCCTGCGTCGACGCCGACTCGGCGGCGAAGCTCGCCGCCGCGTAAGACACGTACGCACGTACGAGCCCAAGTACGAGTACGACACGGAGGACTCGCGTGAACCTGCTGCTCGCGGAGGTGGCCCAGGCCACCCAGCGGCTGGCCGACGCCGGTGTGCCCTCGCCGCGCACCGACGCGGAGGAGCTCGCCGCGTTCGTGCACGGAGTGAAGCGCGGCGAACTGCACTCCGTGAAGGACGCGGACTTCGACGCCCGGTACTGGGAGGTCATCGCCCGGCGTGAGCAGCGCGAGCCGCTGCAGCACATCACCGGCCGGGCCTACTTCCGCTACCTGGAACTCCAGGTCGGGCCGGGCGTCTTCGTGCCCCGGCCGGAGACCGAGTCCGTGGTCGGCTGGGCCATAGACGCCGTACGCGCCATGGACGTCGTCGAGCCGTGCATCGTCGACCTGTGCACCGGCTCCGGCGCCATCGCGCTGGCCCTCGCCCAGGAGGTCCCGCGCTCGCGCGTGCACGCCGTGGAGCTGTCCGAGGACGCCCTGGTGTGGACGCGGAAGAACGTGGCGGGGTCCAGGGTCGACCTGCGCCAGGGGGACGCCCTCACCGCCTTCCCCGACCTCGACGGACAGGTCGACCTGGTCATCTCCAACCCGCCGTACATCCCGCTCACCGAGTGGGAGTACGTCGCCCCCGAGGCCCGTGACTACGACCCGGAGCTGGCGTTGTTCTCCGGAGAGGACGGCCTCGACCTGATCCGGGGCCTGGAACGCACCGCACACCGTCTGCTCCGCCCCGGCGGGGTCGTCGTGATCGAGCACGCCGACACCCAGGGCGGCCAGGTGCCGTGGATCTTCACCGAGGAGCGGGGCTGGGCCGACGCGGCCGACCACCCCGACCTCAACAACCGCCCCCGGTTCGCGACCGCCCGCAAGGCGCTGCCGTGACCGCCCCCATGACTTCGATTCCGCAGTACGTGTACGAGGAGGCCCGCTCAATGGCACGGCGATACGACACCAACGACGCGACCGACCGCGCGACGGGTCTGCGCGAGGCCGCTTCCGCCGTCCGCCGGGGCGAGCTGGTGGTGCTGCCGACCGACACGGTGTACGGCATCGGCGCCGACGCCTTCTCCTCGGAGGCGGTCGCCGACCTGCTCGCCGCCAAGGGCCGGGGCCGCAACATGCCCACCCCTGTCCTCATCGGCTCCCCGAACACCCTGCACGGCCTCGTCACGGACTTCTCCGAGCTGGCCTGGGAACTGGTCGACGCGTTCTGGCCGGGTGCCCTGACGCTGGTCGCCAAGCACCAGCCGTCCCTGCAGTGGGACCTCGGCGACACCCGCGGCACGGTGGCCGTCCGCATGCCCCTGCACCCCGTCGCGATCGAGCTGCTGACCGAGGTCGGCCCGATGGCCGTCTCCTCCGCCAACCTCACCGGCCACCCGGCGCCGGAGGACTGCGACGCCGCGCAGGAGATGCTCGGCGACTCCGTCTCCGTCTACCTGGACGGCGGCCCGACCCCCGGCAACGTCCCGTCCTCCATCGTCGACGTCACCGGCCGGGTGCCGGTGCTGCTGCGCGAGGGCGCGCTGTCGCCGGAGGAGCTGCGGAAGGTCGTACCCGACCTCGAGGTGGCGAATTGACGGCCCCTGACGCGGGGCGTGGCATAGGCGTCGGGGAGCGTGCCGCGGAGATCACGACGACGTTCGTGGGGCTCCCGCGCGACACCTTCCGCATCCTCCACGTCAGCACCGGCAATGTGTGCCGCTCGCCCATCACCGAGCGGCTGACCCGGCATTTCGTCGCGGAGCGGCTCGGTGTGCTCGGCGGCGGGCTGATCGTGGAGAGCGCGGGCACCTGGGGTCACGAGGGCGCCCCGATGGAGGCCAACGCGGAGGCGGTGCTGGCCGAGTTCGGTGCGGACACCTCCGGCTTCTTCGGCCGGGAACTTCTCGACGAGCATGTGATCAAGGCCGACCTGGTGCTGACGGCCACGCGGGACCATCGGGCGCAGGTGATCTCGATGGGGCACTCGGCGGGCCTGCGTACCTTCACCCTGAAGGAGTTCACCCGCCTGGTCCGTGCGATAGACCCGGCCACGCTGCCGCCGCTGGAGGACGGTGTGGTGCTGCGCGCCCGTGCACTGGTGCGGGCGGCCGCCGCGCTCCGCGGGTGGCTGCTCGCACCCACCGCGGAGGCGGACGAGGTGTACGACCCCTACGGCGCCCCGCTGACGTTCTTCCGCTCCGTCGGCGACGAGATACACCAGGCGCTGGACCCCGTGGTGACGGCGCTGACGGGCGTGGCGGCGCGGGCGTAGCAACGACTCGCCGCGGCGGCGCGCGCCCGGCGCACCTCCGCCCTACATTGGGGTTACGTCACCGTCGACCGCCCGGGAGCCCGCCATGTCGGTCACCCATACCCTAGAGACCGACGTCCTGCGGCGGCAGGACCCGGCGATGGCCGAGATCCTGCTCGCGGAACTCGACCGGCAATCGACCACCCTGCAGCTGATCGCCGCCGAGAACTTCTGCTCGCCGGCCGTGCTCGCCGCCCTCGGCTCGCCCCTCGCCAACAAGTACGCCGAGGGCTACCCCGGCGCCCGGCACCACGGCGGCTGCGAGCTCGTCGACGTGGCCGAACGCGCCGCCATCGACCGGGCCAGGGAACTCTTCGGCGCCGACCACGCCAACGTCCAGCCCCACTCGGGCTCCTCGGCCGTCCTGGCCGCCTATGCCGCCCTGCTGCGCCCCGGAGACACCGTCCTGGCCCTCGGACTGCCGTACGGCGGCCACCTCACCCATGGCTCGCCCGCGAACTTCTCCGGGCGCTGGTTCGACTTCGTGGGGTACGGGGTGGACGCCGAGACCGGGCTCGTCGACCACGACCAGGTGCGGCACCTGGCCCGCAACCACCGGCCCAAGGCGATCGTCTGCGGATCCATCGCCTACCCGCGGCACTTCGACTACGCCTTCTTCCGCGAGGTCGCCGACGAGGTCGGGGCCTATCTGATCGCGGACGCCGCGCATCCGATCGGCCTGGTCGCCGGGGGAGCGGCGCCGAACCCGGTGCCGTACGCCGACATCGTGTGCGCGACCACCCACAAGGTGCTGCGCGGGCCGCGCGGCGGGATGATCCTGTGCGGGAGCGAACTGGCCGAGCGCGTCGACCGGGCGGTGTTCCCGTTCACCCAGGGCGGTGCGCAGATGCACACGATCGCCGCGAAGGCCGTCGCGTTCGGCGAGGCGGCAACGCCGGCGTTCGCCGCCTACGCCCATCAGGTGGTCGCCAATGCCCGGGTGCTGGCAGGTCACCTGGCCGCCGAGGGCCTCGCCGTCACCACCGGAGGCACGGACACCCATCTGATCACCGCCGATCCGGCCCCGCTGGGTGTGGACGGCCGTACCGCCCGCGGCCGGCTCGCCGCCGCCGGGATCGTCCTGGACTGCTGTGCGCTGCCGCACGGCGACGGCCGCGGTCTGCGCCTGGGCACGGCCGCGGTGACCACCCAGGGCATGGGGGAGCCGGAGATGGTGCGGATCGCGGCGCTGATGGCGGCCGTGCTGCGCGCCGAGACCGGTCCGGCCACGGTCCGGGACGAGGTGCGCGCCGTCACAGCCGGTTTTCCGCCGTATCCGGGGTGAACGGGGGTAGGCGGGTCCCCGTGGACCCCGATGTGGGCCCTGTTGCACAGCCACACGTGCAACCATCGTGGCTACCCGGAAGTCCCCATCCCTATACGTCCGTCGCTTAGGGTGTGGGGCTGTGATGGCCAGCGAAACCTGTGGGGAAGCCCGTGCGTGAATACCTGCTGACGCTCTGTGTCACGGCCGCGGTGACGTATCTGCTGACAGGGCCGGTACGGAAGTTCGCGATCGTGGCCGGGGCGATGCCGGAGATCCGGGCACGTGACGTGCACCGGGAGCCCACTCCGCGCCTCGGCGGTATCGCCATGTTCTTCGGGCTGTGCGCGGGTCTGCTGGTCGCGGACCACCTGACCAACCTCAACGAGGTCTTCGCGAAGTCGAACGAGCCGCGGGCCCTGCTCTCCGGCGCGGCCCTGATCTGGCTGATCGGCGTCCTGGACGACAAGTTCGAGATCGACGCGCTGATCAAGCTGGGCGGCCAGATGATCGCCGCGGGCGTGATGGTCGTCCAGGGTCTGACGATCCTGTGGCTGCCCATCCCCGGCGTCGGCAATGTCGCGCTGACCCAGTGGCAGGGCACGCTGCTGACCGTCGCGCTCGTCGTCATCACGATCAACGCGGTGAACTTCGTGGACGGCCTGGACGGCCTCGCGGCCGGCATGGTCTGCATCGCGGCGGCCGCGTTCTTCCTGTACGCCTACCGCGTCTGGGTGTCGTACGGCATCGAGGCCGCCGCCCCGGCGACGCTCTTCGCGGCGATCCTGATGGGCATGTGCCTGGGCTTCCTGCCGCACAACATGCACCCCGCGCGGATCTTCATGGGCGACTCCGGCTCGATGCTGATCGGCCTGGTGCTGGCGGCCGGCGCGATCTCGATCACCGGCCAGCTCGACCCGGACGCTCTGAACCTGTACGCGGGTTCGGAGAAGGCGGCGGTACACCAGACCGTGCCGGTCTACATCCCGCTGCTGCTCCCGCTGACGATCATCGCGGTGCCGACCGCCGACCTGGTCCTCGCGATCGTCCGCCGCACCTGGCGCGGGCAGTCGCCGTTCGCCGCGGACCGCGGCCATCTGCACCACCGGCTGCTGGAGATCGGCCACTCGCACAGCCGGGCGGTGCTGATCATGTACTTCTGGTCGGCGCTGATCGCCTTCGGCGCGCTGGCGTACTCGGTGAACTCGGCGTCCATGTGGATCGTGCTCGGCATCGTCTTCCTCAGCGCGGTCGGACTGGTCCTGCTGCTGCTCCCGCGCTTCACGCCGCGGGTGCCCCTCTGGGCGCAGCAGTTCGTGCCGCCGCGCTACCGCCGCCGGCGTGGGGCCGTGGAAGCCGCTGCCGTGGCCATGGAGGCCGGTGAGCCGGAGGCCCGGCAGACCGAGGAACGGGCCCCTGTCACCGCCGGGGTTTCGGGCGTCAACGGGGCGACGGCGATCGGCCCCCGTTCGCGTTTCCTTGATCGCCGGTAAGCCGTTCCGGGTAAGAATCTGACTAGAGCATTGCCAACTCGTGGGGGTACAAAGCCCCTAATACCAGGCAAGTGGGCGCGGTTTCTGCACATACGCGCGCTGTCACTCTCATGTGTGACAGCAAGCACACCTGCGAGGTAAAGACCTCATCAAATAGTTTGTGATACGGTTCACGAGAACCCCGGATAGAGCCGAAGGACCTGAGTGCGACGGTCCATTGGTGTGAGGTCTCGATCACTCAGCCCGGGACTACGCTCGTCCATGACGACACCCTGCCCCCTTGTGAAAGCGGAGTTGCCGCCATGCCGTCCAAAGACGCCCGGAACCTTCTGCAGATCGCTGTGCCCACAGTGGCTGCAGGCGCGATCGCCGTCGCCGTGAGCGCCGCGGTCGCGGGGGGCAAGGGTGCGCTCGGCGCGGCGGTCGGCACGGTGCTGGCCATCCTGTTCATGGGGATCGGCCTCTATGTGCTGCAGTGGACGGCAAAAACGCTCCCGCAGCTGTTCCAGATGATGGGCCTGTTGCTCTACGTCGCCCAGCTGCTGCTCCTCCTGATCTTCGTCGCTGTCTTCAAGGACACCTCTCTCTTCAACGCGAAGACGTTCGCCGTGTCGCTCATCGTCGCGACCGTCGTGTGGATGGCCGCGCAGGCTCGTGCGCACATCAAGGCCAAGATCTTCTACATCGACACGGACTCTGAGAAGAGCGAGAAGCCCCAGAAGACAGGGCCGTCGTCGTGAGGGGTAGGGGCGGGATAAAGGCTTGTGAGATCTCCTGCTATCGTCCGGTGCCAACTGCGGCATCGCGGGCGCGGGCATCCGAGCTGACGCCTGCTCAATGGCGAGGCTCGAAGCCCCCCAGCCGCCCCCACATCCGTAACACCAGTCCGGTGCCGATCCGCGGCCGTGCGCCGCGCCGACACAACGAGGTTGCCGTACCCATGCGTCATGCCGAAGGAGCCCGCGGTGAGTGCTGACCAGACCCAGCTCGCCTTTGACTGGAGTTGTCGGATCATGTCCGACAACGGGTGCGGCTTCCCGGCCCCGGGCCTGCAGTCCTTCCTGTTCAAGCCCCTCGTCACCGTCGGGGGCTTCGAGTTCAACAAGGTGATGCTGCTCGTGCTCATCACCACCCTGCTCATCGTCGGCTTCTTCTGGGCCGCCTTCGGCAAGGCGAAGGTCGTCCCGGGCAAGCTGCAGATGGTCGGCGAGGCCGGCTACGACTTCGTGCGCCGCGGCATCGTGTATGAGACCCTCGGCAAGCGCGAGGGCGAGAAGTACGTCCCGTTCATGGTCTCGCTGTTCTTCTTCGTCTGGATCATGAACGTCTGGTCCGTGATCCCGCTGGCGCAGTTCCCGGTGTCGTCGATCATCGCGTACCCGGCGGTGCTCGCCGCGATCGTCTATATCACCTGGGTCTCGCTGACCTTCAAGAGGCACGGCTTCGTCGGCTTCTTCAAGAACGTGACGGGCTACGACAAGACGCTCGGCGGCGTGCTGCCGCTCGTCATGCTCATCGAGTTCTTCTCGAACCTGCTGGTCCGCCCGTTCACGCACGCGGTGCGACTGTTCGCCAACATGTTCGCCGGTCACCTGATGCTGGTCATGTTCACCGTGGCCTCCTGGTACCTGCTCAACAGCTGGCTGGTCGTGGGCGCCGGCGTCTCCTTCGTGATGACGATGGCCATGATCCTCTTCGAGCTCTTCGTCCAGGCCGTCCAGGCGTACGTCTTCGTGCTGCTGGCCTGCTCCTACATTCAGGGCGCTCTCGCCGAGCACCACTGAGCCGTACCACCTCCGCCAACCCCCAGACGTCCGGTGGCCAACCCCCACCGGTCCATGAAAGAGAAGGAAGAACCGGCATGTCCGCTGCTCTTGAGACCCTCGCCGCCACCGCTGGTGTCCACGGCTCCGTCGGCTCGATCGGTTACGGCCTCGCCGCGATCGGCCCCGGCATCGGCGTCGGCATCATCTTCGGCAACGGCACGCAGGCTCTGGCCCGCCAGCCCGAGGCGGCCGGTCTGATCCGCGCCAACCAGATCCTGGGCTTCGCCTTCTGTGAGGCGCTCGCCCTGATCGGCATCGTTATGCCGTTCGTGTTCGGTAAGTAATCACCCCTTACCCGACACGAATCGACGAAAGGCACTGATGTGATCGCCAACCTGGTTCAGCTGGCGGCCCCCGAGCATGGAGGGAACCCGCTGGTTCCCGAGGGCCCCGAGCTGCTCGTCGGCACCATCGCCTTCGCCATCGTGTTCTTCTTCTTCTGGAAGAAGCTGCTTCCGAACATCAACAAGGTTCTGGAGGAGCGCCGCGCGGCGATCGAAGGCGGTATCGAAGAGGCCGACGCCATGAAGGTGGAGGCCCAGAGCGTCCTTGAGCAGTACAAGGCGCAGCTCGCCGAGGCCCGGCACGAGGCCGCGCGCCTGCGTCAGGAGGCGCAGGAGCAGGGTGCCGCGCTCATCGCCGAGATGCGGGCCGAGGGCCAGCGGCAGCGCGAGGAGATCGTCACCGCCGGTCACGCCCAGATCGAGGCCGACCGCAAGGCCGCCGCGCAGGCACTCCGGCAGGACGTCGGCACGCTCGCCACGGAGCTGGCCGGCAAGCTCGTCGGTGAGTCCCTTGAGGACCACGCCCGGCAGAGCCGTGTGATCGACCGCTTCCTCGACGAGCTCGAGGAGAAGGCCGAGGCCACGCGATGAACGGAGCGAGCCGCGAGGCCCTGGCAGCCGCACGTGAGCGTCTCGACGCGCTGACGGACTCCACGTCCGTCGATGCCGCTTCGCTCGCCGACGAGCTGGCGGCCGTCACCGCGCTGCTCGACCGCGAGGCCGGCCTGCGCCGGGTCCTCACCGACCCGGCGCAGCCCGCAGAGGCCAAGGCGCAGCTGGTGGAGCGTCTGATCGGTGGCCAGGTCGGCGGCGCGACCGCGGACCTGGTGGCCGGGATGGCGCGCTCCCGCTGGTCGCAGTCCCGCGACCTGGTGGACGCGCTGGAGGAGCTGGCGAGCATCGCCGACCTCACCGCCGCGGAGAAGACGGGCACTCTCGACGACGTCGAGGACGAGCTGTTCCGGTTCGGCCGGATCGTCGCCTCGAACACCGAGCTGCGCGCGGCGCTCACCGACCGCGCCGCCGGCGGCCAGGCCAAGACCGAGCTGCTGCACCGGCTGCTGGGCGGACGGGCCAAGCCCGCCACCGAGCGTCTGGTCGCGCGCCTCGTGACCGCGCCGCGGGGACGTAGCCTGGAAGCGGGACTGGAGTCCCTGTCCAAGCTCGCCGCCGACCGCCGGGACCGTCTGGTGGCGATCGTCACCTCGGCGGTGCCGCTGAGCGACCCGCAGAAGCAGCGCCTGGGCGACGCCCTCGCGAAGCTCTACGGCCGCCGGATGCACCTCAACCTGGACGTGGACCCCGACGTGATCGGCGGGATCCGGGTACAGGTCGGTGACGAGGTCATCAACGGCTCGCTCGCGGACCGGCTGGAGGACGCCGCCCGCCGCATGGCGAGCTAGCAGCAACTCGACAACTCGAGAAAAGCAGTACGTACTTACGGCCCTGGTTGGGCCGTGCAGAGGATTCCTGGGGGTCGCCCCCAGACCCCCCAAGTGAAACTTCGGGCCCAACAAGGAGAGCAGGGAACCCAGATGGCGGAGCTCACGATCCGGCCGGAGGAGATCCGGGACGCGCTGGAGAACTTTGTCCAGTCGTACAAGCCGGACGCGGCCTCGCGCGAGGAGGTCGGTACGGTCACCGTCGCCGGCGACGGTATCGCCAAGATCGAGGGTCTGCCCTCGGCCATGGCGAACGAGCTGCTGAAGTTCGAGGACGGCTCCCTCGGTCTCGCGCTGAACCTGGAAGAGCGCGAGATCGGTGCTGTCGTACTCGGCGAGTTCAGCGGCATCGAGGAGGGTCAGCCGGTCACCCGCACCGGTGAGGTCCTCTCCGTCGCGGTCGGCGAGGGCTACCTCGGCCGTGTCGTCGACCCGCTCGGCAACCCGATCGACGGCCTCGGCGAGATCGAGACGTCCGGCCGCCGTGCCCTTGAGCTGCAGGCCCCCACGGTCATGCAGCGCAAGTCGGTGCACGAGCCGATGGAGACCGGCTACAAGGCCGTCGACGCGATGACCCCGATCGGCCGTGGTCAGCGTCAGCTGATCATCGGTGACCGCCAGACCGGCAAGACCGCCCTGGCCGTCGACACGATCATCAACCAGCGCGACAACTGGCGCACCGGCGACCCGAAGAAGCAGGTCCGCTGCATCTACGTCGCCATCGGCCAGAAGGGCTCCACCATCGCCGGCGTGCGCCGCGCGCTGGAGGAGAACGGCGCCCTGGAGTACACGACCATCGTCGCCGCCCCGGCGTCCGACCCGGCCGGCTTCAAGTACCTGGCGCCGTACACCGGTTCGGCCATCGGCCAGCAGTGGATGTACGAGGGCAAGCACGTCCTGATCATCTTCGACGACCTGTCGAAGCAGGCCGACGCCTACCGCGCCGTGTCGCTGCTGCTGCGCCGCCCGCCGGGCCGTGAGGCCTACCCGGGTGACGTCTTCTACCTGCACTCCCGGCTGCTGGAGCGCTGCGCCAAGCTCTCCGACGAGATGGGTGCCGGTTCGATGACCGGTCTGCCGATCGTCGAGACCAAGGCCAACGACGTCTCGGCGTTCATCCCGACCAACGTCATCTCCATCACCGACGGCCAGTGCTTCCTGGAGTCGGACCTGTTCAACGCCGGTCAGCGCCCCGCGCTGAACGTCGGTATCTCCGTCTCCCGAGTCGGTGGTTCCGCGCAGCACAAGGCGATGCGCCAGGTCTCCGGCCGCCTCCGGGTGGACCTCGCCCAGTTCCGCGAGCTGGAGGCGTTCGCCGCCTTCGGTTCCGACCTGGACGCGGCCTCCAAGGCTCAGCTGGAGCGCGGTCAGCGCATGGTCGAGCTGCTGAAGCAGGACCAGTACCAGCCGATGGCCACCGAGGACCAGGTCGTCTCCGTCTGGGCCGGCACCAACGGCCGTATGGACGAGGTCCCGGTCGTCGACATCCGCCGCTTCGAGAAGGAACTGATCGACTTCCTGCACCGGAAGCACCAGGGCCTGATGACCTCCATCAAGGAGGGCGCGAAGATGTCGGACGACACGATCCAGGCGATCGACGACGCAGTGGCCGAGTTCAAGAAGCAGTTCGAGACCTCGGACGGCAAGCTGCTCGGCGAGGACGTTCCTGCCGCTGCCGCCAAGTGACGTAAGGAAGGGACCTGACTCATGGGAGCTCAGCTCCGGGTCTACAAGCGTCGCATCCGATCCGTCAGCGCGACCAAGAAGATCACGAAGGCGATGGAGATGATCGCCGCCTCGCGCGTCGTCAAGGCGCAGCGCAAGGTGGCGGCCTCCACGCCGTACGCGACCGAGCTGACGCGCGCGGTCACGGCGGTCGGCACCGGCTCGAACACCAAGCACCCGCTCACCACGGAGGCGGAGAACCCGACCCGTGCCGCGGTCCTGCTCCTCACGAGCGACCGCGGTCTGGCCGGCGCCTTCAACTCCAACGCCATCAAGACGGCGGAGCAGCTGACCGAGCGCCTGGAGCGCGACGGCAAGCAGGTCGACACGTACATCGTCGGCCGGCGCGGTGTCGCCCACTACAACTTCCGTGAGCGCAAGGTCACGGAGTCGTGGACGGGCTTCACGGACGAGCCGACGTACGCGGACGCCAAGAAGGTCGCGGCGCCCCTGATCGAGGCGATCGAGAAGGACACGGCCGAGGGTGGTGTGGACGAACTCCACATCGTCTTCACCGAGTTCGTCTCGATGATGACGCAGACGGCGCTGGACGCCCGGCTGCTTCCGCTGCGCCTCGAAGAGGTCGCCGAGGAGGCTCACCCCCAGGGGGAGATCCTCCCGCTGTACGACTTCGAGCCCTCGGCGGAGGACGTCCTCGACGCCCTGCTGCCGCGCTATGTGGAGAGCCGCATCTACAACGCGCTGCTCCAGTCGGCCGCTTCGAAGCACGCCGCCACGCGGCGCGCGATGAAGTCGGCCACCGACAACGCGGGCGAGCTGATCAACACGCTCTCCCGGCTTGCCAACGCGGCCCGCCAGGCCGAAATCACCCAGGAAATCAGCGAGATCGTCGGTGGCGCGAGCGCCCTGGCCGACGCGACCGCGGGGAGTGACCGATAAATGACCACCACTGTTGAGACCGCGACGGCTACGGGCCGCGTCGCCCGGGTCATCGGCCCGGTCGTCGACGTGGAGTTCCCCGTCGACGCGATGCCGGAGATCTACAACGCCCTGCACGTCGAGGTCGCCGACCCGGCGAACGCGGGCGAGAAGAAGACGCTGACCCTGGAGGTCGCCCAGCACCTGGGTGACGGCCTGGTCCGCACCATCTCCATGCAGCCCACCGACGGTCTGGTCCGCCAGGCCGCGGTGACCGACACCGGCTCCGCCATCTCCGTCCCCGTCGGTGACTTCACCAAGGGTAAGGTGTTCAACACCCTCGGTGAGGTGCTGAACGTCGACGAGACCTACGACGGCGAGCGCTGGCCGATCCACCGCAAGGCCCCGAACTTCGACGAGCTCGAGTCCAAGACCGAGATGTTCGAGACGGGCGTCAAGGTCATCGACCTGCTCACCCCGTACGTCAAGGGCGGCAAGATCGGCCTGTTCGGCGGCGCCGGCGTCGGCAAGACGGTGCTCATCCAGGAGATGATCTACCGTGTCGCCAACAACCACGACGGTGTCTCCGTGTTCGCCGGTGTCGGTGAGCGCACCCGTGAGGGCAACGACCTGATCGAGGAGATGTCCGACTCGGGCGTCATCGACAAGACCGCGCTGGTCTTCGGTCAGATGGACGAGCCCCCGGGCACCCGTCTGCGCGTCGCGCTGGCCGGCCTGACCATGGCCGAGTACTTCCGTGACGTCCAGAAGCAGGACGTGCTGTTCTTCATCGACAACATCTTCCGCTTCACGCAGGCCGGTTCCGAGGTCTCCACGCTGCTCGGCCGTATGCCCTCCGCGGTGGGTTACCAGCCGAACCTGGCCGACGAGATGGGTCTCCTCCAGGAGCGCATCACCTCGACCCGCGGTCACTCGATCACCTCGATGCAGGCGATCTACGTCCCCGCCGACGACCTGACCGACCCGGCCCCGGCGACCACCTTCGCCCACCTCGACGCGACGACGGTGCTGTCCCGTCCGATCTCCGAGAAGGGCATCTACCCGGCCGTGGACCCGCTGGACTCCACGTCCCGGATCCTGGACCCGCGCTACATCTCCGCGGACCACTACAACGCCGCCATGCGCGTGAAGACGGTCCTGCAGAAGTACAAGGACCTCCAGGACATCATCGCGATCCTCGGTATCGACGAGCTCGGCGAGGAGGACAAGCTCGTCGTCCACCGTGCCCGTCGCGTGGAGCGCTTCCTGTCCCAGAACACCCACGTCGCCAAGCAGTTCACCGGCGTCGACGGGTCGGACGTGCCGCTGGACGAGTCGATCGCCGCGTTCAACGCGATCATCGACGGTGAGTACGACCACTTCCCGGAGCAGGCGTTCTTCATGTGCGGTGGCCTGGAGGACCTCAAGGCCAACGCCAAGGAGCTCGGCGTCTCCTGAACTCGCTGAGTTCGTGTGAGGGGGCGGGGTGCGTCCCGCCCCCTCATCCACGCCCACTAGAATTGACCCCAACACCCGGCAGAACCGCCGGGTGGTGACCCGAGGAGCCACTCTTGGCTGCTGAGCTGCACGTCGAGCTGGTCGCCGCCGACCGCCAGGTCTGGTCTGGTGAGGCCACCCTGGTCGTCGCGCGCACCACGTCCGGCGACATCGGCGTCATGCCCGGTCACCAGCCGCTGCTCGGTGTGCTGGAGTCGGGCCCGGTGACCATCCGGACGAGTGACAATGGAACGGTCGTCGCCGCTGTGCACGGCGGTTTCGTCTCGTTCGCGGACAACAAGCTGTCGCTGCTGGCCGAGATCGCCGAGCTGTCGGACGAGATCGATGTCCAGCGCACGGAGCGGGAGCTGGAGCGCGCGAAGGCGGAGGGCGATGCCGCCGCCGAGCGTCGCGCGGACGTCCGCCTCCGCGCGGCGGCGGCGCGCTGAGTCCAGCGCGCGGTATGACGTCACTCAGCCGCGGCCGGCCCGGAGCAATCCGGTGCCGGTCGCGGCTGAGGTAGATGTGGGTGTTTTTTCCGTTTCATTACGAAGTGACAGAAGCAGTGCCTAGGAGACGAGGAGGTCGGTGCCGGTGATCCTCGCTCTGACTGTGTGCGGGATCGTGGTCGCGCTCGTGGTGGTGGGACTGTTCCTGTTCGGCCTGCGCCGCAGACTCATCCAGCGCTCGGGCGGTACCTTCGACTGTTCCCTGCGCTGGGACGTGGCCGAGAGACCGGACGCCAACGGCAAGGGCTGGTCCTACGGCGTCGCCCGCTACAACGGCGACCGCATCGAGTGGTACCGCGTCTTCTCCTACGCCTTCCGCCCGCGCCGCACGCTGGAGCGCGCGCAGATCGAGGTGGCCGGCCGCCGGCTGCCCGAGGGGGAGGAGGAGCTGGCGCTGCTCTCCGACGCGGTGATCCTCGCCTGTACCCATCGGGGCACGCGCCTCGAACTCGCGATGAGCGAAGACGCGCTGACCGGATTCCTCGCGTGGCTGGAGGCAGCCCCGCCCGGTCAGCGCGTCAACGTCGCTTAGGGACTTTTACAGGTACGGGCCTCTTACAGGCCCTACAGGTTGCTGCTGATGGCGTTCACCAGTTCACCGTTGCTTGTGTCGCCGCTGAACTCCCAGAAGAACGCCCCGCCGAGCCCCTGGGACCTGGCCCAGCTCATCTTCCCGGCGATCGTCGACGGGGTGTCGTACGACCACCAGTTGCTGCCGCAGTGCGCGTACGCCGTGCCCGCGACGGTGCCGGTGACCGGACAGGACGTCTTGAGCACCTTGTAGTCCTCGATGCCCTGCTCGTAGGTACCCGCCGCCGGGCCCGTGGCTGTGCCGCCCGGGGCGTCCTGGGTGACGCCGGTCCAGCCGCGGCCGTAGAGGCCGATGCCGATGAGCAGCTTGGACGCGGGGACGCCGATCGACCTGTACTTGGCGATCGCGTCGGCCGTGTCGAAGCCGGCCTTCGGGATGCCGCTGTACGAGGTGAGCGGGGAGTGCGGGGCGGTCGGGCCCTTGGCGTCCCAGGCGCCGAAGAAGTCGTACGACATCACGTTGTACCAGTCGGCGTACTGGGCGGCACCGGCGTAGTCCGCGGCCTCGATCTTGCCGCCGGAGGAGCCGTCGGCGGTGACCGCGGCGGTGACCAGGGCCTTGGAGCCGAACTTGGCGCGCAGTGCGGCCAGCACGTTCTTGAAGGCCGCCGCCCCGCTGGTGTCGCAGGACAGGCCGCAGGCGTTCGGGTACTCCCAGTCGATGTCGATGCCGTCGAAGACATCGGCCCAGCGCGGGTCCTCGACCAGGTTGTAGCAGGACTGGGCGAACGCGGCCGGGTTGGCGGCGGCCTGGGCGAAGCCGCCGGACCAGGTCCAGCCGCCGAAGGACCACAGCACCTTGAGGTTCGGGTACTTGGCCTTCAGCTCGCGCAGCTGGTTGAAGTTGCCGCGCAGCGGCTGGTCCCAGGTGTCGGCGACGCCGCTGACCGACTGGTCTGCGGTGAAGGCCTTGTCGTAGTCGGCGTAGGAGTCGCCGATCGCGCACTGGCCGTTGGTCACGTTGCCGAAGGCGTAGTTGATGTGCGTGATCTTGGCCGCCGAGCCTGACGTCACCAGGTTCTTGACGTTGTAGTTGCGGCCGTAGATGCCCCACTCGGTGAAGTAGCCGAGCTTGACCTTGTCGCCGGTGGTCGGGGGAGTGGTGGTGCCGCCGGTGGTGTGCACCTTGACCGCGCCGCTGACCGGCCCGGTCTGGTCGGCGGTGTCCCGGGCCTGCACGGTGTAGGAGTAGTCGGTGCCGGCGGTCAGGCCGCTGTCGGTGTACGAGGTGGTCGTCACCGTGCCGACGACCTTGCCGTCGCGCAGGACGTCGTAGTTCTTGACGCCCTTGTCGTCGGTGGCCGCACCCCATGAGAGCTTGACCGAGGTGTCGGTGATGCCGGAGGCGGTCGGGGTGCCGGGCGCCGAGGGCGCGGCGTCACCGGGGGCCGTCGTACCGTCGCAGCTGTCGCCGTTGAGCTTGCAGTTGGAGGGGGAGCCGGGGCCCGAGCCGTTGAAGCCGAAGGAGACCGAGGCGCCGGGGGCGATGGTGCCGTTGTAGGACTTGTTCTTCGCGGTCCAGTGGGTGCCGGAGCTGGTGACGTCCGCGTCCCAGGCCGAGGTGACGGACGTACCCGAGGGGAAGTCCCACTCGACGGTCCAGGAGCTGATGCCGCTGGTGCCGGTGTTCTTGATGGTCCACTGGCCGCCGAAGCCGGTTCCCCAGTCGCTGGTCTTGGTGAAACTCGCCGTCGCGTCGGCCGCGGCCTGGGCGGGGCCGGCGAGACCGACGAGGCCGGCCAGGGGAAGCAGCAGGGTCGCGAGGCCTGCGGCGGCTCTGTGTCTGAAGCGCATGCTGCGCCTCCTCGAATGTGGGGATGTCAGGGGCATGACTGAGCCTTCACGCCCACGGTGCTGCGAGAGTAGAAAGGTCTGGACCACCCGTCAATAGGTCTGGACCACTTCGCCGACCGCAGTGTCAGATCCCCAACTCCTGTGCCAGTACGGCCGCTTGAACCCGACTGCGCAGCTCCAGCTTGGCCAGCAGCCGGCTGACGTGCGTCTTCACCGTCCCCTCCGCCATCTGCAGCCGCTCGGCGATCCCGGCGTTCGACAGCCCCTGGCCGACACAGGACAGCACCTCCCGCTCGCGCCGGGTCAGACCGTCCAGCACGGCCGGATCGGCCTTCGCCTTCCGCACCGGACCGGCCGCGAACTCGGCGATCAGCCGCCGGGTCACCGCCGGCGCGACGATGCCCTCGCCGCGCGCCACCGTCCGCACCGCCTCCAGCAGATCCCGCGCCTCGGCGTTCTTCAGCAGGAACCCCGCCGCCCCGGCCCGCAGCGCCCCGAACACATACTCGTCCAGGTCGAAGGTGGTCAGCACGAGCACGTCCGCGACCCCCTCCGCCACGATCTGCCGGGTCGCCGACACCCCGTCCAGACGCGGCATCTGCACATCCATCAGCACCAGGTCCGGCCGCAGTTCCCGGGCCAGCTCCACCGCCCGCTCCCCGTCCGCCGCCTCCCCGACCACCTCGATGTCGGGCGCGCTGCGCAGGATCAGGACCAGTCCGGCGCGGACGGCGGACTGGTCCTCGGCGACCAGGACATGGATCACGAGGGATCTCCTTCGGTGTCGGTGAGCGGAAGGTTGGCGCGTACGGTCCACCGGCCGGCCTGCGCCCCGGCCGTGAAGCCGCCGCCGAGCAGGTTCGCCCGCTCCCGCATCCCGGTGAGCCCGGAACCCGAGCCGGGCGCGCGCGGGCTGTCACCGGGCCGGTAGGGGCTCGTGACCTCCACGGTCAGGGTGTCCCCGGCCTGCCGCACGGTCACCCGGACCGTCCCCGGCGCCGCGTGCTTGAGCGCGTTGGTCAGCGACTCCTGCACGATCCGGTAGGCCGCCAGCTCCACCGGCGCCGGCACCCGGCCGTGACCGGTGTCGAGGCGCACGTCGAGACCGTTGGCGCGGGCGCCCCTGACCAGGGCGGCGAGGCCGTCGAGGGTCGGTGTGGCGGCCGGCTCCAGGTCACCGCCGGTATCCCGCAGGATGCCGATCAGCCGTCGCATCTCGGCCAGCCCGTCCACGCTGTTCTCCCGGATCACCGCCAGGGCGTCCCGTGAGGTCGCCGGATCGTCGAGGGACAGCGCGGCCGTGGAGTGGATGGCGATCGCGGACAGATGGTTGGCCACCATGTCGTGCAACTCCCGTGCCATGCGCGCCCGTTCGGCGGTGACCGCCTGGGCGCGGTCCATCTCGGCGAGCAGCGCGGTCTGTTCCGCCCGCAGCCGGGCGGCCTCGGCCGCGTCCCGGTGGTCGCGCACCACCCAGCCGGTCGCGGCGGGCGCGAGCGCGACCACGCCGATCCCGACACCGATCAGCAGCGCCTGCGGATCGCGCCACAGGGCGGCCGGTACGACCCCGCCGAGCACCGTCAGCATCCCGGTGACCCAGGGGATGCGGCGGGCGGAGGCCGGGGTGCCGTACACGACGGCCGCGTACATCAGGTCGGTGTACAGCACGACGGTGACCAGGCTGCCCAGGGTCACCGTGTCCAGGGTCAGCGCGAGGGTGCCGACCAGCAGACCGGTGCGGGGCCGGGTGCGGCGCAGTGGCTCGCACGCGGTCGTCACCGCCAGCGGCACCAGCGGGGCCCAGGGCGCCGACCACAGCACGAGCGGGTCCGTGGGCCCACGCGAGTGGAGACCGAGCGACCACAGCAGCAGCCCGCCGAGCAGCCCGCCCACGGCGATCCGCAGGTCGTCACGGTGGGGGCGGGGGAGTGCGAGGGCCATGCCCCCATCCAACACGGCCCACACGCGGCCCGCGTGCGCCCCGGGCAGGGTCCTGCACTGCAACTTTCGCTTACGCGGACTTCGCCCCCGCCGACGATGATCCGCGCCCCGGCCACCGGGAGCCTTGAAGGGTGACGAGGGGAGCGAACCATGGTCGTAGGGTTGATCATCGCCTGTGAGGTGGCGTTCTGGGTGCTGCTGGCGGCCGGACTGGCCTTCCGCTACGGGCTGCGCATGCCCCGCACGGGCCTCGCGCTGCTGCTGTGCGAGCCGCTGCTGGAGGTCGTGCTGTTCGTGGTGACCGCGATCGACCTCAAGCACGGCGCGCAGCCGGACTGGCGGCACGGCCTGGCCGCCGTCTACATCGGCTTCACGGTCGGGCTGGGCCACTCGACGGTCAAGTGGGCCGACGCCCGGGTCGCCCACCGCTTCGCCGGCGGCCCGCCCCCGGTGAAACCGCCCCGCTACGGCACGGCCCGCGCCGTCCACGAATGGAAGGTCGCGGGCCGCTGGATCCTGGCCTCCGTGGTCGCCCTGGCCCTGCTCCAGGCCGCCGTCTGGTACGTCGGCTCCGCCGGCGAGACCGGCTCACTGCGCCAGTGGCAGCTGCGGATGCTGTGGGTGATCGGCATCAACGTGATCATCGCCGGCAGCTACACGCTGTTCCCGAAGCGCGAGGGCTAACGCTCACCGCCGGGCACCCACAGCACGTCGCCCTCCGTCTGGTTCGCGGTGCGCGCCAGGATGAACAGCAGGTCCGACAGCCGGTTGAGGTAGGTCGCGGTGAGCGGGTTCATCGTCTCGCCGTGGACCTCCAGGGCCGTCCAGGTGGAGCGCTCGGCCCGGCGTACGACCGTGCAGGCCTGGTGCAGCAGGGCCGCACCCGGGGTGCCGCCGGGCAGGATGAAGGAGCGGAGCTTCTCCAGCCGCTCGTTGAAGCGGTCGCAGTCCGCCTCCAGCTTGTCGATGTAGAACTGCTCGACCCGCAGCGGCGGGAACTCCGGGTTCTCCGCCACCGGCGTCGACAGGTCCGCACCCACGTCGAACAGGTCGTTCTGGACGCGCGTGAGGACGGCGACGACCTCCGCCTCCAGACCGCCCAGCGCGATCGCGGTGCCGATCACCGCGTTGGCCTCGTTGGCGTCCGCGTAGGCGGAGATCCTGAGGTCCGTCTTGGGCACCCGGCTCATGTCACCGAGGTGGGTGGTGCCCTTGTCGCCGGTCCTGGTGTAGATGCGCGTCAGATTGACCATGTGGCCAGCCTAGTTACGCCCCGGCCGTCCGGAACACCCGTGTGCCCACCGTCACCGTCAGCGCCGTGAAGCCGACGGCGACGAGGACGCCGTAGAGCATGTGCGCGGTCGCGTACTGCCCGACGTACGCGTCGCGCACCGCGTCCACCAGATAGCGGAACGGCACGAAGTGCGACAGCACGTTCAGCCAGGCCGGCGCCAGGGTCATCGGGAGCATCAGGCCGGACAGCAGCATCGACGGCATCGACACCATGTTGATCAGCGGACCGAACTCCTGCGGGGTACGGGCCTTCATTCCGAGCGCGTACGACAGCGAGGCCAGCGACAGCGTGAGCAGCGCGACGAACCCGAAGCCGATCAGGATGCCCGTGACCGGCGCGCGCAGGCCCATCGCCAGCGCGGCCAGCACCAGCAGCACCGCCTGGAAGACGAAGACCGTGGCGTCGCGCAGCACCCGGCCGAGCAGCAGGGCGAGCCGGCTGACCGGCGTCACCCGCATCCGCTCCACCACTCCCTGCCCCTTCTCGATGATGACCGTGAACCCGGCGAACAGGGCGCCGAACAGACCGAGTTGCAGCAGCAGGCCGGGGACCAGTACCTGCCACGAGCTGCCCGTGCCGCCCAGCGGCAGACCGGTGAGCAGCGGCCCGAAGAAGAGCAGATAGAGCAGGGGCGTGAGCACCCCGAAGAGCAGGGCGAAGCGGGAGCGAAGGGACTGGCGGAGGTAGCGGCCGTAGATGAGGGCCGTGTCGTGGAGAAGCATCGTCTTTCGGATCCTTGTACGGCGTTATACGGCGACGGGGGCGGCGTCGGCCGGGGCGGGCCCGCGGCCGGTGACGGCGAGGAAGGTGTCCTGGAGCGAGGCGTCGATCGAGCCGCCGTACCGGAGCTTCAGCGCGCTCGGCGTGCCCTCGGCGGCGACCGTGCCGTTGTCGACGATCACCAGACGGTCGGCGAGGGCGTCGGCCTCGTCCAGGTAGTGCGTGGTCAGGAAGACGGTCGTGCCGTGGTCGTCGCGGAGCCGGCGGACCAGGTCCCACAGGTCGGCGCGGCTGCCCGGGTCGAGGCCGGTGGTCGGCTCGTCCAGGAACAGCACCCTGGGCCGATGGGTGAGCGCCATCGCGATGTCCAGCCGCCGGCGCTGACCGCCGGAGAGGGCCCCGGCCTTGCGGTCCAGGAACCCGGTGAGGTCCAGATCGCGGGCGAGTTCCTCGGCGCGGGCGCTCGCCCCGGCCTTGGTCAGCCGGTACATCCGCCCCTGGGTGACCAGTTCCTCCCGCACGGTGATCTGCGGATCGACCCCGCCGGACTGGGCGACGTACCCGCTCGCCGCGCGTACCCCGGCCGGATCCGTCGCGAGGTCGTGCCCGGCGACGGTGGCGGCGCCGCCGGTCGGCTTCAGCAGGGTGGTGAGCATCCGCAGGGTGGTCGTCTTGCCGGCGCCGTTGGGCCCGAGGAAGCCGAGGATCTCGCCTTCCCGGACGGCGAGGTCGATACCGCGCACGGCCTGGACGGGCCCGGTCTTGGTCTGGAAGGTGCGGGCGAGACCCGCCGCACTGATGACTGCTGTCATGCCCCCAGAAAAACAGAGTCTCTGAAAATTTTCAATCACCCCAAGTTTTCATCGGCTCCAGCGAAGTTAGGATGCGGGCATGGCTGAGGGACTCAGGGAGCGGAAGAAGCGGCAGACCCGGCAGTACATCTCGGATGTCGCCACGGGCCTGTTCGTCGAGCGCGGCTTCGACGCGGTGACGGTCGCGGAGATCGCCGAGGCGGCGAACGTCTCCGTCAACACCGTGTACAACTACTTCCCGGCCAAGGAGGACCTCTTCTTCGACCGCTCGGCCGGCATGGTCGACCGCCTCGCCCGCTGGGTCCGGGGCAGGCCGGAAGGCGAGTCGGCCGCCGCCGCCGTACTGCGCGAGCTGCGCGAGGAGGTGGAGGCGGTCTCCCCCCGGGTCGGCCTGCTCCCCGGCTACGCCGCCTTCATGAAGGTCATCGAGGAGGCCCCGGCCCTGCGCTCCCGCCTCTGGGCCCTCGCCCAGGAGGTCCAGGCCAACCTGGAAGAGGTGCTGCGCGAGGACACCGGCGCATCAGCCGACGACGAGCTGCCCCACCTGATGGCCGGCCAGATCGGCTGGATCCACAGCACGGTCGTCGCGGTCATCGGCCGCGAGATGGTCAAGGGGCGCGACCCGCGCGAGGTGTCCCGGGAGGTGCTGGTGCTGCTGGATGACATCGAGGACCTGTTGAGCGAGAAGGTCCTCGGTTATGCGGTACGGGGCGAGGACTAGCGCAACGCGCCGCTCCTGACGCCCGCGACGAACGACGACCACGGCTCCGCCGCGAAGAGGAGGGCGGGGGCGTCGGGGGTCTTGCTGTCGCGGACGGGGACGGCGGAGGGGATGCTGTCGCAGACTTCGAGGCAGTTGCCGCCGTCGGGGTTGCTGTAGCTGCTCTTGCGCCAGGCGGCGCCGTGCAGGAGATCGGCGGAGACTTCGAGGCACTCGCCGCCGCTGGTGTTGCTGTAGCTGCTCTTGCGCCAGGTCACGCCGCTCAGATCGATGGCTCGCACGGCATTTCCTCCAACATCCGCAGGATGAACTTGCGCGACTCGGCCGGGGGCAGCGCGAGGTCACGCATCGCATCGTACCTACGCTGCAGTTCCTCAACTGAGGCGGTTTCTTCGACAAGTTCGCCACGCAGGTCGTTCTCGGAATAGGCGACCGTACGGCCGTCCGTCAGCCGTAGGAACATGACGGCGGTGTTCATCAGACCATGAGGACCGGCGCTGAACGGCAGCACCTGGAGGGTGATGTTCGGGCGCTCGGCGACGTTCGCCAAGTGCTCCAACTGCTCGCGCCAGGCGGTCACATCGCGCAGCGAAGTGCGCAGCACCGCCTCGGAAAGGATGACTCGGAACAGCGGCGGGTTGTCGCTCTCCAGCAGCTGGCACCGCCCCAATCGTGCCTCGACCTGCTGGTCCAGCTCCTGGCCCTTGATCCAGCCCGCCGCGAGCGCCTCGCGTGCGTACCCGGCCGTCTGGAGCAGACCCGGCGGTGCGCTCACCGCGTAGTGCCAAAGACTCACCGCCTCGGCCTCCAGCAACATGTACCGCCGGTACTGCTCCTTGAACTGTGTCGGATCCCCCACCGCCATCTCCCACATCGCCAACAGCAGCCCAGGCGTGCCGTAAAACTCATCCAGCGCCTCGGCGACCTCCGGACTGCCCAGCGTCTTCCCGCTCTCCAGCTTCATGAAGAGCGACGGATCCCAGCCGACCGCGTCCGCCAGTGCGCGCAGGCTCAAGCCCCGGGCAGTGCGCAGGCGCCGGAGTTCCTCCGCATAGCGCTTCCGGGGCTCCTGGCTGCGCCCTGTGATCACCTTCCGCGCCGGCATGGCACACCCCTCCCCGACTCCGTAGCCGTACGACCACGTAGCGTATCGACCGGCCCGCGCTCACCGTGCCGCTTCTGTGAGAAGCGAGCTGACCCGGTCCGCGAAGCGCGGGCCCGGTACCGGTATCTCGACGCCGGGGTGCCGGGCGTAGCCGCGTCGGACGGCGTGGGCGACGTACGACGTGACGACGTCGGCGCGACGGGGCCGTCGGTGCGTGCCCGGGGCGGTCAGGCCGCTGAGGACCCGCAGCACCGTGGGGACCGACGCGTCGAAGGTGCAACTCACGGGCGCGGACGTGCCGGTCACGGGGATGGTGTCGTGGTCGGTCGTGGCGTCGAGGCCTGTCTGGCCGTACCAGAAGGCAGCCGCGTGGCCCTCGCCGCGCGCGCGATGGTGCAGGGAGAGGCAGTAGGCGGACGGCGCGTGTCCGGCGCCGGCCGCGTACTGCCACCAGAAGCGGGCCCCTTCGTCGATCCCGGCGACGTTCAGGGCGCAGCCGAGCAGCCAGGCGCCCTCCGGTTCGGGGAGTTGGTCGGTGAGGAAGCGGAGCGTGCCGGGGGCGAGCGCGCAGAGGAGGGAGTCGCACAGGGTGCGCAGGTCGCGGATGGCGGCGGGGTCGGCGGGGCGGGCGTCGGCGGCGCCGATGACGCCCTGCCCGTATCCGGGGTAGGCGCTGTCCTCGTAGGGGACGGTGTCGGCGGGGACGTCGGGGCGGTGGTGCAGTCGGGCGCGGGCGAGGAGGGCGTCTATGTCAGGCATGGCGGTAGGGGTCACTCCCGGGAGCCCGTGCGGCGCAGCAGGTCTTCGAGGGCCGCGCGGGCGTGGTGGTCGACGGCGTGGGTGATGGCCGGGCTCAGACCGGTGACGTAGGGGATCGTTTCCTCCAGGCCCAGGCCGCACAGGTGACCCAGCACGACCACGTCCATCTGGTCCTGGGGGAGGCGGGCGATGGCGTCGAAGAGGTCCACCAGGTCGGTCATGACGACGAGACGGCCCGGCACGCTCTCGCTGACCTCCTCGGTGGAGAAGACGGCGGCGCGCAGGTCGGGGCGGCCGTCGCGGTGGGCGGCCCGGGCCAGCACCCGGGACCGCAGCAGGCGCCAGGCGTTGCGCCGGAGGTTCTCGCTGCTCGCGGCCGTGCTCCAGGACAGCCACAGCAGGTCGAAGGTCTCGCCCACCGCCCAGCGGACGCGGTCCTCGGCCAGCAGGAAGGCGCGGGCGTAGGCGGTGTAGGGCGCACGCATCGCCTCGGTGAAGGCCTGGTGGGCCAGGGGCGGGGGCTCCGGGGCGCACGCCACCTGCTCGATGCAGTGGTCGATCCACCCCTGTTCCTTGTGGGCTTCGCGGGCCGCGGCGGTCCACAGGCGGCGCATCGGCGGCACGGGCAGGCCGAGTGCACGGATCACGCTGAACGTGATCTCCCAGGCGGGGTAGTAGCCGTTGCCGCGCAGGAGTTCGCTGATCCGGGTCTTGGAGTAGCCGGAGCGGTGGACGAGTTCGTCCAGGGTCAGGCCGCTGGAGCGGACGCGGTTGCGCACCGGCTCCAGCCAGGCGCGGTGGGACAGGCCCGCGGTCGCGGAGATGGGGGCCGGTTTCCGGCCGCGCCTGCCGCCGGCCTCCGCGGGAGCCGGCCGGTCGGCGCCGGAGGGCGAGGTCATCGGGGCGGCTCCTCCCTCTCGGGACCGGTCAGGGCCTGGACGATCTGCTGCACCAGCAGGCCCAGGGACGGGAGCAAGGTGGCCACGGCGGCGACCTGTCCCAGCACGGTCATCACCGTGCTCCACGTGAGGACCGTCACCAGGACGGCGACGGTCATCACCTTCTTACTCGACATCACGCACTTCGTTTCTGTGAGCAGGACTCACTCCAACTTCCCCTCGAAGGCCCGGTGTTGAAGAACCAGGAGGGGCAGCCAGCATGACCCGGCCGCCGTCCGGCACGCCACGTGATCATGGGGTTACGGAACAATGAGCCCAAGGGCCGGGCCGCGCCACCCGGCGCCACCCTCGGAGCGGCGGGGCGAACGGCGACGATTCAATCCATTGGGGTGAAAAGCCACTTCCGGGTGCGCAGTACCGCAGAGGCGGTCCGGCCGGGCGGCGCATACCGCTGCCGGTGTGATGTCCGTCAAGTGAGACGTGACGCGCGTTACTTACTGCTCACACAGCCGCTCCGGAGCGCTATGGTCCGCCGGAGAAGCAGACTTGGAGCGCGTTCAAAGGGGAGTCGGAGTGGCACGGAAGCTTGCCGTCATCGGGGCCGGGCTGATGGGGTCCGGTATCGCTCAGGTCGCCGCGCAGGCGGGCTGGGACGTCGTCCTGCGTGACGTCACCGACGAGGCGCTCAAGCGTGGCACCGACGGCATCAAGGCGTCGTACGACAAGTTCGTGAGCAAGGGGAAGATGGAGGCGCAGCACGCCGACGCCTCCCTGGCCCGCATCACCGCGACCACCGACCTGGACGCCGCCGCCGACGCGGACATCGTGGTCGAGGCCGTCTTCGAGAAGCTGGAGGTCAAGCACGAGATCTTCCGCGCCCTCGACAAGATCGTGCGCGAGGACACCGTGCTCGCCTCCAACACCTCCGCCATCCCGATCACCAAGATC
This sequence comes from Streptomyces sp. NPDC007205, assembly GCF_040634095.1. Lineage (NCBI taxonomy): Bacteria > Bacillati > Actinomycetota > Actinomycetes > Kitasatosporales > Streptomycetaceae > Streptomyces > Streptomyces sp. NPDC007205. The sequence goes on from NZ_JBEYEW010000026.1 coordinate 38,964, forward strand.
GCGGCGGCCACCGAGCGCCCCGAGCGGGTCGTCGGCGTCCACTTCTTCTCGCCGGTGCCGATGATGCAGCTCGTCGAGCTGGTCCGCGGCTACAAGACGAGTGACGAAGCCCTCGCCACGGCGCGGGAGTTCGCCGAGTCCGTCGGCAAGACCTGCATCGTCGTCAACCGGGACGTCGCCGGGTTCGTGACGACCCGGCTCATCTCCGCCCTCGTCGTCGAGGCGACCAAGCTCTACGAGTCCGGTGTCGCCACCGCCGAGGACATCGACCTGGCCTGCAAGCTCGGCTTCGGGCACGCCATGGGTCCGCTCGCCACCGCCGACCTCACCGGCGTGGACATCCTGCTGCACGCCACCAGCAACATCTACACCGAGTCCCAGGACGAGAAGTTCGCCCCGCCGGAGCTGATGCGCCGGATGGTGGATGCCGGTGACATCGGCCGCAAGAGCGGGCAGGGCTTCTACACGTACTGAGACCCGCCCGTCGTACGTACGCAGACCCGCCCGTCGTACGTACTGGAGACCCACCCGTACACGCACAACGCCGGACATTCACCCCGGGAACATCACTCCCCGGGGTGAATTCGGTATCGGTTCGCTTACAAGCAGCAACCGCACCACCACGCACGCAGTCAGACGGTGCACAGCACCGTCACCGAGTACGCCAACCGCACTCAACGGGGAGCGCTTATGCACATCAGGGGCGACCATGCCGAGCTGGTCGTCGGGGGCCGCCTCGACGTCCGCAGCGCGGCGGACGCCCGTACGGCCCTGCACTCGGCTGTCGACGACGGAGTCGGCGATCTGGTGCTCGACCTGTCCGAACTGGACTCCTGGGACGCCACCGGACTCGGGGTGATCATGGGTGCCCATCGGCGGGCCGGCCGCTGCGGTCGCCGTCTGGTGCTGCGCGGTGTCCCGCCGCAGATGCAGCGCCTGCTGGTGGCCACGCGGCTGCACCGCATCCTCGCCATCGAGGGCGGCATCGGGGTCGAGTCGCTGCCCCGGGTGTGAGGTCGTTACGGGTGTGAACCGGGCGACAGGGGAGCCCCGGCGGAACCGGGCGCAGCCGCCGAAGCGCACGTCGGGGGCAATCCTCACCGGACTGTGACGTCTCGGACCACCTGGCACCCCGCCCTGTCGGAGATACTGAGCGAAGGTTTAGGGTTCGGTCGCCCGCCGCCTCGCAACCCTCGACCGAGCGGGCCCGGACCAGAAGCGACAGCGCGGTGTGCGACAAGGCCGGGAGGGGCCGAAATCACGGGCACACAACGCTTTTGGGGGGCTGAACCCATGGAACGCATGGAACCCATGGACCCGATCGACCGGGGACCCGAGGAGCACGGCCAGGCGGCGAGCCGCCGCCCGCCCCGGGAATCCCTCACCTCCGACTTCGGTCAGAGCGCGCCCGCGCTCGCCCGTACGGCGCAGCTCGTCTCCGGCGACCTGCTGCTGACCGTCAACCCCGTCGACGGCAGCGAGATAGAGCTCTGCCCGCCGGCCCGGCGGCCGGCCAGGCCCCGCAAGCGCACCGCCGCCGAGCGCGCCGAGGCCGAGCGTGCCACCCGGCCGCCCGTACCGCCCGGTCCCGCCCAGCCGGCGCTCTCCCTGGTGGAACGGCAGGACGAACGCGAGCGCCTGGTCCGGCTGCTGGCCCGTGGCCGCTCGGTCCGGCTCACCGGCCCCGGCGGTTCCGGCCGCACCGCGCTGCTCGACCTCGTCGCCGAGGACTGCCTGGACCTCGCGCCCGACGGCGTGGTCCGCCTCAACGGCTTCCACCGCACCTCCACCGACGTCCTGCACGACCTCGTCCACGCCGTCTACGACGCCCCGCTCCACCGCCCGGAACCGGACGAACTGCGGGCGCTCGTCCGGGAGATCGGCGCGGTCGTCGTCCTGGACGACATCGAGTTCGGCGGCACCGCCCTCGACGAGCTGCTCGACGCCACCCCCGAGTGCGCGTTCCTGATCGGCGCCACCCCCGAGGTGCCGGCGCCCTCCGACGGGTCCGCGGTCGAGGAGGTCTTCCTCAGCGGCCTCGACCGGGCCGGTGGTGTGGAGATCCTGGAGCGGACCGTCGGCCGGGTCCTCACCGAGGAGGAGGCCAACTGGGCCGGCGACCTGTGGTTCGAGTCCGAGGGGCTGCCGCTGAGGTTCGTCCAGGCCGGCGCCCTGCTCCGGCAGCGCGACGAGCTGCGGGCCGGCGCCGGGGCGGTGGACGAGTACGGCGTCTTCGAGGACGTACCCGAGCCGGTCGAACCGTCCCCGGAGCCGGCGGACGAGGTCCCCCTGCCCTCGCTCGGTGAGGCCGCCGCGCCCGCCCCGCTGCTCGCCTCCCGGCTCAGCGCCTCCGCCCGCGCCACCCTGCGCTTCGCCGTCGCCCTCGGCGGCGAGGTGCCGCACCAGGCGCATCTGCCGGCACTGATCGGCGACACCCACGCCGACGCCGCCCTCGGCGAACTCACCGCGTGCGGACTGGTCTCCCCGGTCGGCGCCCGCTACCGGCTCGCGGCCGGCGTGCGGACCCAGCTGGAGGCCGCCGGATACGCCGACGACACCGAGGCCCAGGCCCTGGCCGCCGCCGAGCACTACACCTGGTGGGCCGGTCATCCGTCGGTCACCGCCGAGCGGGTGTGCGCCGAGGCCGACGCGGTCCTGGCCGCGCTCGCCGCGGCCGTCCCGCAGACGGCTCCGTCCGCCGAAGGGCAGGAGAGCGGCGCGGTACGGCTCGCCCGTACGGCCGCGCCCGCCTTCGCCGCCGGGCTGCACTGGAGCGCCTGGGAACGGGCCCTGCGCTCCGGCGCGGAAGCCTCCCGACTGGCCGGCGAGGTGCGTGAACAGGCCTATTTCCACCATGAGTTGGGTGTTCTGGCGCTGTGCGGCGGACAGCTCGACCGGGCCCGCGCCGAGCTGGAGGCGTCCATCGGGCTGCGCGGGGCGCTCGCCGACAGGCGGGGCACCGTCGCCGGCCGCCGGGCCCTCGCGCTGGTCGCGGACCGCTCCGGCGAGGTGCCCGGACTCGTGGCGGCGGGGCTCGTACCGGCGGCGGGGGAGGAGCTGCCGGAGGTACGGCACGAGGAGTCGGCGCCGCCGCCGTACGTGCCCCTCGGCGACCCCCTGGTCACCCACCTGCTCCCGGCGGCCGCCACGGCGCGGGGCAGGGGCCTTGCGCGGCTGGCCCGCCGCAACCTCGTGGCGATCGGCTCGGGGGCGCTGCTCGCCGCCGTGCTCGGTACGGTCGTCACGCTCGGCATGACCTCCGACGACAACGCCGGCAAGAACCCGGCCGGGAAGGTCGACGTCAACCCGTCGGCGAGCCCGGGTCTGGACGACGGCAGCCTCGGCGCGGACCCGAAGAACGACCCGCCGGCGCGCACCGGCTCGGGTCCGACCGTCACCCGCCCGACGAACCCGGGCCCCGACGGCACGTACGGCACGACGGACGACCCGACGCGGGCCCAGCCGGCCACATCGCCGTCGGCCGGCACAAGCCACACCCGGGGCACGGGCACCGGACCCACGTCCCCGACCCCGTCCAAGTCCAGGACGACCAAGCCGGGTTCCCCGACCCCGACGAAGACGTCCCCTTCGGGCACACCGACCTCGACCCCGCCGACCTCCCACACACCGACGCCGACGCCCACGCCCACACCGACCCAGACGGGCGGTACGACCCCGTCCACGACGGACACGGCGAGCGGCCCGACGGCACCGCGGAGTTCGGGGGGTCCGGGAAGTACGGCGAGTTCGCAGAGCGCGTCGAGCCCGGGGAGCGCGTCGGAGTCTCCGGACCGGGTGATCTAGCACTTCTTGCTCAGAACAAGCGGAGCTTGTCGTCCTCGATGCCTCGCATGGCGTTGTAGTCGAGGATCTGGCAGTTGATGCCGCGGTCGGTGGCGAGGACGCGGGCCTGGGGCTTGATCTCCTGGGCGGCGAAGACGCCGCGGACCGGGGCCAGGTGGGGGTCGCGGTTCAACAGCTCCAGGTAGCGCGTGAGTTGCTCCACGCCGTCGATCTCGCCCCGCCGCTTGATCTCCACCGCGACCGTCTGACCGTCCGCGTCGCGGCACAGGATGTCCACCGGGCCGATGGCCGTCATGTACTCACGGCGGATGAGCGTGTATCCGTCGCCGAGCGTCTCGATGCGGTCGGCCAGCAGTTCCTGGAGGTGCGCTTCCACGCCGTCCTTGATCAGACCGGGGTCCACGCCCAGTTCGTGCGAGGAATCGTGGAGGATCTCCTCCATCGTGATGATCAGTTTTTCGCCCGCCTTGTTGACGACGGTCCACACGCCCTCGTCCTCGCCCGTCCCCTCCTTCAGCGTGCAGGGCGGCGACATCCAGTTGAGGGGCTTGTAGGCCCGGTCGTCGGCGTGGATGGAGACGCTGCCGTCCGCCTTGACCAGGATCAGGCGGGGCGCCGAGGGCAGGTGGGCGGTGAGCCGGCCGGCGTAGTCGACCGAGCACCGGGCAATGACGAGACGCATGGTCGGCAACGCTACTCGACGCGCGCCGGTGCACGCGATTCGCCCATCACGCTCCCTGTGGATCGCCCCAATTGTCCCTGGAAACTCTTGTTCATCCCTGGCCGATTGTGCCCGTAACGGGACCGTTCCATATACCCATTCTGCTGGTGTGGTCACCGACCGTTGCCTAACGTAGAGAAGGGGAGGTCGTGGTGTGTGTACCGAGCGTGTTCGAAATAGCGAACTCCCCTACCTGTCCGGCAACCCCTGCCCTGCGGGGGTGCGAGAGGAGTACCCATGTCGCTCGACGTCTCACCGGCCCTACTCGAACAGGCCGAGCGAGGCGAGGTCGACGAAGCAGCATTCGTCGACTGCGTCCGGACCTCCCTGCCTTACGCATGGGAGATGATCAGCTCCCTGGTGGCCCAGCTGAAGGTCGACGGCGGCCCGTTCGCCGACAACCAGACGCCCCCGCCGGACGAGCAGGCACGCGGTCAGCTGCTGCGCGCGCTCGCGAGTGACGCCATCCGCGGCGCCCTGCAGCGGCACTTCGGTGTGCGGCTGGCCTTCCAGAACTGTCACCGGGTGGCGGTGTTCCCGCTGGACGCCTCGGTGGACGAGACGCTGGCCCGCTTCACCTCGGTGCGCAACCAGTTGCTGAACCAGTCGCCGGAGCTCCGGGACTGCTGACGCGCAGGCCCGCCACGGCAGGGCCAGTGAGCCGCTCGCTTGCCGCTCCATCCGCGGGAGGTGCTTTCAGTCCTGGGGCGGCAAGCCCACAAGGCGGCCGGTGCGGTGAGGGACGGCTCAGCGCAGCTGGGGCAGTACCTCGGCGCCCAGCCGTCGGAGGTTCTCCTCGGTCGCGGCGAGATCGCCCGAGCCCTCCGTGAGGAGGGCGAAACGGGAGACGCCGGTGCGCTCCGAGGTGGCCGCGAGGCGGTCGGCGGCGAGCCGCGGGGTGCCGACCGGGTGCAGTCCGCAGAGCAGCTCGGTGTAGGCGTGCGGGTCGCGCATCGCGCGCGCCCGGCCGTCGACCGTCACATGCGACTCCAGGCCCTGCTTCAGCCAGCCCGGCATCGCCTTCAGCAGGGTCTCGGCCGCGTCCGTGCGCCGGTCGGCGAGCTGGCACACCCCGGCCGAGACATGCGCGGCGTCCGTGATCTCCTCGCCCGGCCGGCCCGCAGCCCGGGCGCAGCGCCGCCACAGGGCCACCATCTCGGCCTTCTCCTCGTCCCCGACGTGCATGCCGAGCAGCATCGGCAGCCCGCGCTCGGCGGCCAGCCGTACGCTCGCCGGGGAGGTGCAGGCGACGACGACCTCCGGCCCGGGGGTCTCCGTCAGCGCCTCCGACGGGCGCGGTACGACGGGCACCTCGCGGAACCGGTACCGCTCGCCGGCCGCCCCGACCCTCGGCTCGCGCAGCCAGCGCAGCAGCAGATCGAGTGACTCGGGGAACCCGTGTTCGTACGCCTCCAGGCCCGCGCCGAACACCTCCAGATCCACCCAGGGCCCGCCGCGCCCGACACCCAGGCTGAACCGCCCGCCGCTCGTCAGGTGCAGCAGCGCCGCCTGCTCGCCGAGGGCGACCGGGTGGGCCGTGGGCAGCACACTGACCGCCGTGCCGACGCGGATGCGGCGGGTGCGGCCGAGCAGCAGGGCGGCCAGGGTGACGGCGGACGGGCATGTGCCGTACGGCACGAAGTGGTGCTCGGCCAGCCATACGGCGTCCAGCCCGGCCTCCTCGGCGACCTCCGCCGAGCGGACGACCCGGTGCAGGGCCTCCCCGGGGCCCTGGCCCGGGAACTGGGCGCCCAGCACAAAACTTCCTACGTACATCGCGTTTCCTGCTTCCTTGGCTCCGACCCGGAGCTCCCCCACCCGGCATAACCGTCTGACACGTGCCCAGGACACGGCCTGGCGGAGAGATTTGCGGATTGTCTGCAGAATGGGTCGTCCCGGAGGGGGACTTGTACGGTTTGGTTCCGTACGCGTACCCCTCTCGGCGGCGCGTAGGCTGGACGCAGCCCCTGCTCCCTGTATAGCCCCGAGAGGTGTCCCGTGTCCCCGCGTCGCAACCGACCGAAGGCAGCCGGATCATCGGGCCGGAGCGCCGAGGACGACCGTACCGGCCGGTACGGCGGCTGGCAGTCGACCGAGAGCTGGCAGGGCGAGGAGTGGAGCGTGCGCCATGTCGCCGGGGCGAGCGCGGAGGGCAAGACCTACCGCTGCCCGGGCTGCGACCAGATGATCCCCTCCGGTGTCCCGCACGTGGTGGCCTGGCCGGAACACTCGGGCGTCGACGACCGCCGCCACTGGCACCAGTCCTGCTGGAACGCGAAGGACCGCCGCACCATCAGGGTGCAGCGGTCCCGTAACGCGCCGAGGTTCTAGCGGCGGCCGGCTAGTCGGTTTCGACGAGGAATCTGACGTCGTCCACCAGGAACTCGCCGTACTGGAGGGCCGATCCGATGGCCTCCAGCCGCGCGTACTGGTCCGGGGACAGCGAGGCCTCCGGCATCGCGCACACCATCGCTCTCAGGAGGACCCGGAGCGCCAGGTCCGGAGTACAGCGGCGGGCACAGTCGACCAGCGCCGCCCGCACCTCGGCCGTCAGGAACCGTGCCTCTTCGATCGCGGCGACGACCGCGTCGAGACAGGCCATGCCGTCCTCGGTGTCCGCACCCGCCAGCGGGGGAACATCGCCTTTCGTGGACAGACGGGCATCACACAGGCCGACGACCGTCCGCGTCCACTCCGCTCCGCTCCCGATCAGCTCGAAGCTCGGCAGGTAGTCCGTCCCAGCGGACCACAGCACCTCCAGAGTCTCCGAAGGGAGGTTGGCGAGAATCTGCGCGTCGCGGCGTACTGCCAGGGCCTCCTCATCGACTGTCCCCGCGAGGCGGTTGGCGACTACGTCGGCGGCCGTGTCCCCATCGTGGAGCCAGTCCTGATGGAAGCCACGCATCACCCACGACACACCGAAGTCGAACTCCGTAAAACGTGGCACTGAGCCTCACTTCCCTACTTCGGATAGCACGTCTGGACGTAGTAGCCGGCCTTGTGACCCTTGGCTCGCACGAGTTTGATGATGTAGGTGTTGCCCGCCTCCTTCACACTCCCATCGGGGTAGTAGGCCTTACCGAGGGAGTTTCTGGCCCCGAAAGTCCCCGACATTTCCAGGGAACTGTCCGGCCCCCGAAGCCACCTGCGAATCCTATTCGCGTTGTTGGCCAGCGCGTAGTCGACGACCTGCTGGGCGGTCTGCTCGTCGACGAACAGGCTGTTCGCGGTGATATACCCGTTCTTCGCCGTCTTCGCCTCGGCCAGCTCCCTGGCCTCCTGCGGGGTCACAAGACCGGCCGTGTGCTCGTCCAGTGTGTGGGCCAGGCCAGGGAACTTCCGAGCATCGGCCGCGAGGTCGTTGCAGTTGTGGACCAGGACCGGGCTGCCGCCCGCCAGCGCGTAGAAGGTGTGCAGGCCGGCCACGGTCAGGTCGTAGACCGTCCAGGGCGCGGCCTGGTGCCGGTCGAGCACCGCGGCCACGGTGCGGGCGCTTCCGTCCGGACCGCGCAGGGCCTGGCCGCTCCGCAGATCGGATGCCAGGGTCCAGCCGCGGCCGGTGACGTAGAACCGGTGGCCGGGTGTGCTGGTGAGGTGTCCGCCGTCGGTGAGGCCGACATCGACCAGGTCGACGGTGGCGTGGTGGAAGGTCCGCGTGACCGGCTCGCCCCGGACGCCTCCCGTCGCCGGGTCGGTGGCCAGCAGAAGGTCACCGACCCGCACGTTCTGCAGTGACTTGTGACTGCCGTCGGCGAGGACCACCCGGGTGGTGCCGGGGAAGCTGTTGACCCGGCAGGCCGTTCGCGCCTCCTCGTACACATCGACCTGGCGCTCGATGTCCGCCAGGGTCTCCGCGTCGACATCCAGCCCCTTCAAGGCCTTCAGCGCGTCAGCCACCCCCTCTCCGGACCGCAGGGCGGTGTCCACGCCTCGGATCGCCTCGGCGATCTTTCCGAGCGGGCCGCCGAGCGGAAGCCAGGTGGCGGCCCAGGCACAGTCACCGAGGCTGCCGTCGCCGTCACCGGTGATCTTGTGGTAGCAGCCGGTGAAGTCTCCCTTGATCGACTTCACGATGCCCGTCCAGAGCTCCACGGTCACGTCCCACGCGGACATCTTGACCTTCTTGCTCAGGCCCTTGATCGTCACTGTCTTGATGAAGACGGTGTCCTCGGCCGGGCAGCCGGACGCGGTGGCGGGCACGTCCGGGTTGAGACACAGGTAGTAGCTGACCACCGCGTCGAAGTGCGCGATGTACACCAGGGTGTTGCAGTTGAAGTTGTGGCACTCGTTGGGCAGTTGCTCGGGATCGCCGTTCTGCTTGATGTCGTCGATGACGGAGAACACACCGCCGACACCGGTCGTCGCGCCCGTCTGGACCTGCTGGTTGGCCTTCTCGTGCTCGGCCTTGTCAGCCGCGTCCTGGGCCTCCTTGGCGTACTTGTCCGCGTCCTTGGCCGCCTGTTCGGCCTCCGTGGCCGCGGTGTCGGCGCGGTCGGCTGCTGCGCGGGCGTCCTTCGCGTCCTGTTCGGCCTGGGCCGCCGCGCTGCGGGCGGCGTCGGCGTCGAGTGCGGCGGCGTCGGCCGAGCTGCGGGCGTCCTTGGCGTAGCCGTCGGCGTTGTCGGCCGCGGTGCCGGCGGCCGCGGCGTCGGCGGCGGCCTGCTTGTCGTACTCGATGGTGCGGGCCAGGGACGCCGAGGCGGCTGCCGCTGCCTTGGCGGCGTCGGCGGCGTAGCCGAGGGCCTGCTTGGAGTAGGTGCGGGCGTCGGCCGCGTACTGGGCGGCGTTGGCCGCGTGCTGGTAGGCCTCCTTGGCGTCTCCCTTGGCCTGGTCGGCGAGGTTCTTGGCGGCGTCGGCCTCGGCCTGGGCGTTCTTGGCGTGGGCGTCGGCGACGGCCTGCTGCTGGTCGGCGATGGACTTCGACGCCTGGCCGGTCAGTACGACGAGGCCCGCGGCCGCGTCTGTGTCGACATACCGCGAGCCGAGCTGGATCGCGTCGTTGGCCGGGTTCGCGACCTGTTCGGCCGCCTGGCCGGCATCCGCGGCGGCCTGGGCGGTGACATGGGCGTAGCCGGCGGCCTTCGCCGAGGCCGCGAGTGCCTTGCCGGCCTCCGTGTTCGCCTGGTCCGCCTGGGACTTGGCGTCCTTGGCGTGCTGCTCGGCCTCGTCGGCGAGCTTGACGGCCGCCCTCGCCTCGCTCGCGGCGTCCTGGGAGGCCTTGATGGCGTCGGCGGCGGCGCTGGTGGCGGTCTTGACCGCCGCGTCCGCCTTCGCCTTGTCCGCCTGTGCGGCGTCCGCGTCCGAGCGGGCCCGCTTGGCGGCGGCTTCGGCGCGGGTGGCTGCCGCGTCGGCGTCGGCTGCCGCCTGGGTGGCGGCATCCGCGTCCGCGCGGGCGTTCTTCGCGGCGGTCTCGGCGTCGTCGGCGGCCTTGTCCGCGTCGTTGGCGGCGGCGCGGGCGGCGTCGGCCGCGTCCCCGGAGTCGAGCGAGTCGGCGTAGGCGTCCTTGGCGTCGGCCTTGGCGCGGGCCGCGTCCGCCTTCTGCTCGGCGTCCCAGGCGTCGTCCCGCATGGCCCTGGCGTGGTCGCTCGCCTTGACGGCCGCGTCCCGCTTGTCCCCGGCGGTCTTCTCGGCGGCGTCGGCCCTGTCCTTGGCGTCCTTGGCCTTGCCCGCCTGGTCCTCGGCGTTCTTCCGGTCCTGGGCGGCCTCGGCCTGCTTGGCGGCGGCCGTCTCCTTCTCCGCCTTGGCCGTCTTCTCCTCCGCCTCGGCGGCGAGCCGCTTGGCGTGGGCGTCGGCGGCGGCCGCCTTCGCGTCGCCCTCGGCCTTCACCGCGTCGGCGAGCCTGGCCTCGGCGGTCTCCTTGTCCTTCTTGGCGTTGTCGCGGTGGACCTTGGCGGCGTCGGCCGCGGCCTTGGCCTGTTCCTCGGCGGCCTTCGCGGCCTCCTTGCGGAACTCCGCCTTGGCCTGCGCGGCCTGCGCGAGGGCACGCTGGGCGATGGTGGCACTGTCACCGGCCGAGGCACGGGTGGCGGCCTCGGCCGTCTCACCGGCCTTCTCCATCGCCTGCACAGCGGCGACGGCACCCCGGGTGACCTGCGCCTTCTGCTGACCGACCAGCAGGCCACGGCCTCGTGGCGCACCGCCTGCGTCGGCGATGCCGTACGCGGCCTGCAGCGCGGTGTCGGAGTTGGTGGCGGCGGTCTGCGCGACGGCCAACTGCTGCTTCAGAACGGCCAGCTGGCTCTTCGCGCCCGCCTGAGCACCGGCTATGCCGGCCTTGGCCTGGTCGAACTGGGCCTTGTTCGGGTAGTCCAGCTTGTCGTCGCCGTCATGTCCCTGGGGGACGATGCGGATCTTCTGTGCGTCGGTGCCGTTGCACGTGTACAGCTGGGCGTCGTTGCCGTTGTCGAAGGTGTGCAGGTCCAGGCACTTGTCGGTGGCGGCATTGCGCAGCTCACCGGCGGAGCGGACATCGAACTGCCACTGCTGCGCCGAGCTGCCGTTGCACGCCCACAGCTGGATCTTCGACCCGTTGGCGTTGTTGCCGCTCTTTACGTCAAGGCATTTCTGCGAGTTGGTGTTGTACAGGGCGTAGCCGCCGTCGTACAGACCCCCGAGCTTCCACTCCTGGGCGGCACTGTCGTTGCAGGTGTAGATCTGCACGGGGGTGCCGTTGTCCTTCTTGCCGCCCTGTACGTCCAGGCACTTGCCCTTGGCGGCCTCGACCCGCATGACCAGGGCGGAGTCGCCGATCCAGCCGATACCGCCCGGTGACCAGTAGTCCTGCCAGCGGGTGAGATGGTCGGCGACCCAGGAGTGCCCCAGCATGCCGCTCAGCGCCTTCGCGGCCTTGGCCAACGCGTCGACCGCGGACCTGTTCGCGCCCAGGATCTGGTTGCGCTGGGTCGCCTGGGAGGAGATCTCCTGCTGCCACTCGTTCGTCGCGGTGGCGGTGATGTCGCCCAGCACGTTGTCCGGGTCGAGCGGGTCACGCCAACCGCACGCGGCGAAGCGGGACTTCACGTCCTCCACCGCGATGCGGTACTCCGCCGTGCCCGGCTGCGGGGCGGTGCGCGGGAAGCCGCCGGAGGAGAGGAAGATGCGCGCGTCGTCGGCGCCCGCGTTCCTGGCGGGGCCGCCGTGCATCCACTCGAAGGCGTTGTGCTCTTCGTACTCCTGCTGGGTGGTTCCTCCGCCGGGCTCCTTGCCGTAGAGCGGCTTGCCGATGTCGTCGACGGCCTTCAGGGTCTTGTCGTCGGCCTTCGGAGTGTCGTCGTTGTAGAAGTCGTTGTCGTTGAGCCAGAACCGGTCGGCGACCCACTTGCTCAGACCGGTCTGGTAGTAGAAGCTCTGCTCCCCGTCCGGCGGCCAGTGGAAACCGTTGTCGGTGAATCCACCTGGCGTCGACAGGCCGTTGAGCGGCTTCTTCCACCCGTCGCGGAGAGCGTCGAGATCGTCCATCTCCTTGCTCGCCGCATCCCGGTCCTTCTGGTAGGCGGTCGAGAGCGGGGTCTGGTCCCAGTGCTCCCGGTTGGCCAGGACGTGCAGCTTGTCGGCGGGCTGGTTGAGGCCGTCCTGCGCGGTCGCGGCCATCGACGGCCCGCCCAGGCGCAGCACGTCGGCCATCAGGCACTGGTCCTGCCGCAACTGCTCGGCGGCGGTGTCCTGGTACCAGGGTTCGGAGTCACTCGCCGGGCCGGCGTTCGGGCGGGACCAGCTCGGCTGGGCCGCGAGACCGGCGACGACCGCCAGGGCGGTGACGGCGGTGACCGCGGAGGTGAGCCTTCCTGATCTTCCCGACCTCGATCTTCGTGATGCGGGCAGGCGGAACCATGGTCTGGGGTGCACAGACGCATCCCTTTCTTCGTTCATGGGGGTGCGCCGGGAGGACGGTCGAAGAGCAGGAAGCGGCAGCCGGATCGTGTCCCGTGAGCGACGGTGTTCCCCCGGTCGCTGATCGACGCGCGTGGCCACGGACTGGTCAGGTTCAGGTCAGGCGCGGCGATACCTTACGCATCCACCGATTGGCCCGTATAGACGTTCGCTTTGTGAGGGCGCAGGGCGCTGGCCTGAGGTTACCGCCGGTCACGGGGGACTGGCGTTCCGCGAGGGCGCACAGATGTGGTTGTTCTGTGTGTTTCCTGTGCGTGCCGCTGAGGCGATGATCGTCATCGGCCCTCAGAGAAATGGCTGATTCTCGCCCCTGATATCGGCGGACGCGACCGTGAAAACACGAGGGCCCCCCGTCGGCGCCCTGCGGATGCGTGATCCGCGGCGCCCGGGAGGCCCTCGTTCGTCGGACGGCCAGGCTCACACGTCCCGGCTCTGCAGAAGCGCGTAGGCGCCGGCGTACGCGGCGGCGGTCAGGCCCAGAATGATCCACAGCGGGTCCCAGCCGGTCGGGCCGGAACCGCTCAGGGTGTTGTCGTAGAAGACGCCCAGCTGGCTCGGGATGGAGTACGTGAACAGCCACTCCCGTACGTCGGCCAGCGAGGAGGTGGCCATGAACAGCGCGATGACCAGCGGCGCGAGCACCGCGCCGATCATGATCGTGATGCCGCCCGCGGAGTGCCGGACGATCGAGCCGATGAGCAGCGAGAGCAGCCCGAGCAGCGCGATGTAGAGGCTGACGCCGACGGTGTCCTTCAGCCAGTCCGAGCCGGAGGGCGTACGGGCGCCGGTGCCGCTCAGCATGGACGTCTGGACCATGGCCACGAAGGCGGACGTGGCCAGCGTGACGACGAAGGCGACGAGGAAGAACACGATCGACTTGGCGGCGAGCACCCGGCCCCGGCTCGGGCACGCGGTCATCGTCGTGCGGACCATGCCGGTGCCGTACTCCGATGCCGTGGTCAGCACGCCGAGCGTGATGATGCACATGAGGCCGAGGAGCAGTCCGAAGAACCCGAAGGAGAGCGGGTTCGTGCCCTCCATGTTCGACGAGTCGGCGTGGGCCTTGACCAGCGCGCCGGTCATCAGGCCGATGCCGACGACCAGGACCACGAACACGCCCAGCGTCCACATCGTCGAGCGCACCGACTTGATCTTCGTCCACTCCGAGGCCAGCGCGTGCCCGAGGTGGGTGCGTACGACCGGGATCGGCGAGGTGTAACCGGGGTACGAACCGCCGGGCGCCGCCTGCCAGTCGGGCGCGGCGGCGGGGGCCTGCGGCATCGGGGGCTGGTGGGTGCTCATCGGGCGTCCTCGGGCTTGGTCAGGTCGGCGGGGGCGGAGGCGGCGGCCGGAGCCGGGGCAGGGGGAGCGGCGGCGGGCGCCTGCTGCGGCGCGGCGGGAGCCGACGGCGCTCCCGGCGCCTGCGGGCCACTCGGCGCCGCGGCCGGCGGCTGCGCCTGCGCCTGCGGGGCGGCGGGGGCCGGCTGGGCGTACGGGTTGGGGGCGCCCGCCTCCGGAGCGGCGGGTGCGCCGGGAGCCGCGGGGGCGCCGGGCACACCCTGGGCGCCGTATGCGCCCGCCGGGGCGCCGCCGTACAGCCCCGCGGGCGCCTGCGGCATCGAGAACGGCTGCCCGCCCTGCTGGGGCGGCGGCGGGGCGTACCAGCCGGGCTGGCCCTGGCCGGGCACCGGCATGGGCGGCTGGGCGCCGGGCGGCAGCGGCTGCTGCAGGCCCGCCTTCTGGTCGATGGTCGAGCGGTAGTCCACGGCGCCCTGCGTCATCCGCATGTACGCCTCCTCCAGCGAGGCCTGGTGCGGCGACAGCTCCCACAGCCGTACGCCCGCCTCGTGCGCGACGTCGCTGATCCGGGGCAGCGGCAGCCCGGTCACGCGCAGCGCGCCGTCCTGCTCGGGCAGCACATGACCGCCCGCCTCGGCGAGCGCGGTGCCGAGCTTCTCGCGCAGCTGGGGCTCGGTGTCGGGGGTGCGCACACGCGCGAAGTCGGCGGAGTTGGCCGAGATGAAGTCCTTCACGCTCATGTCGGCGAGCAGCTGGCCGCGGCCGATGACGATGAGGTGGTCGGCGGTCAGCGCCATCTCGCTCATCAGGTGCGAGGAGACGAACACCGTACGGCCCTCGGCGGCGAGGGCCTTCATCAGGTTGCGGACCCAGAGGATGCCCTCGGGGTCGAGACCGTTGACCGGCTCGTCGAACAGCAGCACCTGCGGGTCGCCGAGCAGCGCGGCGGCGATGCCGAGGCGCTGGCCCATGCCGAGCGAGAAGCCCTTGGAGCGCTTTTTGGCCACGTCCTGCAGGCCGACGACCCCCAGCACCTCGTCCACGCGCCGGGCGGGAATGCCCGACAGCTGGGCGAGGCTCAGCAGGTGGTTGCGGGCCGACCGGCCGCCGTGCACGGCCTTGGCGTCGAGCAGCGCGCCGACCTGGCGGGGAGCGTTGGGCAGCTTGCGGTACGGGTGGCCGCCGATCGTCACCGATCCGGCTGTCGGGTTGTCCAGCCCGAGGATCATCCGCATCGTCGTGGACTTGCCCGAGCCGTTCGGCCCGAGGAAGCCGGTGACGGCTCCTGGCCGCACCTGGAAGGAAAGGTTGTACACGGCGGTCTTGTCGCCGTAGCGCTTGGTCAGGCCGACAGCCTCGATCATGCTCCGCACCCATCGAAAGGTTCAGGACAGCGGGGCACACGCCCCCGTAAGGGTTAGGAGGATATCGAGGCGCTGACGGTTCCGCCCAAAAGAAAGCAAAGCCAGAGCACTACGCTGAGTGCACGTGGCTGCTACTGAGCGTTTCTGACGTTTACTGCGCGTCCTGCGTCTCTGCGTCTGAGCGACGGGAAGGAGCCCCCTGCCACGTGACGGCAGAGGGCTCCCCAAGCGCCCGCACTTACCGGGTCTGCTGTGCCGGCACCCCGCGAGAGATGGGCTCGTCGTCGGTCGTCGTACCGGCGGCAGCCACAGCGGCACCCGTCAGCGTCGCCAGCATCTCCCGCACGTTCGTCAGCTGGGCGTTGATGCTGTCGCGGCGGTTGGTCAGCGCGGCGAGCTCGCGCTCGGACTCCGAACGGATGCGGTCCGCCTTGGCGTTGGCGTCGGCCACGATGTCCTCGGCCTGGCGCTGGGCCGTCTCCACCGTCTGGCGGGCGCGGCGCTCGGCGTCCGTGCGCAGCTTCTCCGCCTCCAGGCGCAGCTGCTCGGCGCGGTGCTCGATCTCCGCCAGGCGCTTCTCGGCCTTCTGCTGACGCGAGGCCAGGTCGCGCTCGGACTGCTCGCGGCGCTTGGCGAGGTTCGTCTCGAAGTCGGCGGCGGCCTGCGCGGCCTTGGCGCGGGTCTCCTCGAAGAGGGCGTCCGCCTCCTCGCGCTTGGACTGCGCGTCCTTCTGCGCCTCGGCACGCAGCTGGGCCGAGTCGGCCTTGGCCTTCTCGACGATCCGGACGCCCTCGTCCTCGGCCTTGGCCTTGCGCTCGGCGGCGTAGGACTCGGCGTCGTTGCGGACCTGCTGGGCAGCCGACTCGGCGAGGTCGCGGTGCTGTTCGGCCGCCCGCCGGGCCTCCTCACGCAGCTCCTTGGCCTCTTCCTCGGCCAGCCGCAGGATCTTCTCGACCCGCGCGCCGAGACCCGCGTACGACGGCTCGGCGTCAGTGACCTGCGCCTGGGCGTTCTGCGTTTCGAGGTGCAGCTCCTCGATGCGCTTCTCCAGGGCGGTGATACGGGAGAGAGCGCTGTCACGGTCGGAGACGAGCTTGGAGATACGTTCGTCCACCTGAGCGCGGTCGTACCCACGCCGCACAAGCTCGAAGCCGTAGGGGGAAGTGTCGCTCATGGGGTTCCTGTCCAATGAGACCGGTGAGGTGATAGGGGGAATCCTAGGGGCCGAAGCGCTGTGTCATCGAGCGGATACGTGTTTGATCTGGAGAATGACACCTCTTTCGGGTGGCTGACCGTCAGAGTGCTTGCCAAGGAGTCGGGCAAAGCCCCCAGAAGATACCGGAACGCACCTCGCGCGCTACCCCTCTGAGGATTTGCCACCCGATCGGGGGGCACCGATCGTCGCACCGGCCTTGACTCCGCCCTCCTTGCCGGACGCCGGCGCCTCGAAGGACTCGAGCGCTTCCAGGACGTCCTGCACCCGGGAGATCTCGGCGTTGATGTCCTCGCGGCGGCGCACCAGGATCTCCAGCTCGCGCTTGCCCTCCTCGACCGTGCGCCGCGCCTCGCGGATCGCCTCGGCCTTCAGCTCCTCGGCCTCCTTGACGAGGCTGGCCTTCTTCTGCTCGGCCTCCTTCAGCAGCCCCTCCGCCTTCTTGACGGCGGCGATCCGCACCTTGCCCGCCTCGGAGCTCGCCTCCGAGACCAGCTCCTTGGCCTTCGCCTCCGCCTTGGCCAGCTGCTCCTCGGCGGCCTGGATGAGCGCGTCGCAGCGGTCGCCGGTGGACTTCATCGTCTCGGCGGCCTCGCGCCGGGCCCGCTCGTGCAGCTCCTCGATCTCGGTGGTGATCCGCTCGCGCAGCTCCTCCGCGCGCTCCCGGATCGCGGTGGCGTCCCGGCGGGCACCGACCAGCAGCTCGTCGGCGTCCGTACGGGCCTTCTCCACCCGGGTGTTGCCCTCGACGGTCGCCTCGGCGACGATCCGCTCGGCCTCGCTGCGGGCCGCGCCGACCATCGTGTCGGCCTGCGACTCCGCGTCCGCGGTGGCCTTCAGCGCCTGCGCCTGCGCCTCGGCGAGCAGCTTGTCCGCCTCGGCCGTGGTCTCGGTGATGAGCGTGTCGACCTGCTCGGCCGCCTCGGAGCGCCGCTTGTTGGCGTCCTTGCGGGCCTCGTCCAGAGTCCGCTCGGCCTCCTCGCGGGCGGAGTTGACGAGCCGCTCGGCCGTGTCCTCCGCGTCCGCCTTGAGCCGTTCGGCCTCCGCCCGCGTCCGCTCGGCGTGCGCCTGCGCGGAGCCGACGGTCTCGGCGGCCTCGGCGCGCAGCCGCTCGGCGTCGTCGGTGGCCTCCCCGACGAGCTGCTCGGCCTTCGCCAACGCCTCCGCGCGCACCCGGTCCGCCTCGGCCAGGGCCTCGGTGCGCACCCGCTCGGCCTCGGCAGCCGTCTCCGTCTGCAGCCGCTCGGCCTCGGTCAGCGCCTCCGTGCGCACCCGGTCGGCCTCCGCGACGGTCTCCGTCTGGAGCCGCTCGGCCTCGTTGCGTGCCTCGGTGATGAGGGTGTCCGCCTGGGTCGCCGCGTCCGACCGGATCCGGTTGGCGTCCTCGCGGGCGTCCGCACGGGTGCGCGCCGCCGCCTGGTCCGCCTCGGCGAGCGCGTCCGAGGCCTCGGTGCGCACCCGCTGGGCGTAGTCGGACGCGTCCGAGCGCAGCCGCTCGGCCTCCGCCATCGCCTCCGTGACCGTACGCTCGGCCAGCGCTTTGGCGGCCTCCGACTCCTCGTTCGCCGCGCGACGGACACGACGGGCGTCGTCGCTCGCCCGCTCCCGTTCGGCGTAGGCGTCGGCGCGCAGCCGGTCCGCCTCCTCCTCGGCCTCCCGCTTCATACGGTCCGCCACGTGCTCGGCGGCCGAGCGCAGCCCGGTGATCTCCTCCTGAGCCTGCTCGTGCAGCCCCGCGACGGAGTCCCGTACCTGCTGGGCGTGCTGCTCGGCGGCGGAGACCATCTCGGTGGCGCGCCGGTCGGCCTCCTCCACCAGCCGGGTCGCCTCGGCCTGCGCCTCCTCGACCCGCTTGCGGGCGGAGGCCAGCAGCTCCTCGCTCTGCTCACGGGCGCGCCGGCGCTCCTCGTCGGCCTCCTCGCGGGCCGCGCCGAGGGTCTCCTCGGCCTCGCGGCGGCGCCGGACGGCCTCCTCCTGGGCGGCGGCCAGCGTCTCGGACGCCTCGGTGCCGAGCCGCTCGGCGGCGGCCTGCGCCTCCGCGCGCACCCGGTCCGCGGTGTCCTGGGCATCCACCTTGAGCCGCTCGGCCTCGGCAGCGGCCTCGGAACGCAGCCGTACGGCGATGGCCTCGCCCTCGGCGCGGGAGGCGGACGCGTCGGACGCGGCCTCGTCGCGCAGCCGGTCGGCCTCGGCCTCGGCCTGCTGCTGGAGCGCACGGATCCGTTCCGCCGACTCCGTGCGCAGCCGGTCGGCCTCCTCGGCGGCCTCGCGGCGGATCCGGGCGGCCTCCTCGCGGGCCTCGGTCAGCGCCTGCTCGGCGGAGGCGAGCCGCTCCTGCGCCTCCGTCTGAAGACGGGTCAGCTCCGCGGCGGCCTCGGTGCGGCGCGCCTCAAGGATCCGCTCGGTCTCCTCGCGCAGCTCGCGCGCGGCGGTCTCGGCGTCCGTCCGGACCGTCTCGACCTGCTCGTCGGCCTCGGCGCGCAGCCGCTCGGCCTCCTTACGGGCCCGGTCCAGGGTCTCCTCGGCCTGCCGGCGCAGGCTGGTGGCCCGCTCGATGGCCTCGGTACGGACCTTCTCGCTGTCGCCGGTCGCGGTCTGCCGCAGCTCGTCGGCGTCCGCCTTGGCCTTGGCGAGCAGCTCCTCGGCGGACCTGGCCGCCTCCTCGATCTGCGCGACCGCCTCCCGGCGGGCCTCCGCGCGGATCGACTCGCCCTCGGCGACCGCGTCGGCGCGCAGCTGCTCGGCCTCGCCGCGCAGCCGGCGGGCCTCCTCCTGCAGCTCGACCGTCTTGGCGCGGTACTCCTTGGTGTCGTCCTTCGCCGCGCCCTTGAGCTGCTCGGCGATGTCGTGCGCCTCGGCGCGCAGCCGGTCCGCCTCGGCCTCGGCCTCGGTGCGGATCCTCTCGGCCTCCTCGGTGGCGGCCTTGGTGGTGTTCCTGGCCTCCTCCGCCGCCTTGTTGAGGACGTCCTCGGCGGTCTTGGCGGCCTTGGACAGCTGGGTCGCGCTCTCCTCGGCGGTGACCGTACGGGCCTTCTCGGCGGCCTCGGCGACGATCTTCTCGGCCTCGGCGCGGGCGTCGGCGACCAGCTGCTCGGCCTCCGACTTGGTGTTCTCGGCCTCCTTGGTGGCCTCCTCGACCAGCCGGGCGACCTGCTCCTTCGCGGTGCGCGTGCGGGCCTCGCCCGCGGCCTCGGCGCTCGCGAGTGCCTTGGCGGCGGCCTCCTTCGCCTCCGTCTGCAGCTTCTCGGCCTCGGCCTGCGCCTTGCGCAGCGCCTCCTCGGCCGCCGTCATCCGCTCCTCGGCGGCCCGGCTCAGCTCGGCGGCCTGCCGGCGTGCGGCGTCCGACTCGGTGACGGTGGTGGTGCGCAGCCGCTCGGCGTGCTCGGTGGCCTCCTGTGCCTGCGTGGAGGCGGCGTTCAGCAGGCGTTCGGCGTCGGTGCGGGCGCGGCGCAGGAGCTGCTCGGCCTCCGCGCGGGCCGCCTCGGCGTCGCTCTGCAGCCGCTCCCGGGCCTCCCGGGTCAGCCGCTCGGCCTCCGCGCGGGCGGTGGCCATCGCCTGCTCGGCCTCGGCGCGGGACTCGTCAAGGAGCCGGCGTGCCTGCTGTTCGGTGCGGGCGCGCAGCTGCTCCGCCCAGGCCACGTTCTCGTTGACGTGCGACTCGACGGTGGCGCGGCGCTCGGCCAGCTCCTGGTCGAGCTGCTGGCGCCGGGTCACCGCCTCCTGGTGCAGCTCCGCCTGGAGCCGGGCGGCCTGCTCGGCGTGCTCCTGCAGGATCCGCTGGGTCTGCGCGCGGGCCTGGCTCAGCTCCCGCTCGGCGTCCTGCCGCAGCTGGTCGGCCTGAATCTGGGCATTGCGGAGCAACTGTTCGGCCTGATAGCCGATGTCACCGCCGTCGAAGGCGGGCCGGGTCATCAGGGTGCGGCGCGCCTCGTGCAGCTTGGCGCGCAGCACCTCGACCTGGTAGCCGAGGTCCTCGGCGTGCTGGATCGCCTTCTCCCGCTCGGTCCTCAGCCGTTTCATCTCGGCCTCGAACCGAGAGAGGTGGTCGACGTCAGCCGCCGGCTCTCGCTCCTGGCTCTCGTAGCCCCGCACTGCGCGGTCCCATCCGTCCCCTGGTCAGCTTCTCCTACGAGCCTCGTCCTCCGCCGAACGGGGCCCCCGGGGAATGGTGTCAGATCAACGGCGGAGCACGGGCTGCTGCCCCGACGCTCGTCCCCCGAAACCCGGACCCCGGCATGCGATCGTCCCGGTTTGAGGGACGACCGCCCCCAACCCTACCGGCCCTTATGTACGGGGGTCAGTGCTCGGGCGACTCAACAGGGGCCGAAGTGACCAGTTCTGTGAGGACTCCGTGGCAGTCCTTGGGGTGCAGGAAGGTGATCCGCGAGCCCATGGAGCCGCGCCGGGGCTCGTCGTACAGCACGCGTACGCCCTTGTCCCGGATCGCCTCGGAGTCGGCGTCGACGTCCGCCGTGCCGAAGGCGATGTGGTGGACGCCCTCCCCGTTCTTCGCGAGCCACTTGGCGACGGTGGAGTCCTCGCGGGTCGGCTCCAGCAGCTGCAGGTAGGAGGCGCCGCCGTCCGAGGTCCCGTTGATCCTGAGCATGGCCTCGCGCACGCCCTGCTCCTCGTTGACCTCGGTGTGGAACACCTCGAAGCCGTACGTGGCCCGGTAGAACTCGACGGTCGCGTCGAGGTCGTGGCAGGCGATCCCGATGTGGTCGATTCGCGTCAGCATGGATTCAGTGCAGCGCTCCTCGCCTGGTTACGCAACGTGCGCGCGATCACACCGTAAGGCCGATGACGCCATGCTCTACCGCTCAGTACATTCGAAGTAAACCCTCGTTCACTCCTCGGCTGTGCAGGCCGGTAAGGGGATCGCAGCTCATGCCTTCTGGAACGACCAGCTCGGTGATCGTCGCCGGCGCGCGCACGCCCATGGGACGACTCCTGGGCTCCCTCAAGTCCTTCTCCGGGGCCGACCTGGGCGGCTTCGCGATCAAGGCCGCCCTCGACCGTGCGGGGATCGGCGGCGACCAGGTGCAGTACGTGATCATGGGCCAGGTGCTGCAGGCCGGCGCCGGCCAGATCCCGGCCCGTCAGGCGGCCGTGAAGGCCGGCATCCCGATGAACGTCCCGGCGCTCACCATCAACAAGGTGTGTCTCTCCGGTCTCGACGCCATCGCGCTCGCCGACCAGCTGATCCGCGCCGGCGAGTTCGACATCGTCGTGGCCGGCGGCCAGGAGTCGATGACCAATGCCCCGCACCTGCTGCCGAAGTCCCGCGAGGGCTTCAAGTACGGCGCGGTCCAGATGCTCGACGCGATGGCCTACGACGGCCTGACCGACCCGTGGGAGAACATCCCCATGGGCGAGTCCACCGAGAAGCACAACACCCGCCTCGGCATCGCCCGCCCCGAGCAGGACGAGATCGCCGCCCTGTCCCACCAGCGGGCCGCCGCCGCGCAGAAGAACGGCCTGTTCGAGGCCGAGATCACCCCGGTGGAGATCCCGCAGCGCAAGGGCGACCCGGTGCTGTTCAGCAAGGACGAGGGCATCCGCGGCGACACCACCGTGGAGTCCCTGGGCAAGCTGCGCCCGGCCTTCTCCCGCGAGGGCACGATCACCGCCGGTTCCGCCTCGCAGATCTCGGACGGTGCGGCGGCCGTGGTCGTGATGAGCAAGGCCAAGGCCGAGGAGCTGGGCCTGGAGTGGCTCGCCGAGATCGGTGCGCACGGCAACGTGGCCGGCCCGGACAACAGCCTCCAGTCCCAGCCGTCCAACGCCATCCGGCACGCCCTGAAGAAGGACGGCCTGGAGGTCTCCGACCTCGACCTCATCGAGATCAACGAGGCCTTCGCCGCCGTCGCCGTGCAGTCAATGAAGGACCTCGGCGTGTCCACCGAAAAGGTGAACGTGAACGGTGGTGCGATCGCCCTGGGTCACCCGATCGGCATGTCCGGCGCCCGGCTCGTGCTCCACTTGGCGCTCGAGCTCAAGCGCCGCGGCGGCGGGGTCGGCGCGGCCGCGCTGTGCGGTGGCGGCGGCCAGGGTGACGCGCTCATCGTGCGGGTACCGAAGGCCTGAGTTCCCCCTACGTAGCCGACGGTACGTCGCTGAACCGAACGGAGCTGTGTGATGCAGGACGTCTCCTCTCTGGTGGCCCTGGCCAGGGAAGGCCGGCCGCGGGCCGTGGCCCGGCTGATCTCCCTCGTGGAGGGGGCGTCCCCGCAGCTCAGGGAGGTCATGGCGGCGCTGGCCCCGCTGACCGGCAACGCGTATGTGGTGGGCCTGACGGGCTCACCCGGCGTGGGCAAGTCCACCTCCACCTCCGCCCTCGTCACGGCCTACCGCAAGCAGGGCAGACGGGTCGGCGTCCTGGCCGTCGACCCGTCCTCGCCGTTCTCGGGCGGCGCCCTGCTCGGCGACCGCGTCCGCATGTCGGAGCACGCCTCCGACCCCGGCGTCTACATCCGCTCCATGGCCACCCGGGGCCACCTGGGCGGCCTCGCCTGGGCGGCCCCCCAGGCGATCCGCGTCCTCGACGCGGCCGGCTGCGACGTGATCCTGGTCGAGACGGTGGGCGTCGGCCAGTCGGAGGTCGAGATCGCCTCCCAGGCGGACACGAGCGTGGTGCTGCTGGCCCCCGGCATGGGCGACGGCATCCAGGCGGCCAAGGCGGGCATCCTGGAGATCGGCGACGTGTACGTCGTCAACAAGGCGGACCGGGACGGCGCCGACGCCACCGCCCGCGAGCTGAACCACATGCTGGGCCTCGGCGAGTCCCGTGGCCCCGGCGACTGGCGCCCGCCGATCGTGAAGACGGTCGCGGCGCGGGCCGAGGGCGTCGACGAGGTCGTCGAAGCCCTGGAGAAGCACCGCGCCTGGATGGAGGAGCGCGGCGTGCTCGCCGAGCGCCGCAGGGCGCGGGCGGCCCGCGAGGTGGAGACCATCGCCGTCACCGCGCTGCGCGAACGCATCGGCGACCTGCACGGCGACCGCCGCCTCAGCGCCCTCGCGGAGCGCATCGTCGCGGGCGGACTGGACCCGTACCGCGCGGCGGACGAGCTGGTCGCGGGCCTCACAGAGGGCTGAGGGTCGCCGATGTGGCGATCATGTTGCTAGGCCCTGTCGTCACATTCCCGCCTGCCCGGCGGCGCCTGGCACGCACTCCCCCAGAGGGGGGACCCCCAGCCGCGTTGCCGAACCGCCCACGTGGCTCCGCCACGAGGGCGCTCCGGCGCCTTGCGATCGCACGCACCAGACGCCGCCGGGCCCGCCCTACGGGCGGACGACGGGAATGTGACGACAGGGCCTAGGCTGACGGGCATGTTCCTCTTCATGGCGTAGAGCACGCATCGGACCGCGGGGCCGGCCACACGGCCACCGCGTCCTTCGGCGTCCCCTCTTCCGCCTCCCGCAGAGGAACTCCAGCGTGTCCACGCACCCTTCGCCTTCCTATGCCGCCGTCCTGCGCATCCCGCACGCGCGCCGCACCTTCGTCGCCGCCCTGCTCGCCAGGCTGTCGTACGGCGTCGTCCCGTTGTCCCTGATGCTCGCCGTGACCCGGGCCTCCGGGTCGTATGCGACGGCGGGCACCGTCATGGCGCTGTTCTCCGCCACCAGCGTCTTTCTGTCGCCCGCCCGGGCGGCGCTCATAGACCGCCACGGGCCGCGGCGTGTCCTCGCCCCGATGGCCGGGGCCTACATCGCGCTGCTCGGGCTGCTGACGGCGACCGTCTGGCGTCCGGGCGCCGTCCCGCCGCTCGCCGTCGGGGCTGTGACGGCCGCCGCCGGGGCCTGTACTCCGCCGCTCGGGCCCACCATGCGGGCCGTGTGGGGGCGGCTCGCCCCGGACCGGGCGCTGCTGCAGCGCGCCTACAGCCTCGACGCCGTCGCCGAGGAACTGCTGTTCGTGTCGGGGCCGTTGCTGGTCGGGCTGCTCGTCGGGTTCGCTCCGCCGGCGGCCGGTGTCCTCGCCGGGGCGGTGCTGATGGCGGCGGGCACGGCGGGGTTCGTGTCGTCTCCCGCGGTGCGTGCGGTGCCGCCGGGCGGGCGCGAGCGGGACCGGCGTCCGGCCGGGCGGCGGGTGCTGCGCGGGCTGGGGCGGCCGGTGGTCGCCGCCGCCGGGGTCGGTCTCGCGCTGGGCGTGGTCGAGCTGCTGGTGGTCGCCTTCGCGGAGGAGCACGGCAGCGGGGGCAGCGCCGGCTGGGTGCTCGCCGCCCTGTCCGCCGGAAGCGCCGTCGGCGGGCTGCTCAACGGTGCCGTCTCGTGGCGGGCCACCGCAGGGGCACGGCTGCCCCTGCAGGCGGCCGGACTGGGGCTGGTGCTGTGCGCCGCCGGGCTGGTGCACGGGGTGGGCACACTCGCCCTGGCGGTGGCGGCCGCTGGGCTCTTCGTGTCCCCGCTGATCACCACCGCGTACCTCATCGCCGACGAGACCGCGCCGCCCGAGGCCCGGGTCCGGGCCGGTGCCTGGGTCAACACGGCCCTCAACGCGGGGGGTACGGCGGGTGCCGCGGTCGGCGGGGTGCTGGTCGGCGGGGTGCCGCCGGGGCCGTGCTTCGCGGTGACCGGCGCGGTGATGCTCCTGACCGCGCCGGCCGTGGCCCGGGGCGGGGCTCGCACGAGGGACACGGAACACTCCGCATCCCTGCTGTGACGGGCCCCATCAGCCAGGAGGTGCCGGCGGGCGGAGCGGTTTCGGAGCTCCGGCCGCCGCCGGCTCGCAGATGCCGGACGTCCGCGGTTACGGACGTCCGCGCTGACCGCGCAGATGCTCCGCGATCGGCTTGAGTGCCTTGTCCAGCTCTATCAGCGCCTCCGGTGACAGCAGATCGATGAAGTGCCGCCGTACGGACGCCACATGGTGCGGTGCCACCTTCTTCATCGTCTCCATGCCGTGCTCGGTCAGCACGGCGTACAGCCCCCGCCGGTCGGACTCGCAGTTCTCGCGGCGCACGAGGTTCGCGTTCTCCATCCGCGTGATCTGGTGCGAGAGCCGGCTCTTGGACTGCAGGGTCGCGGAGGCGAGATCACTCATCCGCATCCGTACGTCGTCCGACTCGGACAAATTGACGAGGATCTCGTAGTCGTTCATCGTCAGGCCGAACGGCTGCAGATCCTTCTCCAGCTGGTACGTCAACAGCCTGTTGACCTCCAGGTGGGTGCGCCAAGCGCACTGCTCCGCATCGGTCAGCCAGCGCGTGGCCGTCTCGGTCTCCATGAATGAAGTCTACCTAAGAAGTTGAATGACGAACTACTTCGGGTGGTGTGACAGTGCGCACGCGTTCGACGTCACACTCCGCAGACTACCGCTCACAGCCCGAAGCGACGCTGGAGGTCCCCCAGCTGTCCGGGAAGGCGCGGTGCGCCCGAGGGTTGCGGACCGTGTCCGTCCGGTGCCCCTCCGCCACCTCCGGGCACCCCTGGTTCGGACGGAACGACCCCCGTCGCCGCCTCGCCCATGAGGGTCTCCGTCGACTGCAGCAGGACCGTCCCGGCGCCCGCGAACTCGAACTGGTGCTCCTCCCCGGACACCCCGCCGAGGCCCGTCATTGCACGTAGACCGCCCAGTAGGCCCATCAGATACCCGTGGTCGTAGTGATGGCACGGAGACGGGCAGTCGGCCCACCCGACGAGCGCCTGCGGGTCGACCCGGATCGGAGGTTCCATGAACACCACCGGCCCGTTAGATGCGGCCACAAACTTTCCGGTTCCGATAAGGGTCAGAAAACCCGGCACGATCGATTGTTTGAGTGCGAGACTTGGCTGAAAAGCGAGCAGGTTGCCCGCGCGAATGGTCAAGTTCCCGTCGTCCAGGTCGTAGGAGTTGACGTCGAAGGCCCGGTCGGCCAGCAGCATCTTGCCGGAGCCCGCCGCCACGACCCAGTCGCTCGCGTGCAGTGGCGAATGGAACGAGGTACGGACAAGTCGGTCGAGTCGCCCGTGCCCGATGCCGTTGAACTCGATCGCCCCGTAGTAGGCGATCATCTTCCCCTTCTGCAGGAACCACTGGCCGCTCTTGAGCTCGACGCAGAACGTGTACGCGTTCACGTTGTCGTCGGCGGGCAGCGTCATCGGGTCGTACACCACCGGCCCGGCGCCCGGAGTTCCGTAGGTGTTCACAGCTTTTCCTCCGAGGCCTGGACGTAGACCGTGCCGTTGCCGCTCAGCTCCAGCTGGAAGGCCTCGCCGGAGCCGCGGCCCACCAGCTCGCGCCAGCCGAGCGCGGTGGACAGCTTGTTGCGGACCTCGCCGTGGTGGGCGACGTAGGCCTGCGGGTCGACGTGGACCGGGCGCTGGGGGGTGACCGGGATCTCGAAGACGCCGCCGTGCGCCATCACGGCGACCGAGCCCTGGCCCTGCAGGGTGGTGGTGAACAGACCCTGTCCGGTGACCTGGCCCCGGACCAGGCCCATCACCCCGCCCTGTGAGCCCATGAACATCGTCCCCTGCCGCAGCGTGCCCTCGAACGCGAGCAGGCGGTCGGCCTCCACGTAGAGGGTGTCGCCGGTGAGGTGGATGACATGGACGTGGTGGCCGCCGTGCCCGAAGAAGACGGTGCCGCTGCCCTCCACCGTCATCAGCGGGGTCGCCTCGCCCGTCACCCGGCGCCCGACCATCGACATCAGCCCGCCCTGGCCGCCCTGGAGGTTCGGCGTGAAGGACACGTCCCCCTGGTACGCGAGCATCGCGCCGCGCTGACTGAACAGCCGCTGCCCCGGCAGCACGGTCGCCTCGACCATCTTGGAGTTGATCTCCCGGAACGCCATGGCTACAGGTCCCCCGCGATCGTGTTCCGCTCGCTCGGCTGCACGTACACCAGTCCGTCGCCCTCGAAGCGGATCTGGAAGGCCTCGCCGCCGCCCTCCCCGAAGAACGTGCGGAACGTCACCCCGGACTGGAAGGACTGCCGGACGCTGCCCTGATGGGCGATATAGGCGCCCGGGTCGACGATCAGCGGGTACTGCGGGGCGACCCGGAGCACCACCGCCGGCCCGTCGGACATGATCGCGGCCTGTCCGTGCCCCTCGACGGTCGTCGTGAACAGTCCGTTGCCCTGCGAGGCGCCGCGCAGTCCGGTGAACGTCGTGCCCGTGCGCAGCCCCGCGTCGGTCACGAGCAGGTTGCTCGACTCCACGTGGAGCCTGTCCCCCTGGAGGCTCACCAGGTTGATCTCCGAGGCCCGGTCCGCGAAGAAGCAGGTGCCGTGACCCTTCACCTCCATCACCGTCATCTGCTCGCCGGTGAGCCGCCGCGTCACCATGCCCCGCAGCCCTTCCCCGCCACCGGTCAGCTTCTTGAAGCTCATCTGCCCGTCGTACGCGACCATCGAGCCGTTCTTCGCCTTCACGGCGTCCCCGGTCATCTCGACGGCGAGCACCTTGCTTCCTTGCAGTCGGAACGTCGCCACGCAGTGAAAGTAGCGGCGCCACGGGTGGACGGAACAGGGCCTGTAGGTGGACACCGACCCTGAGCACACCCCTACGGGCATCGTTTGCCACAATGGCGGGACGTTTGTGCTTCCGTTCACAAGGCGGATCACGAAGCGATCGCGCCGTCAGCGACTCTCCCACCGAAGGTGACCCGTGGACCTCAAGACAGCCTCCGCCATCCGCCGCCTCCGACTGATCTCCGTGCCGGAGGGCATTTCCTGGATCATCCTCGCGGCCTGCACCGTCATCAAGTACACGGTCGACAGCGGCTTCGACGTGGCGCCGGTGCTGGGGCCGATCCACGGCGTGCTGTTCGTTCTCTACGTGGTCTTCTGGGCGGACGCCTGGAACCGGACCAAGTGGGCCAAGGGCAAGGCCGCCCTCTACTTCGCGTACTCGGTCATTCCCGGCGGCGGCTTCATCATCGAGCGCGCGCTGCGCCGCGAGGCCGAGGACGCCGTCATCGCCGCCCGTGCCCGCAAGGAAGGAATCGTGAACGCATGATCGTCGCCTTCTCCGTGACGCCCCTCGGCGTCGGCGAGGACGTGGGGGAGTACGTCGCCGAAGCCGTCCGCGTGGTCCGCGAGTCGGGCCTGCCCAACCGCACCGACGCGATGTTCACCTCCGTCGAGGGGGAGTGGGACGAGGTCATGGACGTCGTCAGGCGGGCGGTCGCCGCGGTGGAGGAGCGGGCACCGCGCGTCTCCCTCGTCCTCAAGGCCGACATCCGCCCCGGGGTGACCGACGGCCTCACCTCCAAGGTGGAGACGGTCGAGCGGCATCTGGCGTAGGCGTCGCGGGCGTGGCCACTGGTGCGGTGAGCGCCATGCCCAGCGGCGTACGTTCGTACAGCACCTGGTGGCCGTAGCGGCGTGCCGTCAGCAGGCCCGCGTCGCGCAGCACCGTCAGGTGGGACGACACCGACGACGGGGGCAGTCGCAGCCGGTGGGCCAGGGCCGAGGTGGTCGCCGGTTCGTCCAGGGCGGACAGGACCGCCGCCCTGTTGCGGCCCAGCAGCCGTACCAGCGCATCCGGGGTGCCGGCGCCCGGCTCGGTCCACAGGCCGGCGATACCGCGGGCCGGGTAGACCAGCGTGGGCTGCCACGGGGGCTCGAAACCGGTGATCACGTCGGGCCACGAGAACACGCTCGGCATCAGCACCAGGCCCTGGCCGGCGAGGTCGCGGGTGTACTCGGTGTGCAGCGCGAGCGTCAGCGTACGGCCGTCCCAGGACAGCCGGCCGTCCAGTTCCGGCAGCAGCGTGCCGAGCCCCACCTCGGCCAGCCGCCGCGAGTGGAAGGCCACGTCCGCCTCCAGCAGCGCCCGCAGCCGGGGCCAGTCCGGTGCGATCAGGGCCCGCCACGCCTCCTCCATGGCGTCCGCCAGCTCCTGGACCATCCGTGCCGGGTCCGCGAGCCAGGCCCGGCCCCGGCGCGACCGGAGCGCGCCCGGGGTGCAGGCCAGCGACTGGGCGGTGTCCTCGCGGGCCGCCTCCGGGTCGGACGCCCGGACGGCCGCGATCTCCTCCTCGAAGGTGGCTGCCGGTCCGATCGGCGGTGCGCCGAGCCAGTCCGGTGAGTGGCCGCGCCGGGGCATCAGCAGCCACAGCGGAGCCAGGTCGAGTCCGGCCGCCGCCTCCCTGATCCGGCGCAGCCAGGGCGCCTGATAGGCATGCCGGTCGGGCCGGCTGAGGGTGCGCACCGCCTCCTGCGTCTCCCACAGCGGCGAGATCGCGAACCGGCAGCGCAGGAAGTCGTCGTCGCCGAAGTGCAGACGGGAGGGCACGGGCCACCTCCGGGGGAAGATTCGGCTGGAGCCGAAACTCTACGACTGCCGGTCCGTCTCCCGGCACGCTGCCGGCATGTCCGCACCACCGCAGGCCACCCCGGCGTCCGCCGGCTACGGCCGTGTCTTCGCCGTGCCCGAGTTCCGGGCCGTCTTCGCCGCCCATGTGCTGTCCATGCTCGGCGTGATCGTCAGCGAGATCGCGCTGTCCGTCCTCGTCTACGACCTCACCCGCTCGCCCCTGCTCAGCGCGCTCACCTTCGCGCTGGGCTTCCTGCCGTACGCCGTGGGCGGCGCCCTTCTCGCCCCCGTCGCCGACCGCCTCCCGGCCCGGCGTGTGCTCGTCGTCTGCGACCTGGTGTGCGCCGGCTGTGTGGCCCTGATGACCGCCCCGGGCGCCGGTATGGGCCTGCTCCTCGCGCTGCGCTGCGCGATGGCCGTCGTCTCGCCGGTGTTCTCCGGCACCCGCATGGCCACGCTGGCCGACGTCCTCGGCGACGGCGACCTGTTCGTGCTCGGCCGCTCCCTGCTGCGGATCGTCGCCCAGAGCGCCCTGCTCGTCGGCTACGGCCTCGGCGGTCTGCTGCTCACCGCCGTCAGCCCGCGCCACGCCCTGCTGATCACGGTCGGCACGTTCCTCGCCTCCGCCGTGCTGCTGCGCTGCGGCACCCGGCACCGCCCCGCCCGTACGCACCGGAGCACGGACACCCCGCCGGGTCCGCGCCGGCTGTTCGCCGACCGCCGGGTGCGCGTCCTGCTGCTCCTGTTCTGGATGCCGGCGGCGTTCTCGGTCGTCCCCGAGGCACTGGCGGCGCCGTACGCGGACGAGCTGGGCAGCGGTTCCGCGGGCCTCGGGCTGCTGATGTGCGCCCTGCCCGTCGGCACGGTGGCCGGCGAACTGTTCGCCGGGGCCAGGCTCGGACCCGTGGCCCGCGAACGGGTCGCCCTTCCCCTGCTGTGTCTGACCCTGCTGCCGTACCCCGGCTTCGCCCTGCGCCCCGGGCTCACCGCCTCGCTGCTGCTCCTGCTGCTGTCCGGGGCCGGCTCGGCGTACACCCTGGGCCTGGACCAGTGGTTCGTCCGGGCCGTGCCGCAGGAGCTGCGCGGGCGGGCCATGACCGTGCTGAGCGCCGGGCTGATGACCGTGCAGGGCGTCGGCATGGCGCTGGCCGGGGTGGCGGCGCAGCTGGCGGGGGTGCGTACGGCCGTGGCGGGGGCCGGTGTGGCGGGCGTCCTGTGCTGCTGCGGCCTGGCCGTCGCGGCCCGGGCGACCGAAAGCCGAGACGGGGCTGCCCGGCATATGACCGGCCGGTAGGGTCTGATGACGTGCCGAAGCCTCTCAGCCTTCCCTTCGACCCCATCGCCCGTGCCGACGAGCTCTGGAAGCGGCGCTGGGGAAACGTGCCGTCCATGGCCGCGATCACCTCGATCATGCGGGCCCAGCAGATCCTGCTCGCCGAGGTGGACGCGGTGGTCAAGCCGTACGGACTGACGTTCGCGCGGTACGAGGCGCTGGTGCTGCTCACCTTCTCCAAGGCCGGTGAGCTGCCCATGTCCAAGATCGGCGAGCGACTGATGGTGCATCCGACCTCGGTCACGAACACCGTCGACCGGCTGGTGAAGTCCGGGCTGGTGGCCAAACGGCCCAATCCCAGCGACGGGCGCGGCACCCTCGCGGTGATCACCGACAAGGGGCGTGAGGTGGTCGACGCGGCCACCCGCGACCTCATGGCCATGGAGTTCGGGCTCGGCGTGTACGACGCGGAGGAGTGCGCGGAGATCTTCGCGATGCTCCGTCCGCTGCGGGTCGCGGCACACGACTTCGACGAGGACTGACCCCGGGCAAGATCTCCCGGAACGGGTGGTTACGCTCGACTCCATGAAAAAGAGCGTGCTGACCCGCTACCGCGTCATGGCCTACACGACCGGTGTCCTGCTGGTGCTGCTGTGCCTGAGCATGATCGCGAAGTACGGGCTCCACATCGACGGCGCCGCGGACTTCACCCGGGTCGTGGCCATCGCCCACGGCTGGCTGTACGTGATCTACCTGATCTTCGCCTTCGACCTGGGCTCGAAGGCGAAGTGGCCCGTCGGCAAGCAGCTGTGGGTGCTGCTCGCGGGGACCATCCCCACCGCCGCCTTCATCGTCGAGCGGAACATCAGCCGCGAGCTGGAGGCCAGGGCCGCCGACCAGGCCCCGGCCGTCGCCGAGGCCTGAGGCTCCACCGCCGTACGAGCACCGTGCGGCGGTCAGCCATCGACATTTACTAGGACGTCCAAGTAAATTCGAGGGTATGGACGCTCACGCCATCGAGGAGGGCCGCCGCCGCTGGCAGGCCCGCTACGACGCCGCGCGCAAGCGCGACGCTGACTTCACCACGCTCTCCGGTGATCCCGTGGAGCCGGTGTACGGGCCCCGACCGGGCGACACGTACGAGGGATTCGAGCGGATCGGCTGGCCCGGGGAGTACCCCTTCACGCGTGGCCTCCATCCGACCGGCTACCGCGGCCGTACCTGGACGATCCGGCAGTTCGCCGGGTTCGGCAACGCCGAGCAGACCAACGAGCGGTACAAGATGATCCTCGCCGCCGGCGGCGGGGGCCTGTCCGTGGCCTTCGACATGCCGACGCTGATGGGCTGCGACTCCGACGACCCCCGTTCCCGCGGCGAGGTCGGGCACTGCGGCGTCGCCATCGACTCGGCCGCCGACATGGAGGTCCTGTTCAAGGACATCCCGCTGGGTGATGTGACGACGTCCATGACCATCAGCGGTCCGGCCGTGCCCGTCTTCTGCATGTACCTGGTCGCCGCCGAGCGGCAGGGCGTCGATCCGGGGGTGCTCAACGGGACCCTCCAGACGGACATCTTCAAGGAGTACATCGCGCAGAAGGAGTGGCTCTTCCAGCCCGAGCCCCATCTGCGCCTCATCGGCGACCTGATGGAGTACTGCGCCGCCGGCATCCCCGCCTACAAGCCGCTGTCCGTCTCCGGCTACCACATCCGCGAGGCGGGCGCGACGGCCGCGCAGGAGCTGGCGTACACGCTGGCCGACGGCTTCGGGTACGTGGAGCTGGGGCTCAGCCGCGGGCTCGACGTGGAGGTGTTCGCGCCCGGGCTGTCCTTCTTCTTCGACGCGCACGTGGATTTCTTCGAGGAGATCGCCAAGTTCCGTGCCGCGCGCCGCATCTGGGCGCGCTGGATGCGGGACGTGTACGGCGCGAAGAGCGACAAGGCACAGTGGCTGCGGTTCCACACACAGACCGCCGGGGTCTCACTGACCGCGCAGCAGCCGTACAACAACGTGGTCCGTACGGCCGTGGAGGCGCTGGCCGCCGTGCTCGGCGGGACCAACTCGCTGCACACCAACGCGCTCGACGAGACGCTCGCCCTGCCCTCCGAGCAGGCGGCGGAGATCGCGCTGCGCACGCAGCAGGTGCTGATGGAGGAGACCGGGGTCGCCAACGTGGCCGACCCGCTGGGCGGTGCCTGGTACGTCGAGCAGCTGACGGACCGGATCGAGGCCGACGCGGAGAAGATCTTCGAGCAGATCAAGGAGCGGGGGCTTCGGGCGCACCCGGACGGGCGGCACCCGATCGGGCCGATCACCTCCGGGATCCTGCGCGGGATCGAGGACGGCTGGTTCACCGGCGAGATCGCCGAGTCCGCCTTCCGGTACCAGCAGGCGCTGGAGAAGGGGGACAAGAGGGTCGTCGGCGTCAATGCGCACACCGGGTCCGTCACCGGGGACCTGGAGATCCTGCGGGTCAGCCATGAGGTGGAGCGGGAGCAGGTGCGGGTGCTCTGCGAGCGGAAGGCGGCGCGCGACGAGGGCGCGGTGCGTTCCGCGCTGGCCGCGATGCTGGATGCGGCCCGGTCCGGGGCCAACATGATCGGGCCGATGCTGGATGCCGTGCGGGCCGAGGCGACGCTCGGTGAGATCTGCGGAGTGCTGCGGGACGAGTGGGGGGTGTACACGGAGCCGGCGGGGTTCTGAGCAGGCTCAGGCGGACGAGGTCAGCCCCTGCAGCAGGACCCGCGTGAAGCTGCGCACCCACTCCTCGTCCGCCGGCTTGCCGCTCACCAGGGTGCGGTGCACCACCGCACCCGCCACCATGTCGAAGATCAGGTCCACCGTGCGGGCGGCCTCCGCCGGATCCGGTTCCGGCGGCAGTTCGCCGCGGGACTGGGCCCGCGCCCGGCCCTCCAGAACCAGCCGCTTCTGCCGCTCCACGACGGAGGCGCGGATGCGTTCGCGCAGAGCGTCGTCGCGGGTGGACTCGGCGACCACCGCCATCAGGCCGCTCTTCGCCTCCGGGCGGGCCAGGATGGCCGCGAACTGCAGGACCACGCCCTCGATGTCGGCCGCGAGGCTGCCGCGGTCGGGAAGTTCCAGTTCGTCGAACAGCTCTGCCACGGCGTCGCACACCAGCTCCGGCTTGCCGGCCCAGCGGCGGTACAGCGTCGTCTTCGCGACGCCGGCGCGCGTCGCCACGTCTCCCAGGGTGAGCTTGGACCAGCCCAGTTCCACCAGCGCCTCCCTGGTCGCGGCCAGGATCGCGGTGTCCGCGGCGGCGCTGCGCGGACGGCCGGTACGGCTGGCGGGAGTGCGGCTCTGCATCCCTTGACCATAACCGGCGGGAACTGTGCGGTCGTGAGGGAGATCACCGGGGGGTGGTGTCGCGCGGCCCCTCCCTGGCATTACGCTACGACTCGTAGCGAAAGCTCGTGAGGGACGTACACGAGCCGCGATCGTGCGGCGTGGGGTGGGGACCCGGCGCCCGCGCACCCTGCTTTTTCATTCCGACGCGGTAACGGGGGAGGATAGACGCATGCAGCCACGGAACATGTCCATGAGCGGCGTCGTCGACCTCGCCGCGGTGAAGGCGGCCCAGGAGGCCAAGGCCAAGGCCGAGCAGACGCGCGCCGAGGCCGCCCGGCAGGGCGGCACGGGGGCCGTCTCCCCGGCCGAGCTGGTCATCGACGTCGATGAGGCGGGCTTCGAGAGGGATGTCCTCCAGCGCTCCGCCGAGGTGCCCGTCGTCATCGACTTCTGGGCCGACTGGTGTCAGCCCTGCAAGCAGCTGAGCCCGGTCCTGGGGCGGCTCGCCGTCGAGTACAACGGGCGCTTCCTCCTCGCCAAGATCGACGTCGACGCCAACCAGATGCTGATGCAGCAGTTCGGGGTGCAGGGCATCCCGGCCGTGTTCGCCGTTGTGGCCGGACAGGCGCTGCCGCTGTTCCAGGGGGCGGCCGACGAGCAGCAGATCCGGCAGACCCTGGACCAGCTGGTGCAGGTCGCCGAGCAGCGGTTCGGCATCACCGGCCTGAGCGTCGACCCGGACGCGCAGCCGGGTGGCGGTGCGGCCGTCGAGCAGGCCGGTCCGTACGACGCCTCGCTGAACGCCGCCGCCGAGGCCCTGGACGCCGGTGACCTGGCCGGTGCCGTCCGGGCCTACAAGAACGTGCTGGCCGACGACCCGGCCCACCCCGAGGCCAAACTGGGCCTTGCGCAGGCCGAGTTGCTGCAGCGGGTGCAGGGCTTCGATCCGCAGAAGGTCCGTCAGGAGGCCGCCGAGAAGCCGACGGACGTCGACGCGCAGATCGCCGCCGCCGACCTGGACCTGGTGGGCGGGCACGTCGAGGACGCCTTCGGCCGGCTGATCGAGACCGTACAGCGCACGTTCGGTGACGACCGGGACACGGTACGGCGTCGGCTGCTGGAGCTGTTCGAGGTCGTGGGGCCCGAGGACGCGCGCGTGGTGGGCGCGCGCAGGGCGCTGGCGCGCGCCCTGTTCTGACCAGTCGCTAAACGCCACGGCTTGTGATGCCGGGGTGAAAGATTCGCCGACGAGACGTCGGGACGGCTGCGCTTTACCAAATCTTGGTAATCGCGCCATCTGTTACTCCGAGTAAGTCGAGGCCGTTGATCTGTCTGGATTCGTCCAGGGATCAACGGCTTTGCTCTGCCCCGGGATGCCACCCAGCGTCGCACTCCGAGACCGGCCGGTCGTCCTCCGGTTATCCGGCCGTTACTAGCCAGTAACGAACCCCCTTGTGTCCGGCGCGAGAATGCACCACGATCGGCGACGCTCGGTCCATTTCCGTTACCCCGGCATCCGGTCGGGTCACCGGAGAATCTGGGTCCCCACCGAGCAGAGCCGGCGGCAGTGGCGCCGGGTCTAGGGCAGGGGGGTCTTCGCCGGCCGGCGAAGCCTGTCCAGCAGGGTTGTGCGTGATGCGTGTCAGGCGCGACCAGTGGTTGTCGCTCGGGGGTGATCGCCGGTGATCGGTGCGCGGTTCGCGCCTCCGAGTACGGGCGCTCTCCTTCCCGAGGACGTAGCACTTCTCCCATCCCTGCCCGGCTGAGCCGCCGACTGCGGCGATTCCGGGCCAGGAGATGTACGTCCGAGAAGGAGGAAATATGGAGTCCCAGGTGCGTGGCGGGACCAGATGGAAGCGGTTCGCTGTGGTCATGGTGCCCAGCGTTGCCGCCACGGCGTGTATAGGTGTCGCCCTCGCGCAGGGCGCTCTGGCCGCCTCGTTCAGCGTGTCCGGTCAGCAGTTCAAGGTGACGGCTGACACCCTGCACGGCGAGGGCTTCGCCCAGTACGGCGCGATCGACAGCGGCTACACGCTCGACGGGAAGAAGACGGCCCACCCCGTCGCTGTCTCGTCGTTCCAAGACGCCTCGATCACGAACATGTGCCAGTCCGTGGTCACCCCGGATGTGCCGTTCTTCGGTTCGGTCACCCTCCGTCTGGAGGCCGGCGGCAAGGGCCACGACGCGGTTCAGGCCCACAACCTCTACATCGACGTCGATGACCTGAACGCCGACGCGACGTTCAACAACATCGACATCGGTGTGGCCGCCGGTGACACCGCCAAGGCCAAGGGTGGCAAGGGCCCGGGCATGAAGGGCGGTGGCGAGGCCGCCAACCCGTTCGGCTTCGCCCAGCAGGCCGAGTCGGCCGACCTGACCCACGTGCACCAGACGGCGTGGGCGACCACCGCCGGCACGTTCAAGCTCAGCGGTCTCCACATGTCGCTGCACAAGGGCGACGGCAAGGGAATCGAGTGCTACTAGGCGCTCGGTGACGGGCGGGGGAGCCGACGGCACCCCCGCCCGTCCCTCCAACGGCCGCGTATCCACACGCGTCACACATCACCACCACAGCAACGCCGCACCAGGGAGCTGTTTCCATGAGCGCCGAGACCCCTGCCGCCGCACCCGGCCAGTTCACCCGCCGGAGGCTGCAGTTCCGCGCCTGGCGGGGCAACCGTCCGTTCTGGGCCGGACTGTTCGTCGTGCTCGGCGGCTTTCTCATCCTGTACTTCCCGTACGCACACCTGCAGCTTGGCCACCTCACGATGGCGATGGGGACGCCCGGCGGCTCCAGTTCCCTGATCATCGGTGCGCTGCTGATCGTCCTCGGCATCACCCTCTGGTTCCAGCGGCACATCCGGGTCTTCGCGGGTGTCGCGGCGATTCTGCTGGCGCTGGTGTCCATCCCGCTGTCCAACATCGGCGGCTTCATCGTCGGCTTCCTGTGCTCGCTGATCGGCGGGGCGATGGCCATCGCCTGGGCGCCGGGCGGCCCGCCGCAGCCGGAGCCGCCGGCCGAGGCAGCCCCCGGGGAGGGCGGCGCCCCGCAGGCCGCGCCGCTGCCCGAGCAGCGCACGGACGGGCTGGGCGATGTCCCCTACCAGGGCTTCACCGCGCCTGGGGAGAACGACCTGTCAGGAACGAGCCCGGCCAACGGGGCGAACGGGAGGCACAGTGCCGGCTGACGAGGTGACCCACGGGACCGACGTGGACGGGTCCCGCGCGAGAACCGGGCCCCGCCACGCGGCACCCAGGAAGCCGCTGTTCACCAGGTTCCACATGCCGGCCGGGAAGGCGATCGCCTCCGTGGCGATGCCGACGGCGGTGCTGATGGGCATGGGCTTCACGTCCTCGCTGGCCCTCGCGGCCGGCAGCGGCCCGTCCCCGTCGACCACGTCCAAGAGCCTGACGGCCGACGAGTACAAGGACTGTGTCAAGGCGCTGGGCACCTCCAAGGACGCCTCGTCGTCGCCCTCGCCCTCCGCCTCGGAGAGCGCGTCCGGTGACAAGGCCACCCCGTCGCCCTCGGCGAGCGCCGACACCAAGGACTCGAAGGGCACCAAGTCCGGCGACTCGGGCACGTCCTCTTCGCCGGATGCAGGTTCCGGCGACAAGGCCGCGCCCAAGCCGACCGCGACGTCCGGCTCCTCGGGCTCCTCCGGCTCGGACTCGGGCTCCGGCTCGTCGTCCTCCGGCGCTGACACGGCCACGCCCACCCCGTCGGCCTCCAAGAGCAGCGGCGGCCTGCTGGACACCATCGGCGACACGCTCGGCGGCATCCTCACCGGTGGCAAGGACTCCGGCAGCTCGTCCGCGAGCCCGACGCCGTCCGCTACCCCGTCGGCGAGTGCGTCTTCGGATTCGGCCAAGCCGGACGTGTCGTCGTCCGGTTCCAAGGTCACCGACACCGTCAAGGACACCGTCTCCAAGGCCACCAAGACGGTCGGGGACACGGTGAAGAAGACCACCGACACGGTCTCCAAGACGGCTGGGGACGCCACCAAGACGGTCAAGGACGCGGCAGGTTCGGCCACGCCGAGCCCGTCCGCGAGCGACTCCGCCTCGGCGGAGAACTGTCCCAAGGCCACGGACGACGTCAGCGGCGTCGACAACAAGCTGCCGGTGGCCGACGACCCCTGGTACCTGGACGCCAGCTCGCTTCTGCTCAAGGGCGCCGACTACCAGGGCGTCGTCGAGGTGAAGACGGCGTCCGGCACCACCAAGAAGGTGCTGAAGTACGTCATCTCCGGCGGCACGGACATCGGCGACCTGCACCAGACGGTGAAGGACAAGCAGTCCGGCAAGACCTACCACGTGCAGGCGGCCAAGGGCTCGATGTCCACCATCCGGGGCGGCGACACCGTGATGTACACGGAGAAGATCTCGGGCAACCTGCTCGGTCTGATCCCGATCACGTTCAGCCCCGACAGCCCGCCCCCGCTGAACATCCCGCTGATCTACTTCACCCACGTCAAGGTGGTCCAGGCCGCCCAGTTCGGCGGCAACCTGCACGTGCCCGGCATGCACGTGTACACGACCGACTGACCGGTCCTGCAAGCCCGTTCGGGAGCCGCACACGGCTGAGGGCGCCCCCTGTTCCCAGGGGGCGCCCTCAGTGCCGTACAAGGCCCTTGGCGGGCTTGTCAGTTGGTCTGCGTGCCCAGGTGGTGGACGCGGAGCATGTTGGTGGTGCCGGGGACGCCGGGGGGCGAGCCGGCGGTGATGATGACCGTGTCACCCGCGTCGAAGCGGCCCAGCCGGGCGATCTCCTGGTCCACCAGGTCGACCATCTCGTCGGTGGTGTTCACGAACGGCACGATGTGCGACTCCACGCCCCAGCTCAGGGTGAGCTGGTTGCGGGTGGCCTCGTCCGTGGTGAACGCGATGATCGGCTGGGTCGCGCGGTAGCGGGACAGACGGCGCGCGGTGTCACCGGACTGGGTGAAGGCGATCAGGCCGCGGCCGCCGAGGAAGTCGGCGATCTCGCAGGCAGCGCGGGCCACCGAGCCGCCCTGGGTGCGCGGCTTCTTGCCCGGCACCAGCGGCTGCAGGCCCTTGGAGAGCAGCTCCTGCTCGGCCGCGGTGACGATCTTCGACATGGTCTTGACCGTCTCGACCGGGTAGGCGCCCACCGACGACTCGGCGCTCAGCATGACCGCGTCGGCGCCGTCCAGGATCGCGTTGGCCACGTCGGAGGCCTCGGCGCGGGTCGGACGGGAGTTGGTGATCATCGACTCCATCATCTGGGTCGCCACGATCACCGGCTTGGCGTTGCGCCGGCACAGCTCGATCAGGCGCTTCTGCACCATGGGGACCTTTTCGAGCGGATACTCGACGGCGAGGTCACCGCGGGCCACCATCACGGCGTCGAACGCCGCGACGACGTCCTCCATGTTCTCCACCGCCTGCGGCTTTTCCACCTTGGCGATGACCGGGACCCGGCGGCCCTCCTCGTCCATGACGCGGTGCACGTCGTGGATGTCCTTGGCGTCCCGTACGAAGGACAGCGCGACCATGTCGCAGCCCATGCGGAGGGCGAAGCGCAGGTCCTCGACGTCCTTCTCGCTCAGCGCGGGCACGTTGACGGCCGTGCCGGGCAGATTGATGCCCTTGTGGTCGGAGACGACACCGCCCTCGATGACGATCGTCTTCACCCGGGAACCCTCGACGTCCAGGACCTTCAGCTCGACGTTGCCGTCGTTGATCAGGATCTGGTCGCCGCGCGCGACGTCGCCCGTCAGCCCCTTGTACGTCGTACCGCAGATGTGCTTGTCGCCCGGCACGTCCTCGGTCGTGATGACGAACTCGTCACCGCGTTCGAGCTCGACCGGACCCTCGGCGAAGGTCTCCAGGCGGATCTTCGGGCCCTGCAGGTCGGCGAGGACGCCGATGGGCCGGCCGGTCTCCTTGGACGCGGCCCGGACGCGGTCGTACCGCGCCTGGTGCTCGGCGTGGGAGCCGTGGCTGAAGTTGAACCGGGCCACATTCATGCCCGCCTCGATCATGGCGACGAGCATCTCGTGGGAGTCGACCGCGGGGCCGAGAGTACAGACGATTTTCGAACGGCGCATGGGGCGATCCTATCGGTTTGTTTCGCTACGGAATATTCCGTCTGGCGGAAGATACAAATGAGTGCCGCACCGCTCAGGTGCTGCTATTCAGTTGTTCTTTCCGACCAGTGCGTAGGTCTGCGTCGCGATCTCCAGTTCTTCATCCGTCGGCACCACGGCGACGGCGACACGCGCGTCCTTCGGTGAGATCAGCCTGACCGCGTCCGCTCGTACCGCGTTCAGCTCCGGGTCGACCGCGAGGCCAAGGCCCTCCAGACCCGTGATCGCCGCCTCCCGCACCGGCGCCGCGTTCTCGCCGACCCCGGCCGTGAACGCGACCGCGTCCACCTTCCCGAGCACGGCGTAATAGGCGCCGATGTACTTCTTGAGCCGGTGAATGTAAATGTCGAACGCGAGAGCGGCCTCTTCGTCGCCCTCGTCGATCCGGCGGCGGATCTCCCGCATGTCGTTGTCCCCGCACAGGCCGAACAGACCGCTCCTCTTGTTGAGAAGAGTGTCGATCTCATCCATGGACATTCCGCCAACCCGGGCCAAATGGAAGATGACGGCCGGATCCAGATCACCAGATCGCGTACCCATCACAAGCCCCTCCAAAGGCGTCAGACCCATGGAGGTGTCCACGCACCGGCCGTTTCGGACCGCGGACGCGGAGGCGCCGTTGCCCAGGTGCAGCACGATCACGTTGACCTCGGACGGGTCCCTGCCCAGCAGCCGCGCCGTCTCCCGCGCGACATACGCGTGCGAGGTGCCGTGGAAGCCGTAGCGGCGGATGCGGTGGCGGTCGGCGATCTTCGGGTCGATCGCGTAGCGCGCCGCCGACTCCGGCATCGTCGTGTGGAACGCGGTGTCGAAGACGGCGATCTGGGGCAGGTCGGGGCGCAGCGCCTGGGCGGTGCGGATGCCGGTGAGGTTGGCCGGGTTGTGCAGCGGGGCTACCGGGATCAGCCGCTCGATCTCGGCGAGCACCTCGTCGTCGATGACGGTCGGCTCGGTGAAGAACATGCCGCCGTGCACCACCCGGTGCCCGATCGCGGCCAGTTCCGGCGAGTCGAGGCCCAGGCCGTCCCGGCTCAGCTCCTCGGAGACGGCCTTGAGCGCGGCGTCGTGGTCGGCGATCGGCCCGGTGTGCTCACGGGTGTCGCCGGAGGTGAGGCAGGAGTGCTTGATCCGGGAGGTCTGCTCGCCGATGCGCTCCACCAGTCCGACGGCGAGACGGCTCCGGTCGCGCATGTCGAGCAGCTGGTACTTCACCGACGAGGAGCCGGAGTTGAGGACGAGGACGCGGTTCGCCGCGCGAGTCTCGGTCACGGTGTTGGAATGCTCTCTGTGCTTCAGTTGGCGGGCGTCTGGGCCTGGATCGCCGTGATGGCGACGGTGTTGACGATGTCCTGGACGAGCGCGCCCCGGGACAGGTCGTTGACCGGCTTGCGCAGACCCTGCAGGACCGGTCCGACGGCGATCGCGCCGGCCGAACGCTGCACGGCCTTGTAGGTGTTGTTGCCCGTGTTGAGGTCCGGGAAGATCAGAACCGTTGCCTGCCCGGCGACATCGGACCCGGGCAGCTTGGTCGCGGCGACGGACGGCTCCACGGCCGCGTCGTACTGGATCGGCCCCTCGATCTTCAGGTCCGGCCGCCGGGAGCGGGCCAGCTCGGTGGCCTCGCGCACCTTGTCGACGTCGGCGCCCGAGCCGGAGGTACCCGTGGAGTACGACAGCATCGCGATCCTGGGCTCCACGCCGAACCGCGCGGCCGTACCGGCCGACTGGACGGCGATGTCCGCGAGCTGCTCGGCGTTCGGGTCCGGGTTGACCGCGCAGTCGCCGTAGACCAGCACCTTGTCGGCCAGGCACATGAAGAAGACGGACGAGACGATCGAGGAGTCCGGCCTGGTCTTGATGATCTCGAAGGCGGGCCGGATGGTGGCCGCCGTGGAGTGCACCGAGCCGGACACCATGCCGTCGGCCAGGCCCTCCTGCACCATCAGTGTGCCGAAGTAGTTGACGTCGGATACGACGTCGTAGGCCAGCTCGACCGTGACGCCCTTGTGGGCGCGCAGCGCCGCGTACCGCTCGGCGAAGGTGTCGCGCAGCTCGGAGGTGGCCGGGTCGATCAGCTGGGTGTCGCCGAGGTCGATGCCTAGGTCGGCGGCCTTCTTGCGGATCTGGTCGACGGAGCCGAGCAGGGTCAGGTCGCACACGCCCCGGCGCAGCAGCACCTCGGCCGCGTGCAGCACCCGCTCCTCGGTGCCCTCGGGAAGCACGACCCGCCGCTTGTCGGAGCGGGCCTGCTCCAGCAGCTTGTGCTCGAACATCATCGGGGTGACCCGGTCGTTGCTCGGCGCCGAGACCCGGCGGGCCAGGTCGGCGGTGTCGGCGTACCGCTCGAACAGGCCGAGCGCCCGCTCCGCCTTGCGCGGGGTGGCCGCGTTCAGCTTGCCCTCCAGCGAGGACAGCTGCTCGGCGGTCGGGAAGCTGTTGCCTCTCACGGACAGCACCGGGGTGCCCGGTGCCAGGCGGGCGGCGAGGGTGAGGATCTCCTCGCGCGGCACCTCGTTCAGGGTGAGCAGCACGCCGGCTATCGGCGGGGTGCCGGCGCTGTGCGCGGCAAGCGAGCCGACGACCAGATCGGCGCGGTCGCCCGGGGTGACGACCAGACAGCCCGGCGTCAGGGCACCGAGGAGGTTGGGCAGCATGGCGCCGCCGAAGACGAAGTCCAGCGCGTCCCTGGCGAGCCCGGAGTCGTCGCCGAGCAGCACCTTCGCGTCGAGGGCGTGGGCGATCTGCGAGACGGTCGGCGCGGAGAGCGCCGGCTCGTCGGGGACGACGTAGCAGGGGACCGGCAGCCGGGTGGCGAGCCGCTCGGCGATCTCGTCGCGGTCCTCGCGGGCCACCCGGTTGGTGACCATGGCCAGCACGTCGCAGCCGAGGCCGTCGTACGCCCGGTAGGCGTTGCGCGTCTCGGCCAGCACCGACTCGGCCGGCTGCTTGCGGCCGCCGACGACCGGGATCACGGAGGCGCCGAACTCGTTGGCCAGGCGGGCGTTCAGGGACAGCTCGTCCGGCAGCTGGGTGTCGGCGAAGTCGGTGCCGAGGACGAGGACCACGTCGTAGTCGCGGGCCACCAGGTGGAAGCGGTCGACCAGCGCCGAGACCAGCTCGTCGGTGCCCTGCTCGGCCTGGAGCGCGGACGCCTCGTGGTAGTCCATGCCGTAGACGGTCGCCGGGTCCTGCGAGAGGCGGTACCGCGCCCGCAGCAGCTCGAACAGCCGGTCCGGGCCGTCGTGCACGAGCGGACGGAAGACGCCCACCCGGTCGACCTGCCGGGTCAGGAGTTCCATGACCCCCAGCTCCACGACCTGGCGGCCGTCACCGCGGTCGATCCCGGTCACGTACACGCTGCGCGTCACGTGTCCACTCCGTTCCTCATCGTCGTCGGCATAAAAATCGCCCACCAAGGTGAGCAGAACCCTCTTGACAATACCCCTGGCCCCGGATAAGGCGCCCGTCAAGTGGCTCACCGCCCCGGTGGACGTGGAACAATCGACAGTGGCTCACCGGCACCGACAGCGA
The DNA here is from genome assembly GCF_040634095.1 of Streptomyces sp. NPDC007205. Lineage (NCBI taxonomy): Bacteria > Bacillati > Actinomycetota > Actinomycetes > Kitasatosporales > Streptomycetaceae > Streptomyces > Streptomyces sp. NPDC007205. Next base: position 82,720 of record NZ_JBEYEW010000026.1, read on the forward strand.
GCAGGAGACACAGCACGATGCGCATCGGAGTTCTCACCGCAGGCGGCGACTGCCCCGGCCTGAACGCCGTGATCCGGTCGGTCGTGCACCGGGCGGTGGCGCAGTACGGCGACGAGGTCATCGGCTTCGAGGACGGCTACCGGGGTCTGCTCGACCGGCACTACCGCAGCCTCGACCTGGACGGGGTCAGCGGCATCCTGGCCCGCGGCGGCACCATCCTCGGCTCCTCCCGGCTGCAACGCGACCGGCTGCGCGAGGCCTGTGACGGCGCCGCCGACATGGTCGAGGAGTTCGGTATCGACGCGCTGATCCCGATCGGCGGCGAGGGCACGCTGACCGCGGCCCGCATGCTCTCCGACGCGGGACTGCCGGTCGTCGGCGTCCCCAAGACCATCGACAACGACATCTCCTCCACCGACCGCACCTTCGGCTTCGACACCGCCGTGGGCGTGGCCACGGAGGCCATGGACCGCCTGAAGACCACGGCCGAGTCCCACCAGCGGGTGATGGTCGTCGAGGTCATGGGCCGGCACGCCGGCTGGATCGCCCTGGAGTCCGGCATGGCCGCCGGTGCCCACGGCATCTGCCTGCCCGAGCGCCCCTTCGACCCCGCCGACCTGGTCAAGATGGTCGAGGAGCGCTTCTCCCGCGGCAAGAAGTTCGCCGTCATCTGCGTCGCCGAGGGCGCCCACCCCCTCGACGGCACCATGGCCTACGGCAAGGGCGACATCGACCAGTACGGCCACGAGCGCTTCCAGGGCATCGGCACCGCGCTGGCGTACGAGCTGGAGCGGCGCCTCGGCAAGGAGGCCAAGCCGGTCATCCTCGGTCACGTCCAGCGCGGCGGCGTGCCCACCGCCTACGACCGCGTCCTCGCCACCCGCTTCGGCTGGCACGCCGTCGAGGCCGCCCACCGCGGCGAGTTCGGCCGGATGACCGCGCTGCGCGGCACCGACATCGTGATGGTGCCGCTGGCCGAGGCGGTCACCGAGCTGAAGACGGTGCCGAAGGACCGGATGGACGAGGCCGAGTCGGTCTTCTAGGCGGTCCTGTCCTCGACGGCCGCCCAGAAGTTCGCGACGATCTGCTCGACGAACTCCTTTCCGGAGTCACTGGCGCCCCTGCTGCCGCCACCCCAGCTGAGGGTGGCGGCCATGTGCCCCTGATAGTCGTCGTACAGCTCCTGCAGCACGTCCTCCACGACCCCCTTGCCCACGGGGGCCAGCTTCATCACCGGTCGCACATAGGCCTGCCAGCGGGTGGTGACCGCGCTGTGCAGCAGGTCGGCGAGCTTGGCCTCGCGGCCGGTGACGGCGACGAAGTCGGGCAGGGCCAGACCCAGCACCTCGGCCAGGGCGGCCGACTGCCGCTCGTTGCCCCGCCACTGCCCGCTGTCCTCCATGCGCAGATAGCCGCGCAGGTCCATACCGACGGCGTGGGCGACGTCCTCGGGTGCGACGGCGCGGGCGATGCGGTGCTCGCGCAGGCTCTGCGGCCGGCCCAGCAGTTCGCCCGGGGAACACCACAGCACACCCGCGAGCGCGGTGAGTTCGGCGTGGTCCGGGGAGGTGATGCCGCGTTCCCAGGCGATCACGAGATCGGGTGTGACGTACGGCAGCCCGTACGAGGCCCGCATGCCGTACGCGACGTGCTCGGGGCCCATGCCGAGCGCGGCGCGCAGCCGGCGGGCCGCCGGGGCGTTGAACGGGGGAGCTGAGGGTTGGCGCACCCCGCACAAGCTAGGGGTCCGCTGTCACCATGGCTACGGTCCGTTCCGACAGGATCACCGGTTGTGGGAACGTACAGTTCCGTCCGTTCGGTATGTAACCGGACGGATGTGATGTAACGGAGGGGACACCCTTCCGGCTCACCCCTTGACCGCCCCGCCCAGCGCGAAGCCGCCCCCCAGCCGCCGCGCCACCAGCACGTACAGCAGGATCACCGGGGTCGAATAGATGACGGAGAACGCGGCGAGCTGCCCGTACGCCACCATGCCCCGGTTGCCGAAGAAGTCGTTGATGCTGACCGAGGCCGGCATCTGGTCCGGGGTGAGCAGCAGCATGAACGGGACGAAGAAGTTCCCCCACATCATCACGAACGAGAACACCGTGACGACGCAGAGCCCCGGCCCCATCAGCGGCAGCACGATCCGGACCAGGGACTGCAGCGCGTTCGCCCCGTCCGTCCAGGCCGCCTCCTCCAGCTCCCTCGGCACCCCGTCCATGAAGTTCTTCATCAGCCAGATGGCGAACGGGAGCTGGGAGGCGGCGAAGAAGAGGACCGTGCCCTGCAGGGTGTCGACCAGGTTCACCCGCACGAACAGCGCGTACACCGGCACCATGATCGCGGTGATCGGCAGGCTCGTCGCGAACAGGATCGTCAGCAGGAACGGCCGGTTGAGACGGGAGCGGAACCGGGAGAGCGGATAGGCGGCGAAGGCGGCGCAGACGACGGTCAGCGCGGTGGCGCCCCCGCACAGGACCAGGCTGTTGAGCAGCGGGGTGTAGGTGATGTCCGGGGTCAGGATGGCGTCGAAGTTGCCGAGGGTGAACCCGTCCGGGGTTTTCACCCTGAGGTCGGCGTGCGGATCCACGGAGGACAGCACCACCCAGGCGAGGGGCAGTGCGAAGGCGACGGCCACGACCAGCAGACAGACGTCGGCGGTGAGCCGCCGGGAGGTGCGCCTTCGGGCCATGTGTGTCACACCTCCGTCCGCAGGAGCCGCAGATAGGCGACCGAGAACAGCGAGCCGACGAGCAGCAGAAGCAGGGCGACCGCGGTGCCGTATCCGATCATGCTGTTCTGGAAGGCCTGCTCGTACATGAACAGTGGCAGCGTCTGGCTCTTGTTCCCGGGGCCGCCCCGGGTCATCACCCAGATCAGCCCGAAGACGGAGAGCGTCTGCAGGGTGTTGAGCATGAGGTTGGTGCCGATGGACCGGCGGATCATCGGCAGGGTGATGTGCCACATCCGCCGCCATCCGCCGGCCCCGTCCACCTCGGCGGCCTCCGTGATCTCGGCGGGTATCCCGTCCAGCGCGGCGGAGTAGACGAGCATCGAGAACGCCGTACCGCGCCAGACGTTGGCGAAGGACACGGCGAGGATGGGGAGCGTGAACAGCCAGTTCTGGCGCGGCAGATGAAGCCAGTCCAGGAGGGCGTTGAGCGTCCCCTCCCGCCGGAAGAAGGCGTACAGCAGAAACCCGGCGACGACCTCCGGCAGCACCCACGCCGTGACGACGACCCCGGCGGTGAGCGTGCGCACCGGCTTCGAGGCCCGCTTCATCAGCGCCGCCAGGGCGAGACCCAGGGTGTTCTGTCCGAGGAGCGAGGACAGCACCGTGAACACCAGGGTCAGCCAGACGGCGTTCAGGAACGCGTCGTCGTGAAAGGCACGCCGGAAGTTGGCGAACCCGACGAACGACGCGTGCGCCTGACCGGTCAGCTGCAGGTTGGTAAAGGCGATGTAGACGCAGTAGGCGATCGGACCGGCGAGGAAGAGCAGGATCAGGACGACGGCGGGGGTGAGGGGGAGGGCCCGGGTGATCCGGCGCGGAGGTTTCACTTCTCGACCACTTGGCCGCCGGTCACGTCCTTGAGCGTGTCGTCGTACCCGCTCGCCGCCTTCTCCGCCGACTGGTCACCGGTCGTCACGCTCTCCATGGCCTCCTGAATGGCCGTCGACACCTTCGGGTACGCCGGGTACGCGGGCCGGTAGTGCGTGCTGGACACCAGGTCGGTGAAGAACTTGATGCCGGGCTGGGCGGTGGCGTACGCGGGGTCGGCGGCGACGTCCTTGCGCACCGAGATCCCCGAGTTGGCGATGTACCACTTCCTGGCGTTCGCCTCGGTCTGCAGGGTCCTGATGAAGTCGAAGGCGAGGTCCGGGTTGCCGGCCCTGGCCGGGACGGCCCAGGTCCACCCGCCGGACATGCTCACCTTGCCGGGCGCCTGCCCGTGCTGGGTGGGCATGTACGCGAGCCCCAACTGCTGGGACCAGTCGGGCCACTCGTGCCCGCTGCCCGGCAGCCAGGCCTGCGGCAGCCAGGAGCCGTCGAGGTCGATGCCGAGCTTGCCCTGGGGGAGCAGCTCGCCGTTGACGGTGGTGGCGAAGTTGGGGTCGAGGGCGTCGGAGACGTCGGGGCCGAGCTTCTCCTTGTACACGGTCTCGACGAACGTCAGCGCGTCCTTGAACCCCTGACCCGGCGTGATCCACTTCTTCGCCGTGCTGTCGTAGAGCGGATCGGAGGTGCCGTCGCCGGTGCCGTACAGGAGCATTTCGAATCCCTGCATGGTGGAGCGCTCACCCGCCGGCTTGCCCGTGTAGACGTTGAGCGGGGTGACGCCGGGGACCTTCTGCTTGATGGTCCGGGCGGCGGCGAGGACGTCGTCCCAGTTCTTCGGCTGCCAGTTCAGCGGCAGCCCGGCCTTCTTGAACACGCGCTTGTCGAACCACAGCCCACGGGTGTCCGTCCCGTCCGGAACGCCGTACGTCTTCCCGTCCTGCCCTTGCGCGGCTGCCTTCGCGGTGCCGATGAACTGGCCCCAGTCCGGCCACGTGGCGAGGTACGGGTCGAGGGGCTTGAGATAGCCGCTCGTGATGTCGGAGTTGATGAGGAAGGTGTCCTCGTAGATCAGGTCGGGCGCGGTCCTCGGTGACCGCAGCATCTGCTGCAGCTTGGTGTAGTACTCGGAGTCCGGGGCCTTGATCGGCACGAACTCGACCTTCTTCCCCGGGTACTTCCTCTCGAAGTCCTTCTTGATCCCGGCGAGATAGGTGTCCATCACCTTGACGGAGTTGTCGGTGGACTGCTTGTAGGACACCTTGACCGTGTTCGGGCTGCTTCCGGAGCCGCTGCCGCAGGCGGTGAGCGCCGTGGCGGCGAGAGCGGCGGTGAGGAGGGCGGAGAGGGCGGCGGTGGGGCGCACGGGCATGACCTCCTGAGGGCGCACTGCTGAGTGGCCAGGTGGTTGCCGTGCGAAGGTAAGAGGAGTGGTCTAGTCAGGTCAATGCGCTTGCGCAGGTTTGGAGTTCGCCGATCTCCAGAAGACTTGGGGCTCTTATGCCGAACCCCGCCGGGCGCGGAGAGGCCTGGCGGGGTTCAGCAGGGCATCGTTTGGAAACGCGCCGTCCTTCAGAGCGCGAACGGCAGGTTCACTACTCGTTGAAGGTCCTGCTGCGGGCGATCTCCTTGTCGTACCCGGCGCCGTCCCAGTACATCCTCATCTGGTAGTTGCCGACGTCTTCCACGTCGACACTCGTTATCTTGGCGCACCCACCACCGATGCTGTCGGATTTCGAGGCGATGACGCCCCAGCTGCCACCGATGGCGGGCTTGTACCAGACCTTGCCGACGATGTATCCGCCGCGCCCCTGAAGGTTGCACACGGTGAAGACATCACCATCATCGTGGAACGTCATGCTCCCCAAGCCGTCGCGGTCACGAATGGTGATGTCCGTGTTGGCCGAGGCCGGCGCCATGGAAAGTGTTGTCGCAGCGAGGGCGGTGAACGCAATGAGCCCGACTCGCCTGCACAGTGACTTGTTCATGACAGATGATCTTAGTCGGGTCCCATGGCCGTGATCAATTCATTTCAGCTCACAGCACCATCGGCCCCCCTTGCCCGAAAAGGGTGCCCGAAGGCCGGGAAAACAGGGATATTGGAGCTCACCGCCCCTGCGCCACCCACCGATACACCAGCTCCGGCCTCCCCACCTGTCCGTACAGCGGACTCCGGGCGGCCCTGCCCGCCTCCACCAGGTGCTCCAGGTACCGTCGCGCGGTGATCCGGGAGATGCCGACCGCCTCGGCCAGCCCCGTCGCGGTCAGGCCCTGCGGCGCCTCCCGCAGTGCCCCCGTCACCCGTTCCAGCGTCGGCCCGCTCAAGCCCTTCGGCAGTGCGGCGGGCGACGGTGCCCGCAGAGCCGCCAGGGCGCGGTCCACCTCGTCCTGGCCGCTCGCCTCGCCCACCGCCGCACGGAACTCGGCGTACCGGACGAGCCGGTCCCTCAGCGTGGCGAAGGTGAAGGGCTTCAGGACGTACTGGACGACACCCAGCGAGACGCCCTCCCGCACCACCGCCAGGTCCCGCGCCGACGTCACCGCTATCACGTCCGCGTGATGGCCTGCCGCGCGCAGGGAGCGGGCCATCTGCAATCCGTGCACATCCGGCAGATGCAGGTCCAGCAGCAGCAGGTCCACGGGCGTCCGGTCCAGGAAACGCCGCGCCTCCGCGCCCGTGTGCGCCTTGCCGACCGCGACGAATCCCGGCACCCGGCCGACGTACATGACGTGCGCGTCGGCGGCCACCGGGTCGTCCTCGACGACCAGGACGCGGATGGGCTGCTGCTCGTTCGTCATCTGCTGCCACCCGCGGGGGTGCGCAGCGGCAACCGCACCTCGAACACCGCTCCGCCCTCGCCCTCCTGGTCGGACTCCGCCACCGTCAACGTGCCCTCGTGGCGGGTCACCGCCTGCCGGACCAGGGCCAGCCCGAGGCCCCGTCCGCCGGGCCCGGCCGGCTTCGTCGAGAACCCCCGCTGGAATACCAGGTCGGCATGGGCCGGGTCGACACCGGGGCCCGTGTCGGACACCTTGAGGACCACCTCGGTGTCCGAGGCGAACGCCGTCACCGTCACCCGCGCCCGGACGCTGCCCTGCGCCGCGTCCACCGCGTTGTCGATGAGGTTGCCGAGGATGGTCACGAGGTCGCGGGCGGACAGGCCGGCCGGGAGCAGGCCGTCGTCCAGGCGGCTGTCGGGGGACACCACCAGCTCCACGCCCCGCTCGTTGGCCTGGGCCGTCTTGCCGAGCAGCAGGGCGGCGAGCACCGGTTCGCCCACCGCCGCCACCACCTGGTCGGTCAGCGCCTGGGCCAGCTCCAGTTCCGCCGTCGCGAACTCCACCGCCTCCTCGGCCCGGCCCAGCTCGATCAGCGACACCACGGTGTGCAGGCGGTTGGCGGCCTCGTGCGCCTGCGAGCGCAGCGCCTGGGTGAAACCCCGCTCGGAGTCCAACTCGCCCATCAGCGACTGGAGTTCGGTCACATCACGCAACGTCACGACCGTTCCCTGCTGCTCTCCGCCCGACACCGGGGAGGTGTTCACCACGAGCACCCGGGCCGCCGTCAGGTGCACCTCGTCCACCCGGGGCTGCGAGGACAGCAGCGCGCCGGTCAGCGGGGCCGGCAGGCCCAGCCCGGCGACCGAGCGGCCGATCACCTCCTCCTCGGGGCCGACACCGAGCAGCTCCCGCCCGCCGTCGTTGATCAGTGCCACCCTGTACTGCCCGTCCAGCATCAGCAGGCCCTCGCGGACCGCGTGCAGCGCCGCCTGGTGGTAGTCGTGCATCCGGCTGAGCTCGGTGGCGTTCATGCCGTGGGTGTGGCGGCGCAGGCGGGCGTTGATCACATAGGTGCCGACCGCGCCGAGCAGCAGGGTCGCGCCGGCGACCCCGAGCAGGGCCGTGACCTGGCCCTGGACCCGGGCGCTGATCGCCTCGACCTTGATTCCGGCGCTGACCAGGCCGATGACGTGGCCGTTCTCCTCGATCGGGGTGACCGCGCGGACGGAGGGGCCGAGGGTGCCGGTGTAGGTTTCGGTGAAGGTGTGGCCGTGCACGGCGGGGCCGATACGGCCGAGGAAGCGTTTGCCGATCTGCTTCCGGTCGGGGTGGGTCCAGCGGATCCCGTCCGGGTTCATGATCGTGACGAAGTCGACGTCCGCGTCCCGCATGACCATGAGCGCGTACGGCTCCAGCGCCGCCGTGGGGCGGGAGGTGTGGATCGCCGAGCGCACCGAGGGGGCGTCCGCGATCGAGCGGGCCACCGCGGTGACCTGGCGGACCGCCGCGTCCTCGGCCTGCCGCTGGTCGCTGACATAGGTGAACAGCGCGTACCCGGCCACGACCAGCGCTATCAGCACGGCCTGCATGGCGAACAGCTGGCCCGCCAGGCTGCGGGGCCGGGGGAGACGGGGAAAGCGCATGTCAGCAGTGTGCCTCTCCGGTCCGTGCGGTGTGTCTGTCCGGTCCGTCGTGAACTAAATGAACGGAAGGGTGACCGCCCTCACAGGGCGGGAGATAGTCACGGCATTCCCTGAACAACGCCCGGACGTGAGCCGCACGCCGGTAGTTCGCCGACGAAGACGTCAAGGAGGGCAGTCGTGGCCGCCACAACCCCCGACACGGCACCTGCCGCGCCCCGTGTGAAGCGGGACCGGACCCATTACCTGTACATCGCCGTCATCGTGGCGGTCGCGCTCGGCATCGCCGTGGGACTCATCTGGCCCGATGCGGCGGTCCAGCTGAAGCCCCTGGGTGCCGGCTTTGTGAACCTGATCAAGATGATGATCTCGCCGATCATCTTCTGCACGATCGTGCTCGGGATCGGGTCCGTACGGAAGGCCGCGAAGGTCGGCACCGTCGGCGGTATCGCGCTCGGGTACTTCCTGGTGATGTCGCTGGTCGCGCTCGCCATCGGGCTCGTCGTCGGCAACGTGCTGCACCCGGGTGACGGGCTCCACCTCACCGAGGCCGTCAAGGCGTCCGGACACGACCAGGTGTCCAAGCAGGCGCTGCCGCCGGTCCAGTTCGTCCTGTCGATCATTCCGACGACCTTCGTGTCCGCCTTCACCCAGGAACAGGTCCTGCAGACCCTGCTGGTCGCCCTGCTCGCCGGGTTCGCGCTGCAGTCCCTGGGGCCGGTCGGGCAGCCGGTCCTGCGCGGTGTCGAGCACATCCAGCGGCTCGTCTTCCGCATCCTGTCGATGGTCATGTGGGCCGCGCCGATCGGTGCCTTCGGCGCCATCGCGGCGGTGGTCGGCTCGGCCGGTCTCGACGCGCTGAAGAGCCTCGCCGTGCTGATGCTCGGCTTCTACGTCACCTGCGTGCTGTTCGTCTTCGTGGTGCTCGGCGCGGTTCTGCGGATCGTCGCGGGGCTGAACATCTTCTCGCTGTGCGCCTACCTGGCGCGGGAGTTCCTGCTGATCCTGTCCACCTCGTCCTCCGAGTCCGCGCTGCCGCGGCTGATCGCGAAGATGGAGCACCTGGGCGTCAGCAAGCCGGTCGTCGGCATCACCGTGCCGACCGGGTACTCCTTCAACCTCGACGGCACGATGATCTACATGACCATGGCGTCGCTGTACATCGCGGACGCGCTGGGTACGCCGATGTCGGTGGGCGAGCAGATCCCGCTGCTGCTGTTCCTGCTGCTGGCGTCCAAGGGTGCGGCGGGCGTCAGCGGTGCGGGGCTCGCCACCCTGGCCGGCGGTCTGCAGTCGCACAAGCCGGCGCTGGTCGACGGGGTCGGTCTGATCGTCGGTATCGACCGGTTCATGAGCGAGGCGCGGGCGCTGACGAACTTCGCGGGCAACGCGGTCGCCACGGTGCTGATCGGCACATGGACCAAGGAGATCGACAAGGTCCGGGTGCGCCGGGTGCTCTCGGGTGAGCTGCCGTTCGACGAGACGACGCTGCTGGACGAGAACCAGGTTTCGGTGAGCGAGGCTCCTGAGCCGCGGGAGGACGGGAAGAAGGAGCTGGCCAAGGCCTAGCCGGCCCTTTCGGGGGCTTTCACTCCGGACGTCCGGCCCGGCCTGAACCCGGGCCGGGTGTCCGGTATCCGACGCCGGGCGGCCGTGTCTCCCCCGTACCTCGGCCGCCCGGCGTCCTTCCGTCTACGCACGCATCTCCGCGCATCCACTCTTACGCTTACGCACTCACCTTGGCCACCAGCGCGGTGGCCGCTGAGGCGGGCACGCCCGCCGCGGTCAGAACCGTGACCGTGGCCGAGCGGCCCGCCTCTTCCGCTGTCACCAGGCCGTCGTTCACCGCCTCCATCACCGCGAACACCATCTGCTCCTGCACATAGGCCAGCGCCGGCGCCGGCAGCGGGGAACTGAACACGCCCTCGTCCAAGCCCCGTTGGAGCAGCCGGACCTTGTTGGCGCGCAGCGGGGCGAGGCGGTCACGGATGCCCTGGACGGTGACCGTGCGCTGGGCGAGCGCGATCAGCAGGCGGTAGCGGTCCGCGGCCGCCCAGATCGCGAGGAGCGACCGGGCCACCGCCTCCGCCGGGTCCTCCACCCCCTCGCGCACCGTCGCGTCCGCGTCCGTCAGTGTCTGCACGGCCTCGTCGACGAGGGTGCTGATCAGTGCCTCACGGCTGGGGAAGTGGCCGTACACGGTCCGTCGTACGACACCCGCCGCGCGCGCGATCTGGTCCATGGAGGCGTCCGGATCGCGCAGCAGCTCGGCGAGGGCGACGTCGAGGATGCGGCGCCGGTTGGCGTCGGCGCGGCTGGGGTTACCCGTGGTCATGCCAGTCATTCTGCATGCACTCGGCCAACTTGCACAGCATTGTGCAACGACGTACATTGCACATGGTTGTGCAATTGCACGCCACTGTGCAAAACCTGGACACCTGTCCCCGTCGCGTATCCGAGGAAGGCGACCCCTGCCATGCGACTCGTCATGACCGAACCGGTCGAGAAGATGGAGCGCCCGTACGCCCGGCGCTGGTGGGCACTGCTCGTGCTCTGCCTGAGCCTGCTGATCATCGTGATGGCGAACACCGCCCTCACGGTGGCCGCGCCCGACATGACGAAGGACCTCGGGCTGACCAGCGCCGACCTGCAGTGGGTGATCGACGGCTACACCGTCCCCTACGCCGCGCTGATGCTGCTGCTCGGCGCGATCGGCGACAAGTACAGCCGGCGCGGAGCGCTCGTCCTCGGCCTGGTCGTCTTCGGCGGCGGCGCGATCTTCGGCTACCTCGCCGACAGTTCCGCATCCGTCATCGCGGCCCGCGCCGTGATGGGCGTCGGCGCGGCGCTGATCATGCCCGCCACGCTCTCCCTGCTGGCCGCGACCTTCCCGCGCGCCGAACGCGCCAAGGCGATCGTCCTGTGGACCGCCACCGCCGGCCTCGCCATCGCCGCCGGACCGGTCGTCGCCGGCGCCCTCCTGCGCGACCACGGCTGGTCCTCGACCTTCCTGATCAACGTGCCGATCGCGGCCGTCGCGATCGTCGCCGCCCTCGTGCTCATCCCGCCGTCCAAGGCGGGCCACCACGACCGCATCGACTACATCGGCGGCCTGCTGTCGGTCATCTGGACCGGCTCCCTCGTCTACATGATCATCGAGGGCCCGCACTTCGGCTGGGGTGCCAAGGCGGTCACGGCGGCCGTGGTCGCGGGCGCCGGCCTGGTCGCCTTCGTCGTCTGGGAGCTGCGCCACCCCCGCCCGATCCTGGACGTCCGCCGCTTCGCACACCGCCGTTTCGCCGGCTCCAACCTCGCCGTCGCCCTGTTCTTCCTCGCCGTCTTCGGCGCCTTCTACTACCTCACCCAGCACCTGCAGTTCGTCCTCGGCTACGACGCCCTGCAGACCGGCGTACGGATGCTCCCGCTGGCCGGCGCGGTCTTCGTCGGCTCGGCCCTGACCGGCCTGCTGACCCCGCGCGTGGGGATGAAGTGGACCGTCACGGCGGGCATGGTCGGCGGCACGAGCGCGCTCGCCCTGCTGACCCGGGTGGACGCGGGCTCGACGTACACCGACTTCCTGGCCCCCCTGATCATCCTCGGTCTGGCCATCGGCCTCGCCCTCTCGCCCTGCACCGACGCGATCATGGGCGCCTTCCCCGAGTCCGAGCTGGGCGTCGGCGGCGCGGTCAACGACACCTCGCTGGAGCTGGGCGGCTCGCTCGGCATCGCCATCCTCGGCTCGCTGCTCGCCACGTCGTACGGCAACCACCTCTCCGACGCCACCGCCGGCAGCAAGCTCCCGGCGAGCGCCCTGGACACCGCGCGGGACTCGGTCGGCGCCGGATACGCCGTCGCGCAGGGCATCAGCGACAAGGCGCACGCGCTGGCCGCGCAGGCGGCGAGGACCTCGAACCCCCAGCAGGCCGCACAGCTCAAGCAGCAGGCCGCCGAACTCGCCTCCGGTGCCCGCCAGATGGCCGACGCGGTCGGCTCCTCCTTCTCCTCCGCCGTCGCCCACACCAGCCTGGTCGGCGCGGTGATCCTCGGCCTCGGCACGATCCTCGTGGGCTTCCTGCTCCCACGCCGTGAAGCCGCCGCGCCGGACGTGAAGACCGAGGAGAAGGAACTCGCGGACAGCGCGGTCGGCTGACAGCTCCTCGCCCCCATCCACTAACGTGCCGTTCCTGATCAATCGGAACGGCACGTTCGTGCGTGGCGTCCGTACCTGTATGTCAGTACCTGTATGTCAGTGTGTATGGAGGCACGGGGGATGAAGATGGACTGGGACCGGCGGACCTGCGCGCGGAAGGGGCATGTCACCTACGCGCCCGACGACCCCCGCCTGCGCCTGCGGCTGCACGCCGACACAGCGCTCGGCGAGGTGTGGCGCTGTCTGCGCTGCGGTGACTTCGTACTGGGGGAGCCGCACGGCTCGGGTCCCGCCGCGGACGCCCCGCTGGTGCCGCGCGGCAAGGTGCTGCGGGACCTGTTCATCCTGCGCTTCCTGGCGATCGAACGGGCCGTGCGCGGCGTGTTCATCGTGCTGGTCGCGGTCGCGGTCTGGAAGTTCAGCAACAGCCAGGACGCGGTCCGCAGCCTCTTCAACGAGTACCTCGACGTCTTCCGTCCGGTCTTCCGGCACTTCCACTACGACCTCGACCACTCACCGGTCGTCGGCTCCATCCAGAAGGTGTTCGGCTACAAGCACTCCACGCTGCTGCTGGTGGCGGCCCTGCTGCTCGTCTACGCGCTGATCGAGCTGATCGAGGCCGTCGGCCTCTGGTACGCCAAGCGCTGGGCCGAGTACCTGACGGTGGTCGCCACCGCCGCCTTCCTGCCGCTGGAGATCTACGAGCTCACCGAGAAGGTCAGCTACCTGAAGATCGCCACGCTGGTCCTCAACATCCTCGCGGTCCTCTACATCGCCGTGGCCAAGCGCCTGTTCGGGCTCCGGGGCGGCCGCAGGGCCTTCGAGGAGGAACGGCACAGCGCGTCCCTGATGGAGGTGGAGGAGTCGGCGGGGGTGACGGTCTGATGTCCGCCGGGGACGAGGACGGCCACCGTCTGCCGCCCGCCCTGGCGGAGGTGGCCGCCGTGGGGTTCGACTACGACCATGGCGACGGTGCCGACTTCGAGGCGTACGACGTCCTCGTCCCGGCCGAGGACACCGCCGACTGGCTGCGGCTGTGGACCGGTACCCCGGACGCCGACGCCAGTGCCTACCGCGTGTTCGGCAAGCACGGCACCGGTGGCCGCGCCGCCGTGTGGTGCGCACGGCCGGGGCAGCCCCTGACGGAGCAGCCGGTGGTCTTCCTGGGCGCGGAGGGAGAGACCGGTGTGGTCGCCGGCAACCTCTCCGACTTTCTGTGGGTGCTGGCCGACGGCTACGGCCCCAGGGAGGCCCTCTGGCCCGACCGGGACTGGACCGCCCGCCCGAACGCCGTCCTCGCGGACATCGCCGCCCGGCACGCCGGCACCCCGTGCCGCCCGGCCCCGGAGATCGTGGCGGCGGCCGGGCGCAGTTCCCCTCCTTCGCCGACGACCTCGACGCCCTCTGCCGTTGACTCGACGCCCTCTGCCGCTGAGCGGCGTTCCAGCTACGAAGCCCGCGCGGCCTCGGCGAGCCGCGTCAGCTCCGCCTCCGTCAGGGTGAGATCCGAAGCCGCCGCCGAGTCCTGGACCGTCTCGGGCCGGCTCGCGCCCGGGATCGGGATCACGGTCGGGGAGAGGGACGACAGCCAGGCCAGGCACACCTGCTGGGGGCTGACCCCGCGCTCCCGGGCCACCTCGTGGAACGCGGCGAACCGCGGGGCCGCCGCCAGGCCCGACGACCCGTCCAGCGAGCTGCGCGAGATCCCGCCGAGCGGACTCCACGGCAGGAACGCCAGGCCCAGCTCCGCGCAGAGCCGCAGTTCCGGATCGCTGTCGCGGACCTCGGGGGAGTAGCGGTTCTGGACGGACACCAGGCGCTCGCCGAGGATCGTGCGGGCCCGGACGATCTGGTCGGTGGTCACGTTCGACAGCCCGGCCAGCCGGATCTTGCCCTCGTCGAGCAGGTCGCGCAGGGCGCCGACCGACTCCTCGAACGGGACGGCGGGATCGGGCCTGTGGAGCTGGTAGAGGCCGATCGCCTCGACGCCGAGCCGCTTCAGGGAGGCCTCCGCGGCCGTCCTGAGATGCCGGGGCGTGCCCGTCGTCGTCCAGGTGCCGTCGGCCGGGCGGCCCCGGCCGCCCTTCGTGGCCAGCAGGACGCCGTCGGTGTCGCCGCCGTAGGTCGCGAGGGCGCGGGCGAGGAGGAGCTCGTTGTGGCCGGGCTCCTGGCCCGGCAGGTGGTAGGAGTCGGCCGTGTCCAGCAGGGTCACGCCCGCGTCCAGCGCCGCGTGGACGGTGGCGAGGGCGCGGGCCTCCTCCGGCCGGCCCTCGATCGACAGCGGCATGGCACCGAGTCCCACCGCGCTCACCTTCAGGTCGCCAATCGCGCGGTACCGCATCTCAGTTCTCCTCATCCAGGGTCTCGGCCACGGCCTTCGACAGCCACTGCCGTACGTCACCGAAGGTGAAACCCAGCCCGGCGGCCCGGGAGTTGTCCATGGGGTAACGGCGGCGGAAAGCGAAGGGGGAGAGCCCGGCGGACTCGGTCACCTCGAACCGTACCCCGCCCTCGGGGAGGTGGGCCGCCACCGCGGTGCACAGCTCGTCCAGGGCGAGCAGGCCGTGGGAGGCGGCGTTCACCGGGCCCGTGAAGTCCGCCCCCGCCGCCCAGAACAGGAAGTCGGCGATCTCCTCGACGTGGATGTACGTCGCCGGGTGCGGCACCGGCGGTACGGCGATGGGCGTGCCGGTGCGGATGCGCTGGGCATAGTGCTCCAGCCGGCCGGTGAAGTCGTCGTCCCCGCCCAGCACATGGGCGACGCGGACGGACGCGAACGGGAGGCCGGAGCCCGTGAACACCGCCTCGGCCTGCCGCTTGCCCTCGCCGTAGTGCGCCGCGGCGAATTCCGCCTCGCCCCAGGCGAGTTCCAGGTCCACGGCGACCGTACTCGGATCGACCGCGCTCTCCGGCACCGGCACCGCCGAGTCCTCGTGCTCGTACACCTCCACCGTCGACGTCATGACGTAGCGTCCGGTGCGGCCCGTGAAGACCCGGCGGGCGATCTCCGCCTGGCGCGGGGTGTAACAGACCTGGTCGATGACGACGTCGAAGGTACGGCTGCCGATCGCCTCGGTCAGCGCCCTCTCGTCGTCGCGGTCGGCCACCAGGTGGACCGCTTCCGGCGGCGGGGCCGAAGATCCCCGGTTCAGGACCGTGACCCGGTCACCCGCCGCCAGCAGCCGGGCGATCAGCCGCTTGCCGAAATAGCGGCTGCCCCCGATGACCAGTACCTCTCGTGCCTTTGTCATGGCCATAATTCTCCGGACCGAGCAGGCGGCTCTGAAGGGGGAGACATGGGAGATCGGGCCACCACGCCGAAAGAACCACGGCATCTGCGGGCCGTCGCCGACGAAACACAGGTGGCCTTCGACGCCGTGGACCGGCAGATCCTCCAGCTGCTGCAGACCGACGGGCGGATCAGGCTGAGCGAGCTGGGCCGGCGGGTCAGTCTGAGTCCGGCGGCCGTGGCCGAGCGGGTGCGCCGGCTGGAGGCGGCCGGCGTGGTCGAGGGGTACGGCGCCCAGGTCGCGCCCGCCCGCCTCGGCTACGGCGTCCAGGCCTTCATCCGGGTGAACCCGCACGGCGGCTACAACCTCAAGCACCCGAGGACCCTGGAGCTGATCGACCGCCCGGAGATCACCGAGGTGCACCACGTGGTCGGCCAGGACTGCTGGATCCTCAAGGTCGCCGTCACGGACACCGTCCACCTGGAGGAGATCCTGGAGCAGACCTCGGCGCTGGGCCGGTCGACGACGTCGATCGTGCTGTCCTCACCGGTGCGCCGCAAGCCGCTGCTGCCCCCGGCCTGAGCCGGAAGGGAAAGCACCGCTTGCCTTGACGCCGACGTCAACACCTACGGTCGGGGGCATGCGAATCGGCGAGCTGGCCGCACGGGCCGGGACCACCACCCGCACCCTGCGCTACTACGAGGCACGCGGGCTGCTGCCGGCCCGGCGCGACGGCAACGGACACCGCACGTACGACGAGGCCGACCTGAGGCTGCTGCAGCAGATCCGGACGCTGCAGGACTTCGGGTTCGAACTGGAGGAGACGCGGCCCTTCGTGGAGTGCCTGCGTTCCGGGCACCCGGAGGGCGACTCCTGCCCGGCCTCGCTCGCGGTCTACCGGCGCAAGCTGGCGGAGCTGGACGGGCTCATCGGTCAGCTGTCGGCGGTGCGGGAGACGGTCGCCGGGCAGCTGCGGCGGGCCGAGCGGGCCCGGGACGCGCTGGCCGCCGAGGCGCTGGTTCCGGGGGGCCCGGAACCCGTGTGCGAGCTGGGAGGGTTTTCGCGATGAGTCTGGTGAGCGGACTGGCCGAGGTGACGGACGCGGATTTCGACGCGGAGGTGAAGGATGCGGAGCTGCCGGTGCTGGTGCAGTTCACGGCCGACTGGTGCGGGCCCTGCCGGCAGCTCGCGCCGGTGCTGAAGGACATCGCCTTCGAGAAGGGCGACCGGCTGAAGGTCGTACAGCTCGACGTGGACCGCAATCCGCAGACCACCCTCGCCTACGGCGTGCTGTCCATGCCGACCCTGATGGTCTTCCGGGACGGTGAGCCGGTGCGGTCGATGGTGGGGGCGCGCCCCAAGCGGCGGCTGCTGGAGGAGCTGGCCGACGTGCTGTAAATCCCGGCCCGCTTGCAAAAAAATCCCCCGAGCAATTGTGCTCGGGGGATTTCTCTGCGTATATTGGGTGGTTCGCGACTTCCATTCGGTGAAGGCGCGGAGAAGTTCAGTGAGCACAGTATATCCGGGCGGGAGCGGAATTGTCAAACACCGAATTTCCAGACGATGAATTGCGGCACGAGCAGGAATTCATCGACGGACTGTACGCACGCGTGGACGCCCTGCGCGGCGAGGCCGAGACGTCGGTCACGGACGCGCTCGCCCAGGGCGACAAGCCCATGCAGGCCCGGCTGGAGCGGGACATCCTGGTCGCCGAGCGCTCGGGGCTGCTCGCCGCGCTGAACGCCGTCGACGGCTCGCTCTGCTTCGGCCGGATCGACCTGGCCGACGGCGCCGTCCACCACATCGGCCGGATCGGGCTGCGCGAGGACGACACCGAGCGCACCCCGGTGCTCATCGACTGGCGGGCCGACGTCGCCCGTCCCTTCTACCTGGCCACCGGTCACACCCCGATGGGCCTGCGCCGCCGCCGGCACATCGCCACCCAGGGCCGGACCGTGACCTCCCTGCACGACGAGATCCTCGACCTCGGCGACGCCACCCGCACCGGGTACGAGGACCACAACGGCGACGCCGTGCTGCTGGCCGCGCTCAACGGCGCACGCACCGGCCGTATGAGCGACATCGTGCAGACCATCCAGGCCGAGCAGGACGAGATCATCCGGGCACCCCACCGCGGCGTGCTGGTGGTCGAGGGCGGCCCCGGCACCGGCAAGACGGCCGTGGCCCTGCACCGGGCCGCGTATCTGCTGTACGAGCACCGGGAACTGCTGGCCCGCCGCGCCGTGCTGATCGTCGGCCCCAACCCGGCCTTCCTCGGCTACATCGGCGAGGTGCTGCCCTCCCTCGGTGAGACCGGCGTGCTGCTGGCCACGGTCGGCGAGCTGTTCCCCGGGGTGAAGGCGACCGCCGGCGACACCCCCGGGGCAGCGGCCGTGAAGGGCCGCGCCGACATGGCGGACGTCCTCGCCGCCGTCGTACGCGACCGGCAGGCCCTGCCGGACCCGGTCATCGCGATCGAGCACGACCGTGAGGTGCTCATGCTGGACGACGGCCTGGTGCGCGTCGCCCGCGAGCGCACCCGGGCCGCGGGGCTGCCGCACAACGCGGCCCGTGAGTACTTCGAGGGGCACATCCTCAACACCCTCACCGAGCTGTACGCCGAACGCGTCGGCACCGACCCGTACGACGGCAGCAGCCTGCTCGACGCCTCCGACATCACCCAGATCCGCGACGAGCTCGCCGAGAATCCCGAAGTCTGGTCCGCCGTCGACCAGTTGTGGCCGAGGCTCACCCCGCAGCGGCTGGTCGCCGACTTCCTCGCGGAGCCGGAGGGGTATGTGAGCGAGGAGGACGCGGCAGCCATCCGCCGCCCGGTGACCCGCGCCTGGACCGTCGCCGACGTCCCCCTCCTCGACGAGGCGGCCGAACTCCTCGGCGAGGACGACCGGTGGGCGCGGGCGCGCGCCGAGCGCGAGCGCGAGACCCAGATCGCCTACGCCCAGGGCGTGCTGGACGTCTCGTACGCCTCCCGGACCTACGAGTTCGAGGACAAGGAGGACGGCGACCCGGACGCGTCGGAAGTCCTGTCGGCCCACGACATCATCGACGCCGAACGCTTCGCCGAGCGGCACGAGGAGGCCGACCACCGCAGCGCCGCCGAGCGGGCCGCGGCCGACCGGACCTGGGCGTTCGGGCACATCATCGTGGACGAGGCACAGGAGCTGTCCCCGATGGCCTGGCGGCTGCTGATGCGGCGCAGCCCGACCCGCTCGATGACCCTGGTGGGCGACCCCGCGCAGACCGCCGAGGCGGCCGGCGTCGGCTCCTGGGCGGACATCCTCGCGCCGTATGTCGAGGACCGCTGGGAGCACACCCGCCTCGGCGTCAACTACCGCACCCCGGCCGAGATCATGGAGCTGGCCGCGGCCGTGGTCCGCGCCGAGAACCCGGACTTCGAGCCGCCGAGTTCCGTCCGCTCCACGGGCGTACGACCGTGGGTCCGGCAGGCCTCCGACGACCTGCCCGGCGCGGTGGCCAAGGCCGTCGCCGAACTCACCCCGGCCGAGGGCCGCCTCGCGGTCATCGCCCCGCGCGGGCTGCACCGCCCGCTGGCCGCCCGGCTGGACGGCGTCACGGCGGGCGCCGAGCCCGACCTGACGCAGACGGTCGTCCTCCTCGACCCGCGCCAGGCCAAGGGCCTGGAGTTCGACTCGGTCCTGGTGGTGGAACCGGCGACCTACGGCACGAGTGACCTGTACGTCGCCCTGACCCGGGCGACACAGCGGCTCGGGGTGCTGTACACCGGCGACCTGCCCCGGGCGTTGGCCGAAGCCGCTGCGTAAGCGCGTCAGGGCACGTCCGCAGGGGGCCCGACCGAGCCCTGGCCCCCTGCGGAGGACACTCCTCAGGACTCCTCAGGACTCCTCAGGACTCCTCAGGAATCCTCAGGCCGGCCGCAGCCACACCGTGGCCAGTGGGGGCAGGGTCAGGCGGATGCCGGCCGGGCGGCCGTGCCAGGGCCGGGGTTCCGGCTTGATCACATCGGGGTTGGTGACGTCGCTGCCGCCGTACCGTGCGGCATCCGTGTTGAGGGCCTCGTGCCAGGCCGGTACGTCCTCCGGAACCCCGAGCCGGTAGTCGTGCCGGACCACCGGGGCCAGGTGGGAGACCGCGAGCAGCGGACTGCCGTCGGCGTCGAGGCGCAGGAACGCGAAGACGTTGTCGTCCGCCGCGTCCCCGGTGATCCACTGGAAGCCCGCCGGGTCGGTGTCCCGCTGCCACAGCGCCGGGGTCGCCCGGTACACGGCGTTCAGGTCCCGGACGAGATCCTTCGCGCCCCGGTGGTCGGCCGCGGCGCCGTGGGCCGGGTCGAGCAGCCACCAGTCGGGGCCGTGCGCCTCGGACCACTCGGCGCCCTGGGCGAACTCCTGCCCCATGAACAACAGCTGCTTGCCCGGATGGGCCCACATGAAGCCCAGGTAGGCGCGGTGGTTGGCGCGCTGCTGCCACCAGTCGCCGGGCATCTTCGACACCAGGGAGCGCTTGCCGTGCACGACCTCGTCGTGGGAGATCGGCAGGACGTAGTTCTCGCTGTACGCGTACACCATCGAGAAGGTCATCTCGTGGTGGTGGTACTTGCGGTGCACCGGCTCCTTCTGGATGTACTGCAGCGAGTCGTGCATCCAGCCCATGTTCCACTTCAGGCCGAATCCGAGCCCGCCGAAGCCGCTCGGGCCCTTGTGGTGGGTGGGGCGGGTGACGCCGTCCCAGGCCGTGGACTCCTCGGCGATGGTCACCACACCGGGGCAGCGCCGGTACACGGTGGCGTTCATCTCCTGCAGGAACGCCACCGCGTCCAGGTTCTCCCGGCCGCCGTGCTCGTTGGGGGTCCACTGGCCCGGCTCGCGCGAGTAGTCCAGGTAGAGCATCGAGGCGACGGCGTCCACGCGCAGGCCGTCGATGTGGAACTCCTCGCACCAGTACACGGCGTTGGCGACGAGGAAGTTGCGCACCTCGCGGCGGCCGAAGTCGAACTCCAGGGTGCCCCAGTCGGGATGCGCGGCCCGCCGCGGGTCGTGGTGCTCGTACAGCGGGCGCCCGTCGAACTCGGCCAGCGCCCAGTCGTCGCGCGGGAAGTGCGCCGGGACCCAGTCCATCAGCACCCCGATACCGGCCTGGTGCAGCCGGTCCACCAGGTACCTGAAGTCGTCCGGGGTGCCGAGCCGGGCCGTCGGGGCGTAGAAGCCGGTGACCTGGTAGCCCCAGGACCCGCCGAAGGGATGCTCGGCGACGGGCATCAGCTCCACGTGCGTGAAGCCCATCTCCTGCACATAGGCGGGCAGTTGCTCGGCCAGCTGCCGGTAGGTCAGACCGGGCCGCCAGGAGGGCAGGTGCACCTCGTAGACGGAGAAGGGCGCCTCGTGCACGGGGGTGTCGGCGCGGTGCGCCATCCACTCCGCGTCGGCCCACTCATGGTGCGAGACGTGCACGATCGACGCGGTGGCGGGCGGAGCCTCGGTACGGCGGGCCAGCGGATCGGCGCGCAGGGTGCGTGAGCCGTCCGGGCGGGTGATCTCGAACTTGTACACCTCGCCCTCGCCGATCCCCGGCACGAACAGCTCCCACACCCCGGAGGAGCCCAGCGAGCGCATCGGGAACCCGGTGCCGTCCCAGAAGTTGAAGCTCCCCGCGATCCGCACCCCCCGCGCGTCCGGCGCCCACACCGCGAACCGGGTCCCGGACACCCCCTGACGGGTGGTGACATGCGCGCCGAGCGCCCGCCACAGCTGCTCGTGCCGGCCCTCGCCGATCAGGTGCAGGTCCAGCTCGCCGAGCGTGGGCAGGAAGCGGTAGGGGTCCTCGGTGTCCAGGACGTTCCCCTCGTACGCCACCAGCAGCCGGTAGTCCGGTACGTCCCCGAGCGGCAGCGCCCCCGAGAAGAACCCGTCGCCGTCGTCGTGCAGTTCGGCGCGCAGGTCGTCGGCGACGACCGTGACGGACAGCGCGTACGGCCGGAAGACCCGGACGGCGACGCCTCCCTGCACCGGATGGGCGCCCAGGACGGAGTGCGGGTCGTGATGGGTGCCGTGCAGCAGCCGCTCGCGGTCCGCGGGGGGGACGGCGGCACGGGGGGTGTGCTTCGGGGTGGCCGGCTTCTTGGTCGTCACGGACGAGCCTCCTGGGCGGACGCGGCGAGGCGACGGATCGCCGAGAGTGGTACGGGGAGCCAGTCGGGGCGGTGCCGGGCCTCGTAGACGACCTCGTAGACCGCCTTGTCGGTCTCGAAGGCCCCCAGCAGCACCGGATCGGTGCGCGGGTCGCGGCCGGCCACCTCCGCGTACCCGGAGCAGTAGGCGGCCCGGCAGACACGCGCCCAGTCCGGCGCGGGCGGGCTCACCGAGTGGGCCGCGTAGTCGAAGGAGCGCAGCATCCCCGCGATGTCCCGCACCGGCGGCTGCGGCATGCGCCGTTCGGCCGCCGGCCGGGCCGGCTCGCCCTCGAAGTCGATCAGCGACCAGTCCCCGGAAGCCGAGCGCAGACACTGGCCGAGGTGCAGATCGCCGTGGATCCGCTGGGCCGTCCAGGTGCGGCGCTCGTCGGCGAGGCCGGCCAGCGCCCGGTAGGCCGAGCGCAGCCCGCTCTCGTACGGCCGCAGTGCCGGCACCGCCTGGACGGCCGCCTCCAGCCGCTCGGTCATCCCCTCGACCAGCGACTGCAGCTGGGCGTGGCCGAGGGTGACCGTCGGCAGGGCGCGGGCGAGCGTGGTGTGCACCTCGGCGGTGGCGCGGCCCAGCGCCCGCGCCTCGGCGGCGAAGTCCTCCCCCTTGGCCAGCTCGCGCAGCGCCAGCTCCCAGCCGTCGCTGGCCCCGCTGACGAAGGGCTGGAGCACCGCCAGGACGTACGACTCCGCGTCCACCTCCGCATGCAGCCAGGCGGTCGGTGCGGGCACCCGGGGGCAGCCCTCGCGGGCCAGCGCCAGGGGTATCTCCAGGTCGGGGTTGACGCCGGGCACCACGCGGCGCAGCAGCTTCAGGATGAACGTATCGCCATAGACCACCGACGAGTTGGACTGCTCGGCGGTCATCAGCCGGGCCACCAGACCGGTGCGGATCTCCTGACGCGGGTCCCGCTCGAAACGCAGCCCGCCGATGCGGGCCCGGGTGCGCAGGGCCTCCAGCAGCACTTCGGCGGGCCGGGGGTCGTACAGGGCCTCGTATACCGTGCGTCCGGCGAGCGGCCCGTCTTCCACGTGTCCGATCAGCGCGGACGCCAGCCGCGGGGGCAGCGCCTCGCGCACGCCTATGAGGAGCTGGTAGCAGTCGCCCGGATGGGGCTCGGCGCCCAGGGCGGACGGCTGGTGGACGCGCAGGAGCAGGTGGTAGAGGCCCAGCCGCCCGTCGGGCGGCAGCAGTTCGGTGGCGGCCACGAGGGTGAACCCGGTGACCGGGCGGCCCTTGCCGGCGAACCAGCGCTGCCTCGGCAGCCACTCGCGCAGCAAAGGGTCCAAAGAGGCGAGGAGCGGGGTGGTGGTGCCGGAAGAGGTGACCGTTTCCGCCATGGGCGTCACGTCCTTTCCCCGGTGCACGAGGGGGTGTCACTTGTGCGTGCCCCGGGTGGGGCGGGAGAAACCGCCCCACCACCAGGGTTCTACGCCGCGTTCCCGCGCAGCCGGAACCAGTAGAAGCCGTGCCCCGCGAGGGTGAGCAGGTACGGCAGCTCGCCGATCGCCGGGAAGCGGACCCCGCCGAACAGCTCGACCGGGTGCCGCCCGCCGAACCGGCTCAGATCCAGCTCGGTGGGCTGCGCGAAGCGGGAGAAGTTGTGGACGCACAGCACGAGATCGTCCTCGTACTCGCGCAGGAAGGCGAGGACGGCCGGGTTGGA
>NZ_JBEYEW010000027.1:0-105084 GCF_040634095.1 Streptomyces sp. NPDC007205
GATCAAAAGGAGCATGTACAACCGGGCGTCCTTCCGGCTCCTCCGGATCCGGATACTCACTCGACCATGAGTTTCACGGAACTGCGGCCAGAACCATTTTCACTCACGAAGCCCATCAACCAGGCGGGCTGGCAGTAGACGGCGCCGTTTCTCGGCCCGGCTGTGCTTGGTCATCGCCGCGTCGACCAGTTCGGGTGCGAACACCTTCGTCGAGATCCCGATTCGCGTCCGTTGCCCAACGCTGGTCTTCTCCTCCACTCAGAGATCAACGCCAGGCGGTGCTCTCGGGCACTGGCGCGAAGGGCCGACAGCTCCTCAGTCCTGGCGGGCTGGCGGTGCCCGACGGGGTGGCCAGTCGCCATGGGCGGCCAGCGGGTCCGTCGGGGCCCTCAATGACGAAGCATGGCTGAGACAGGGAACGAGTTGCCGTGACACGCGCGCCTGCTCGTTCGGACGAGGGCATCGCCGCGGCAGACGTTCGGTGGGCGCCGGTGTCCTCTGCACATGGCGGAGGCTAGGGGTCGAGCCTCTCGCCACTGTAGTGAGTCGGGTATTCGGTGGTGTAGTCCTCAATGGGCGAAGCCATGTCTGCGGCGTATTGGGCACGCGCCTGTCGGTCCTCGTCGCTGAATGGAGGATGCACGGGGTCTGTGGCCGGAGCGCGCCACAGCTGGATCAGGTGGCGTTCTCCGTGATCGCCGATGCCGGGGTTGGGGTCGTCGGTGTGGCAGTACAGGCGCATGCGTACCCAGTCGCCGCCCTCGGCGAGGGCCGGCACCTCCAAAGGCGCTTCTTCTACGGGCCAGGCGTCCCAGAAGTCGCCCTGCCCGACGGTGGCGAGGCAGAGGGCAGGGACGTCGGCAAGCAGGCTCATCTCCTCCGGGGGCTCCCAGCCGTCATCGGCTTCGGGGCTGGGCGGAGCGTCGTGGACCTGGACGGTCATCTGCAGCGGGCCGGTGTCGGTGGTGGGAAGGACGACGGCAAGGGTCTCGGTGGCGGGGCCGCACCGCCAGCCGAACGGCATCTGACGGGGGAAGTCGTAGTCGTCGTCGAAGCCGATGAGGTAGCCGTGTTCGCCGACGTCGACGGTGAACGTCACTTCACGGAGCACCATGCAGACCCTCCTTCATCGGAGACGGTGCCCTGGCTTCCCGAACACTGCGGGATGCGGGGCACCCTGTCTGGCGGCGAGTGTAGACGGGGTTAGGCGATCACGTAGAAGGGGTCGCGGTCCCTGACGTGCATCTTGCCTCGCCACACGGTGTCCCGCCTTCGGCTTTGTTCTCGTTGACCATCACCCAGGTGATTTCCCGCTGGTCGGCGGGCAGGCGGGTGCCGCCTTCGTAGGTGCAGGCGCACGGGCACTCGTCGCACGAGGTACGGCCGGCACACTGCATGTCCGGCGGTGCGGTACGCGGGCACACCGCTTTCCGGTTCTTGTCCTCCTGCGTCTTGTTGATCATCCAGTGCAGCGGCTTGCCGCCGTAGGGGTCACCGTAGTTGTCGCCGTTGGCGCGGAGCTTGTGGATGCCTTCGTCGGTGCGGGCCAGGGGCGCGCTCGGCTCGGGCCCGCCACAGCGCCAGGGCTCGCGTGGTGTCGGCTTCCCGATGGCGTCGGGCGGGAGCGGCCTCGATCGGGGGCGCGGGGCCATCTGCTCGTCCGGCTCGGGATACGCACGGCGACTGAGCTCGCGCATCGCACGGTTCTGCCGCTCGAATGCCCCAGCGCTGGCCGGTCCACCCGGGACGGCGGCCGCCGTGGCGGGGCCGGCCTCCCCGGAGGCGGGCGGCATAACGTGGGAAGGTGCGCACGTTCGCGTCGGGCACCTGCGTGCTGGCCGCTCCGATCAGCTTCGGCACGATCCAGCGCAGCTTCGTGCCGTACACAGGAGCATCGGGGACGACGTTCCAGCGGCCGGTGTCCGCGTCGAACTTCACGGCCTGAACCTGCCCAGCGACCTCGGGCGCGGCCACGGCGAGGATGTCACCGAACTGGGCGAGGACGCTCCCGCCGGCGGCCGGGGCGACCATGCCGCGCTCGGTCATCATCATGCGGATCGCTGTGCCGAGCCCGAGCGGCTCCCGGCCATCACGCCGTACGACCGTGCCGGTGCGCCGTATCGGCTCCATGCCAGCCCTGGTGTCGTAACTCAGACGCGAGCCGCGAAGCAGGCCCGCGGATAGCGTGCGTCGTTCCGCTCTTGAGAGGCAAGCTGACAGAACGGGCGTGGCAGTGGGCGTTCCGGAGAGTGAGAGTCCGCTCCACCTGTCTCACGTACTGTGGCTTCGCATGACCGACTCCGAGACCGAGATCACCGCAGAGCTGGTACGCGAACTTCTTAAGGACCAGCACCCGGACCTTGCAGGGCTGGCCATCCACGAAGTAGCAGGCGGCTGGGACAACCAAATGTGGCGCCTTGGGGATGAGTTGGTCGTGCGCATGCCGCGCACCGAACGTGCCCCGGATCTCCAACGCAAGGAGCGCCGGTGGCTGCCCGTCTTAGCCCCGCGCCTTCCGCTCCCAGTTCCGACCCCTGTGCGGATCGGCGAACCGTCCGCGCGCTTCCCGAGACTCTGGAGCATTATGACGTGGGTTCCGGGCGAGCCACTCGACTACGCCTCGATCAGCCGCGGCGAGCACGCGGCCGACACTCTGGCGGGTTTCCTCAGGGCGCTCCATGTGGAGGCGCCCGCCGAGGCGCCGACCAGTTCGGACCGCGGCGCTCACCCCCAGAAGTGCACGGACGGCTTCGAGAAGTTCTTGCAAGCCGTTGCTCCCGGCGGCATTGCCGCCGACGTCCCGGCCCTCTGGGACGTCTGGGACGATGCCGTTGCGGCCCCCAAGTGGGAGGGCCCGCCGGTATGGCTGCACGGTGATCTGCATCCCGCGAACGTCGTCGTCTCGGACGGAACGCTCTCGGGCGTCATCGATTTCGGTGACATGTTCGCCGGCGATCCGGCGTGGGACCTCGCGGCCGCGTGGCTGCTCCTTCCAGCGGGCGCGGCCTCACGGTTCTTCAAGGTGTACGCACATACGGACGAGGCGACGATCCGGCGCGCCCGCGGATTGGCCGCTCTGAAAAGCCTCTTCCTCATCCTCATGGGCCAGAACGGGGAACAGGGACTTCCTGGCGGCAAGCCAACATGGGGACCCGCAGGCCGGGCGGCGCTCGACCGTGTACTGACATGCAACTTGGGCCGGCCCTCTCCCGCATAGGCCCCGCTCCCAGCTCGAAGGGAGACGGAGCTCCGGGCGCTCCAGGGCCGGCGCGCGCGGCCCGGCGGATCCGGCCACCGTCTTCGACGGCATTGTGTACGACATCTTGGCCGGCTACGCCGACCAGGAGAGAGACCGTCTGGGTCTTCGAGGAGTCCGTCAGTCTCGCCGACGGCACCCGGCACATGGCCCGCGCAACCGGCTCCCGCCACCGCTCGCTGGCTGGCGTGGTCACCCCAGCGGGACCGCTCACCGTGCAGCGCACTGCGCCAACTCACCCACGCCGCCGACTCAGCACAGGGCCAGCGATGCCGCCCGGCTTTTGTCCCGGGTCGGCCGGCTCCACCCAGAGATTGCGGGCGTCGTTCGGGTCGCCACAAAGCTGCAACGAGATGAGGTGACATCCGGGGTTGCTGATGAGTGCCGCTGGTGTCGCTGGCGGGTGGCAAAGTACCGGCATCGAGCTGACGGGTGGCCACTACCCAGGGTTGTTCGCTCATGACGGCGACGCGGCTGACGATCGCTCTCGCGGATTGCGGACGGGCTCCTACGGCGCGGGCATGGCAGTCCGTCAGCAGGTCACGGTCGGTGAGGGAACACCGACGTGTGTGGCTGGCCCAGGAGTACGGCAAGGTGGGATCGGACAGGCCCGGCACCTGCTCGACGCACGTCTTGCGGGAACAGCTTTTCCGTTCGCAGAAGTGCCGGCGGACCCGCAGCCGGACTATGGCCCGGCGGGGGACCTGACGGACGCTCGTCCAGCGTGCGTTGGTACGTGCTTGCGCGCATCTCGCCCGCTCCCGGCAGTCCGGGCACCGGCCCGAACGCGCCGTCGAAACCGCCTCCCCCTCTCCCCCGGTCAACTTCATCATTGCGCAGGGGGGTGCGCCATGGACTGCGGGGATGGGCTCGATGCCGCCCCGGCCCGCGGAGCCGAAAGGGCGCGTTACAGCGTGAGCGCGCCGCTCGTGCGCGCCTTGCCCTGGCGTTCGGTCAGCCGGGAGCCGGACTCGCGGCGGGCGGCGCGGCGCAGCAGCGGGACGGCGAGCAGGAAGCCGACGACGGCCCAGCCGGCCAGCACCAGCGCGACCGTCGGCAGCTGCCAGGAGCCGGACGGCTCCGCCGCCCGCGCGGCGTCCGGCAGCAGGGCCGAGCGCACGCCCTGCGCCATCCACCGGAGCGGGAAGACGGACGCCACGTCCTGAACCACCACCGGCAGCCGGCCGATCGGGAACATCGCCCCCGAGGTCACCAGCAGCGCCATCACCGGCAGCATGATCATCGCCAGCGCCTCGCGGGCGTTGGGCAGCACGGCGCCGATGGCCGCGCCCAGCGGTACGACGGCGAGCAGACCGAGGGCGATGACCCATATCAGCGTCAGCCAGCCGCCGGGGCTGTGCGGCAGCGGCCCGTCCACGAACAACGCGGCGGCGCCCAACAGGACGGTGATGATGCCCATCGCCATGATGACGATCAGTACGGACTTGGCGACCAGATAGGCCGGTATGCCGCCGGGCGTGGCCCGCAGCCGCAGCAAGGTGCCCTCGTCGCGCTCGGTCACCAGGATCTGCGGGAGGTTGATCAGCCCCACCTGCAACAGCAGATACGCGGCGAACCCGGCGATCGTCAGGTGCGCGGCGGGGACAGAGGTGCCGGGCAGGTCGTCGTGGATGAAGGAGGCGACCATCAGGGCGACCACCACATTGCTGAGATAACTGACGAACTCCTTCCGGTTGCGCAGGAGATGACGCACCTCGATACCGCCACGCCGCAGCCCGGCCTGCCATGAACGCAGCCACCGGCCGCCGGCGCGGTCCGGCCCCGGGGCGCCGGTGGCCCCGCCGGCAGCCCCGTCCGTCGCGCCGGTCCCGCCCCGCGCGGTCCCGTGCCGCACCGCTGTCCTGTCCGTCTTCCTCATGCGGATCGTTCCTCCCCCGTCCCGGCACCCGCCAGGGCTGTGTTGTCGGCGGCTCCGGCGTTCGCGGCGTTACGGTCGCCCGTGGTGCCGCCGGCGTGCTCGTGCACCATGTGCAGATAGGTGTCCTCCAGCGTCGGGCGGCGGACCTCCAGGTCGGCGATCGGCCCGTCGGCCTCGCGGTGCAACTCCCAGACCAGCAGGGAGGGATCCGCGGTGCGCTCGCGGCGCGGCGCGCCGTCCGGTGCCGTCCAGCGGACCTCCGCATGGGCGGCGGCCCGCCGGGCGAGCTCGGCGGGTGTGCCGCAGACCCGGATACGGCCGTCGACCAGCATCGCTATCCGGTCGGCAAGACGCTCGGCCTCGGCCAGGTCATGGGTGGTCAGCAGGATGGTGACGCCCTCGTCGCGGGCCAGCCGCTCGACCAGGTCATGGAACTCACGCCGCGCCTCGGGGTCGAAGCCAGTGGTGGGCTCGTCCAGGAAGAGGAGCTCGGGGCGGCCGACGATGCCGAGCGCGACGTCGACGCGCCTCCGCTGGCCGCCGGACAGCTGGTCGACCCGGTGCCGGGCTCGGTGGGTGAGACCGACCAGCTCCAGCAGCTCTTCCGGGTCGCGCGGATCGGGGTAGTACGTCGCGAAGTGCCGCAGCAGCTCGGCGACCTGCCAGCGGCGGTGGTCGCCCCACGACTGGAGCACCAGGCCGATCCGGCCGCGCCAGGCGTCGTCGGCGTGCGCCGGGTCCTTGCCGAGGACCCGGACCTCGCCGGCGGAGCGCTGCCGGAAGCCCTCCAGGATCTCGACGGTGGTGGTCTTCCCGGCGCCGTTGGGGCCGAGTAGGGCGAAGATCTCCCCGCGGTGGATGTCCAGGTCGACGCCTTGGAGCACCTCGGTGCTGCCGTACGACATCCGCAGCTGCCGTGCGGAGACGACCGGTTGGCGGGAGCCCGCGGCTGTGGTGGGGGTGCTGGTCATCGGCTCGTCTCCGCGTGCTGCTGTTCGGGTGCCGTCTGCTGCGCCGCCGCGGGCCCCGCGCCCTCGACGATGGCGCGGAGAGCGGCGACATGGCCTTCAAAGGCGGTGCGCCCGCGGACCGTCAGCCGTACCCTGGTGCGGCGTTTACGCCCGCCGCCCTCCTTGCGGATCTCCAGATACTCGGCCTCCTCCAGGGTGTGCAGCTGCTTGGAGAGCGCGGAGTCGCTGAGCGAGAGGCTGTCGCGGATGAACGGGAAGTCGGCCCATTCCGTAGCGGCAAGCAGGGCCATTATCGACAACCGGGTGGAGGGATGGATCAGTTCGTCGAAGCCCGTGGGGGTGCTCATGGGCCCTCCTCCTCGTGAATGGCTTGTGTGGCGTGGCCGCGCAGCGCGCGTTCGCGGAGTGGGCTCACCGCCCAGCGGTTCGCCGGTCCCGTGAAGAGGACGAACACGGCAACTGCGGCGGTGGCCGTGATCAGGCTGGGGCAGGGCAGGGCGAATGAGTCCGCCAGGTGGTCGGAGAGTAGGACCGTGCCGCCGGTGAGGCACCCGCCCGCGATGAAGGTGGCGAAGCTGCGCCAGCTGTACCGGGAGCGGTGCAGCCGCATCCTGGTGCGGCGGCTGTAGACGACGGCCAGGGTGCCCAGGATGCCGACATAGGCTGCGAGCGTCAGCCACAGGCCCCACGCCGGGAGCTTGAGACCCATGCTGGCGAGGAAGACCCACATGATCGCGGCCGTGATGTAGGTCGCCTTGGGATCACCGTGCGCGCATCGCTCGATCTCGTCGTACACCCGCTCCTGCGGCACCCGGATCCGCTGGAGATCCTGCCAGGCCCGCTCGGCATCCACCGGTGTGGTCATGCCATCGCCTCCCCGAAGACACTGCTGGACCGCCGGGGCACGTCGGACCGGATCAGGCCGGAACCGCCCCCGCGTTTACTTGCCTACTGGGAAAGTTAGCGCTGACTTTCCTTGTAGGCAAGTCGAAACGACTCCACCGCGCCCTGTTGGCCACCGCTATCCGGCGAAGGCCCGAGGAGCGGGGCATCGGGCAGGCACTCCCGTGCACAGGCACCCGCAGAGCTCGCGAACTGCTCGCGAAGGCGTGAGAGCACAGGTTCGGGGTCGAGTAGGAAGCATGCTGACGTTCCCGGCCGTCACTCCCGGGCAGACAGGTGACGCACCCGTGTTCACCGCCGTGACGGCCGCACTCCGCATGCCCCGCACCGGGCGCGGACGCCCTCGCGCCACCGCCGGACATGGTGATCACGGACCGGGCGTACTTCTCCCGCTCGATCCGCTCCCATCTGCGCGAACGCCACATCCGAGCGGTCATCCCGCAGCCGGCGGACCAAATCCGCAACCGGCTACGCCGTGGTCCGCACGGCGGTCGGCCACCGGGCTTCGACGCTGATGCCTACCGGCAGCGGAATGCGGTCGAGTGGTGTATCAACCACCTCAAGCAGTGGCGCCGCTTGGCCATGCGCACCGGCAAAACCGCCATCTCCTACCAGGCCGCATTCCACCTCGCGACGGGTCAGTGGTTCACGGTTCAAGAGGGGTCCGTCGTCGCATCCGCGGTACTAGATACCTGCCAGTCACTCCTGCCACGCTCATCGGAGGTACTCATGCAGCGCACCCGGAATATCGCGCTGTGCGTCGCAGCCGGCGCCCTGGTCTCATCCGTCTCCGCCGCCGCCCCGGCCGTGGCCGCAGCCGGCTCACCTGCCTGCAAGAACGTCACCCTGTCTTGGGCAGGTGGTACGGCCAAGCCCGGCGGCGGCAGCGACCAGCAGGAAACGGCCCGTGTCCAGGTGAAGAACAGCGGGGGCAGCACATGCTCCTTGCTCGGCGCGCCGTCGGTCATGCTCACCACGAACGGCCAGCCGGAGACTCTGCTCCAACAGCCGGGAGGTAACAGCGTGAGTCTCGCCCCCGGCCACACCGCGAAGTTCACCATCACCTTCCTCAGCGATCGTGGGAAGAACGGGAACGAGATCATCCGGCCCGACCAGGCCGTGGTCACCCTCCCTGGCGGCACCGTGAAGACCCTCACATGGCGGTGGGGCGCTGTCACCCGGCAGGAGGCCGCCAGTCACCCTGGCAACTTTGTCAGCCCGATCACCTGACCCACCCATCCCGCTCACCCACGCATCAGTAGTCCACCGAGCGGCGGATCTGGGCATCGCCTTGTCACCATGGGCGCAGTTCTCCAGGTTGTGACGGCTGGCGTAGGTGCCGTCATGGATGCAGACGAGGGTGGCGGCGAGGCTGTGCCGGGTGGTGGTCCGTCATCGGTACACCGCGCCCGGCCGGGGCTTGGCTGGGGCGAGGAGCTCGGTGACGGTGACGAAGGTGTAGCCGCGGGACTTGAGGGTGGAGATGATCCCGGGAATTGCGGCGACGGTGCCGTTGTAACCGCGGTTGGTGGCATCCACCCGATCGTGCAGCAGGATGATCCCGCCGGGGCCGGTCTGGGCCAGGATCCGGCTGGTGATCAGCTTGGAGTCGGTGGTCTGGTAGTCGGACGCGCTTGCGCTCCACAGGATCTGTGCCATGCCGAGCTGCCGACAGATCGCGGTGACGGTCGGGTTCGTACGGCCCTGCGGCGGGCGCAGCAGGACCGGCCGGCGGCCGATGACCCTCGCCACCGCATCGCGGCCCCGGGTGATCTCCTCGCGCACCTCGGCCGGGCTGATCTCGGTGAGGATCTGGTGGGACCATGTGAGGGTCTCCACCTCGCTGCCTTCCGCGGCCATCCTCCTGACTGTCCCCGGGTCCCTCGCGACGTGGTTCTTGCCCAGCGTGAAGAAGGTGGCGTGCACGCCGTAGCGGCGCAGGATGTCCAAGATCTGCGGGGTGCGTGGGGATGGGGAGTCGTCGAAGGTGAGCGCTACGCACTTCTTCTTCGCCTTCCGGCAGTCGCCAGGCCCGCTCCGCTCACGGGCGGAACCGGCCGCCGAGCCAGGCGCCGAGGGCAGCTGCCGTGCGGTACCGGCTTTCGTCGTGACGCCGTTGCCCTCGCAACCGGACACGCCGGACACCAGCACGGCTGCGGTCACCAGGGTAGTCATCCACGTGGCTGTCGTACGCATCTGGCACCACGTCGGCGTGGTCACATTCCGCAGGCAGCGATCGCCGTCGGCAAACGGACGCGCGCGGGCCCGCTGGGACCGGGCAGCACCCCGATGAGATAGGCGAGGCATGTGGGAAGCTTAGGCCGTTTCCTTCGGATCATCTGATCGCTGGTCTGGTGTGTCGTTGACTGACGCTCAGCGGGCGAGGATCGAGCCGTTGCTGCCGGGCCACACTCCGAAGCGGGGCGGTCGCTGGCGGGATCACCGGCAGGTGATCCCGCGATCGCGTTCAAATACCGCACCCGGACGCCGTGCATGGACCTGCCCGAACGCTTCCGCTCGTGGAAGGGCGTCCACAACCGGCTGCCAACAACCCTTCCCTCGTCACCCGGCAGGACCCAGCCCAACTCATCGGCATGGCTGCCGGGCCCGTGTCCTGCCGAGTTCCATCTGGCGGCCGGTTCGAGCTCAGCCGCCGCTCTTGCGTCGGAACGACCGCTGGTGCGCAGCCGGGCCGTGCGCGCCGCGGACCTTTGACCCGTCCGTGTTCGCAGCGAGGTCGGTGGCGTCCGCCTGCATACCGCGCTTGCGCGCCAGCGCCTCCCGGAACTTGCGCTTCAGGTCGTACTGGCCGTCGCCGTCGGGCGAGACGGGAGGGGTCTCGACGTCAGCCGACTCCGAACCTTCTTGTGATGGAGACTCTTCGGCCATGGTGACCTCCTGGGCTCGGGCAGTGGAGAACACAGCTTGTCATGCCGGGCACCGCGTGAGGCGTCCGCGTTGTCATGCCGGGCACCGCGTGAAGTGTCCGCGGCCGGCATTGCCGGCCGCGGTCGACGCAGCCGTCCTCGGTCTCAAGGCCGGCGCCGGCACCTGAACGCCGACCGGCACCGCATCGAGCTGATAACGCACGGGCGACGGTGTCTTATCCAGGCCCCGGCGCCCGGTCGGATCAAGGCGACTCGAAGGCCAGCCGGGCCGCGAAACCGAACAGCAGCACTCCCGTGACCTGCTCGATGCGCGCCCGCACCCGGGGCCGGCGCAGCACCCTGCCGAGCCGGTCCACGCTGGACACGTACAGGCTGAACCAGAGCAGATAGAGGACCGCGAACACCAACGACAGCAGCAGGGCCCGGGGCAGCACGCTGCCCCGGGACGGCAGGAACTGCGGCAGGAAGGTGACGAAGAAAAGAGCCACCTTCGGGTTGAGCGCGACAGGAACCCCTGGCGCAGCATCCGGCCACCCGCACCCACACCCGCACCCACACCGGATGCCTCACCGTCCACGGCGTCGTCGTCCCGCGTGCCCTCCCGCACGGTGCGGCGGGAACCGCGCAGCGTCGCGATGCCCATCCACACCAGGTAGGTCGCTCCTACCACCTTCAGCACGGTGAAGGCGGTGGCGGAGGCCAGCAGCAGGGCCGAGACGCCAAGCGCGGCCGCGGAGACGTGGACGCTCAGGCCGAGGACTCCGCCGACCATGGTCAGCAGCCCGGCCCTACGCCCGCCGGCCAGCGCGTTCCGGGTCATCAGGGCCTGGTCGGGGCCGGGGATCACGATGAGGACCAGACACGCCGCAGCGAAGGTCAGCACCTCGTGCTCCGCTCCGCCGCGCCTACCGTGGCGAGGGCCGCGGCCAGCGCCCGCTGGACAGGCGCCGGGCTCTCGCACAGGTGGAAGTGCCCACCGGGGAAGCGGCGGACGGTCGTCCCGGCCGCGGTGTGCTCGCCCCAGGCCTCAAGTTCGTCCGCCGTGATCCGGTCGTCCTCGCCGCCGAACACGGTGAGCGGAACCGGCAGCGGATCCCCTGCCGACAGGGCAAAGTGATTGGTTGTCTTCCCGTCGGCGAGGCCGCACTCAACGGTAGTTGATGTACCCATAGAGCTCCCCTGACTCATAGTTCCGAAGAACAGTACGACTCATTTCACCGAGCAGCATTGATCTGATCGGGTTCCTCGCGGAAGGCCCAGACGTCCCCCAACTCGCCCTCCCGCCTGGCCGGCCACGTCCACCTGCTCACCGTCTGGTCTGACGGCCACGTGAAGAAACACCGCAACAGCTCCCCTCGCCGCACCGGCACAGACGAGCCTTCGCAGGGCGTGGAACGGGCGTCGAGGCGGAGCTTGGTCAGGATGCGCGTTCTTCGGGTGGGCGGAGGGGTGCTCGCATCCGTCTCTTGACCTGCTGCTTAGCCGGGATGAGAGCCCGTCAGCGCATTTGCCGGTATGTCCTTGGCAAGGCAGACGGCTCCGTTGCGGCCAGCCGGTGACACCCGCTGGTAGCCCTGGCTCTGGTAGAGGTCGATGTTCCGTAGCCTCTTGGCGCCCGTGAACAGCACGATGCGGCGGAGGCCCGGTCCTGCGGCGTCCTCGGCGGTACGCAACAGCCACCGGCCCAAGTCCTCGGCCGCGCAGGGCGGGAACGACGGCGAGCCGGCCCAGGTGCCAGTCGGTCTCGACGGGGCGGGCTCGCACCATCCCCAGCAGCCGGCCGTCGAGCCAGAGGCCCGTGGTGTGCCAGCTCGCCAGCCACTGACGCACTTCTTCCTCCAGCGGCTCGTGCAACGCCGGTACGGCAATGGTGTCGGGACTGAGGGCTCACCAGTACGCGCCGTCGTCCCAGGGCCGGAAGTCCGCGAACTCGACAGGGTCGTCGTCCTCGTCCAGGGCGGCGAACCCGTGCGTGACCAGCGTGCCGCGCTGCCAGTCGAGGAGGGTGTCGATCAGGCCGCCCTCCAGCGGTGGGCCCTGGTCCGCGTGGCGGGGCCAGACGATCAGCGGCCAGGTGTCGGGATCCCCGCCCTCGGTGAGCCAGCCGAGGTAGTCGCCGTCGATGGAGTTGGCGAAGGGGAGGAAGCCGCCGGGCTCGGGCCAGGTGGCCAGCGGATACCACTCCTCGTGGCCGTCCTTGAGCTGCCGGTAGGCGTCCACGGTGTCCTCGACGTGCGTGAGGAAGCGCCGCTCGCCGGTGCGGAGCGGGGTGTGGAAACGCAGCCACCCGCTCCAGATGCCGGCGCCGTACCCGTCCATCAGCCGCACGTATTCCTCGGGCAGCCGGGTGCCCAGCTCGGCGAACAGCCCCTCCCAGGAGCCGTCGCCGAGGTACGGCCGCTCGGGCGGCGGTGACAGCAGCCGCAGCGCGTCCAGCCCGGTGCCGGTCTGCAGCGCAACCCGGCGCTCGGCCTCGGTGAGCCGGGGCGGGACCGGCGCGGGCGGGGTCCACGCCTCGGCGTCGGGAAGGAAGGCGGTCCGCGCAACGGTGCCCGGCAGCGGACCCAGCAGCGGGCCGGGAGGAGAAGGGAGCTCCCAGGTGTCGCGGACGGTGTGCCGCAGATAGCCGGTGAGTGTCAGGTCGTACCGGTGCCAGGGCAGCAGACCACTGCCCGGCACCGCCCCCGAGTGCCGCACTACCACGGTCCACTCGTCGGGGTCGTCGGAAGCCGAGGTGTCCCAGAACAGTACGTCGCTGCCCCGCGTGCAGCCCCAGGCCAACAGGCCGCCGGGCTCGGGGTGGAGCACGGGCCGCTCGGCCTCGGGCAGCTTCCGCGCCTCGATCCGCGCCTCCCGGTGCGTCACGCGCAGCCACTCGCCGTAGTCGAAGCGGTCCCGCTGGAGGCACGGCACATGGATCCACAAGTACTCACCGAAGTCCAGCGGCCCGTGCCGGTCTGCAAGCCGCTTGTAGTCGGCCGGCAGCCGCAGTCCGAGCCAGTCCTCGACGGCCGCCCAGTCGATGGCGACGAGGGAGGGCGGGCGCTCCGCGGAGGGGGTGGTGAACGTGCTTATGTCCGATGTCAATTGATGTCCTTCCAGCGTGTGCCATGTGCTCGGCGGATTCTTCCGTCTCCGCGGGCCGGGCGGAAATCGGGCGGCGGCGGGTGTGCCGCGCGGGTCAGACTGGCGTGTGTGGAGGACGAGATCACCCGCAGGGTGGCCGAACTGGACGCGGAGTCGACCGAGGTGGCCGAGGAAGCTCAGCACGCGCTGATCGCCCTGGGGCCGCAGGTACTGGAGCCGCTGATCGCGGCGGCCCCGACGCTGAACCCGTTCGGGCAGCTGTGCGCCATCGAGGTGTTCACCGCGCTGGCCGACCCGCGCCCCGCCGACATCCTGACCGGCATGCTGAGCAGCGAGAGCGGGACCGTCCGGCAGTGGGCCGCCGAAGCCCTGGCCGAACTGGGCGTCCGGCGCGCCGTGCCACGCCTGCGGCAGGCGTACAACGCGTTCCTGCGGCGCGGCGAGGCACCCGACGACAGCGAGGGCGAGGGGCTGCGCTGGGCGCTCACCGAACTGGGTGCCCGCGAGACCGTCCTGCCGCCGCGGTCTGCCGCGCTGCGCGGCTCGGGCGGCGCACCGAACGGTCTCTGGCCGGTGGAACACCTGCCAGAGGTGATCCGGGACCTCGCCGACCACGGGCAGGCGGTGCTCTACTTCCAGGTCTGGGAGCTCACTCCCGACGGCAGACGCCGCGGCGTCGGCGGGCCGGGCATCGACTGGGACGTCGACCGCGACCGCCCCTGGCCCGAGACCGTCGCCTGCTGCCGCGACTGGGCGCTGCTGGCGGCGGAGGCGGTGGACGTGGCGCCGGACCGGGTGGTGACGATCTCCTGGATCGACGTGACGGATCTCCGCGTCGACAGTCCCCAGGAGGCCCGTGTGGTCGGGTAGCCGGAGACCAGCAAGGGTCTCCGGCTACCCGACCACAGCTCTTGTGACTGAGCATTCCGCTTGGCCTGTGGAGCGCTTGGGTTGGCGGAGTCCTTGGGCATGGTCCGCGCAGCACGTAGTCTGCGAGGAATCGAGAGCATTACCGGAG
Source organism: Streptomyces sp. NPDC007205 (assembly GCF_040634095.1). Lineage (NCBI taxonomy): Bacteria > Bacillati > Actinomycetota > Actinomycetes > Kitasatosporales > Streptomycetaceae > Streptomyces > Streptomyces sp. NPDC007205. Next base: position 14,003 of record NZ_JBEYEW010000027.1, read on the forward strand.
CGGTTCCATGGAAATCACGTGGCGTCGGATGGAAGAGCAGGACTTCCCTCTGCTGCGGATGTGGCTCCAGCAACCCCATGTGAAGCGTTGGTGGAATCACGAGACCACAGCGGAAGCGGTGGCACGCGACTTCGGCCCCGCTGCCCGAGGCGAGGAGCCGTCGGAGGACCTCCTCGCCTTCCTCGAAGGCCGTCCGGTCGGTCTCGTACAACGTTCATACCTGCACGACTACCCCGAGTACCTCGCCGAGCTGGCGGCCATCGTCCCTGTGCCCGACGGCGCGGTGACCATCGACTACCTGATCGGCGATCCCCGCCAGACCGGCCAGGGCATCGGGACGGCGATGATCCACTCCGTCATCGTGCGAACCTGGGCCGAAAACCCGGCCGTCCCGTGCGTTCTCGTCCCGGTGGTGGCAGCCAATCGCCCTTCGTGGCGGGCGCTTGAGCGAGCAGGGCTGAGCCGGGTCGGGGTCGGAAACCTGGAGCCGGACAACCCGGTCGATGACCAGACCCACTACCTCTACCGCATCGACCGGCCGGGGACCGGCGACTGACGGTCTCACCCCCACCAACCAGAACGCACAGCCTCGCCGAATCAAGCGCACATAAACAGGCGGCGGGCGTACTCCGGGGGAAGGTGCACGGTGAGTCGCCGGAACCGTCCGTCGTCGGTCGTTCCGACCGGCGCCGTGTACGCCGCGACATCGGTACGGGCGTGCTTGCGGGCGCCGCGCCGGTAGGGGTTGACGTAGTCGGTGGTGACACCGATCTCCTGTCTCCTGAGCGACGGCCTTCGCGCTGCCCAACTGCCTGGTCAGCTAGCGGAGTCTGGCCCTTCAGCGTCTTCGGCGGGTCCTTGGTGAACGCTTCCCGGTCGGCCCGCTCGATCGCGTCGTCGATCTCCTCCACGGCTTACTCTTCTTCGTCCAGGACGTCGTCGCCGCCCTTGATGTGGCGGGCCGGGTTGAAGCCCTTCTCCATCAGCTCGACAGCCCACAGCATCGGCTGGATGCCCTCGAGCTTCGCAGGCCCGGCGTGGGCCCGAGGCGGAACCCCGCCCGGCTGCGGTTTCGCGCTGGCCACGTACGGCAGGAAGTCGAGCGGCGAGGCGCCGGGGCTGGGGTGGACGACGCAGTCGGACAGCACGGCGAGCGGGTACAGGCCCGTCATCTTCGCCATGTTGGTGAGCTTGCGGTGCGTGTTGACCCGCGCCTTAAAGATGACGGCGGCGCGAATGTCGGGGCGCCAGGTCCGCCGCTCCAGGGCCGGCCACCGCTCGCCCTCCTTGTAGTGCCGTCCCTGCGGGCGCTCACGCATCTTGCCGACGCCGCCCTTCACGGTCGCCTTGATAGCGGACAGCACGGCGGCTAGGGCCGGGGCGACCTGCCTGTGCCGCTCCATCGCGGCGAGGAACTCCCCGTCGGACAGGCCCCGGGTGACACCGAGTCGGCGGGGGTGTCGACGTACGCCGTCTTGAGCCGGTCGTGCCACGGGTCCGGGTTGGAACGAGTCTCGCGGCGCAGGTACGCCTCGATCGGGTGGACGTCGTGACCGAGCTCCTGGGCGTAGGCGACGGTGTGCGTCTGGTATCACGCCGGGCCCGTCGGACGACTGCCGTCCGGCGTGAACGGTGAGGGCTGCGCGGGTCGAGCTCGATGCGGGACAGATCGACCAGCCAGGAGGCAGAGATCCTCGGGTGGAACGCCGGGGCGTGGAAGTGGCGGGCCGGATGCTGCGGCCCGCCCCACCGGTGGGGGCGGTGCCCCGGATCAGAAGGGCTTGGTCGGCAGGTACTTGCCGTCCAGGGTGATGACGGCGCGCTCGCCGCCCTCGGGGTCGGCGACCTTCTTCATGTCCAGCTTGAAGTTGATCGCGGAGATGATGCCGTCACCGAACTGCTCATGCACCAGGGCCTTGAGGGTGGTGCCGTAGACCTGGAGCATCTCGTAGAAGCGGTAGAGGGTCGGGTCGGTGGGGATGCCGCCGGGGATCGAGCCGCGGGTGGGGATGGTCTGCAGGAGCATCACCGCGTCCTCGTCCAGGCCCAGCAGTTCGGCGACGGCCTTCGCGGACGCCTCCGGGAGGGCGTGCTGGCCCAGGACGGCGGCGGTGGTGAAGGCGACCGACAGGCCGGAGGCGTCGGCGATCTGCTCCCAGGTGAGGTCCTTACGGATCTTGGCCTCGACCGCGGCGTTGGCCAGGGCCTCGCGGGCGGTGGGGTCGAACTGGGCGTGCACCATGAGAGGAGCTCCTTTTCCGGTGGTGCCGGTCCGCAGGAGAAGGGGTGGAACCGGCAGGTTCTTGGGTGGGGTGGTCCGGGGCGTGTCGCGCTGCGGGCGGGACCGTTCAACGCCTCGGGGCAGGGCCCGGGGCGGATTCGGGCCGGGTCCAGGTCAGGACGCGAGGGCGGTGACGGTGCCGGTGACGTCGAGTGCTTCGACGCGCCCGGTGGCGATGTCGAAGACCCAGCCGTGCAGGGTCACCTTCTTCTCCGCCAGCGCCCGGGCGACGGAGGGCTGGGTGGTCAGGTTGGTCAGCTGCGCGTAGACGTTCTGGCGGACCAGGGCGCCGACCTTGTCGGGGCCTGCCGTCATTCCGGCGGTGCGGGCCACGGCGGCGTCCGCGTGCCGCAGCCAGTCCGCGACCGTCGGCGCGCCAGCGAGGTCGTGGCCTTCGGCCAGGGCGGTCATCGCGCCGCAGGCGGAGTGACCGCACACCACGATGTCGCTCACGCCCAGCGCGCTGACGGCGTACTCGATGCTGGCCGTCACCCCGTTGGCGCCGGGGGCGTAGGCGGGGACGAGGTTGGCTGCAGTGCGGATGACGAAGAGCTCACCCGGCTCGCCCTGGGTGATCAGCTCGGGTACGACACGGGCGTCCGAGCAGCCGATGAACAGCGTATGCGGCGTGTGGTGTGCGGCAAGGTGGGTGAAGAGGTCCGCCTTGGCCGGGAAGACATCGCGCTGGAACCGCGCGACGCCCTCGGTGAGGTGCTGCATGGGTCACTCCCTTCGGTAGCCGTCCGGCCCTTGGGGCCCGGCGAGATCCACCATGCACGACCTGCATCTATAGTGTCCAAGAGTTGCTAGCCATTACTGCTATTGCCCTCATCTATAGTGTGGGGTATGGCCGTCTTGGAACTCCGTCACCTGCGCTACCTGCTCGCCGTCGCCGAACACGGCAGCTTCACCCGCGCCGCCGAAGAGCTGCACATCTCCCAGCCCACCCTCTCCCAGCAGATCAAGCAGCTCGAGCGCACCGTGGGCGTGCAGCTGCTCGACCGCACGGGCCGCACCGTACGGCCCACCGACGCCGGCGCCGTCTACGTGGAGCACGCCCGCCGGGCTCTGCGCGACCTGGCCGCCGCCGAACGGGCCGTCCACGATGTGCAGGACCTCTCCCGCGGCCATCTCCGCCTCGCGGTCACGCCGACGTTCACCGCGTACCTCATCGGCCCGGTCATCGCCGAGCTCCATGCCCGTCACCCCGGCATCACCCTGACCCTCACCGAAGCAACCCAGGACCGTATCGAAGCCGGCCTGGCCGGCGACGAGGTCGACCTCGGCATCGCCTTCACCGCCCCCCACCAGCCCGGCATCACTGCCACACCGCTGTTCACCGAGACCCTCGGCCTCGTCACCGCAGCACACCACCCCACCGCCGACCACCGGTCCATGTCGGCACAGGACCTCGACCGGCAGGAACTAGCCCTACTCAGCGGCGACTTCGCCACCCGGGGCCACATCGACGCCTACTTCACCCGCCACCGAGTCCACCCGCGCGTCACCGTGGAAGCCAACTCCATCCAGGCCCTCACCGAAATCGTCCAGCGCACCGGCCTGGCCACTGTCCTGCCTGACGCCGTCACCCACGACCACCCCCACCTCACCCCCCTCCCCCTCGACCCACCCCTGCCCACTCGCACCGTCACCCTGCTCACCCGCGAAGGCGCCTACCAGTCCGCCGCCGCCCGCGCCTTCACCCACCTCATCCACGACCACGTCACAGCCCGGGCCTACACCCCCGCCTGACCGTCGCGGCATTACGCGCCGGCCCCACTGCACCAGGGCCAGGCGGGGCCAGCGGCTGCTGTTCAAACAGGCAAGCTCAGAGAGCGTCCGGGGCGACGCCGTGCGCACGCGCGAGAGCGAACAGAACTCGTTCGACCGTGTCCAGACGGTCGGTGATCGACCACCCTCCCGGCGCGCCGACGGCGTTGGCGAGGGAGCCGATGCTCCCGAACGCCGTGCGCTGCTGCTCGCGAATCGTCGTCAGCTGCTCCTGTGCTCCGCCGACGTCCGGCCGGTGCGGAACGCCTCCGCCTCCAGGTCCCGCAGCCGCTCGTCGTGCGCCGCCGTCTCATTCGCCATGCCCACTCTCCTGCCAGGCCTGCGCACCCCGGTCAACCGCCCTGCTGAACGAGCAGGACCGACGGGCAGAAGATCGGCAGGCCGCTGCGGGCATGTCGGTGTAATGCCCGAAGTCGGCCTCCGCTGCCGCCCGCTGTCCCTGCTCTTCCCCCCAGGGCAGCGGGCAGACTGCACGCAGTTCGAGCCGGTCATGGACAAGATCCGCGCCTACCTCCGCAAGCGCAGCATCCCGTCCCGTGATCCCAAAGAAGAAAGACCACAAGGCCGCCCGCCTGCGACGGGATCACGCGGCGGGCGCCCTCCAGGCTTCGACAAGGCGCGATACAAAGATCGCAACACGGTGGAACGGCCATCGGCAAGCTCAAGCAGTTCAGAGCCGTCGCCACCCGATATGACGAGCGGGGGTACGTCTACCTCGGCACCTCACCGCCGCCACACTCCTCATCTGGCTCCGATCATGATCGGACAGACAGAGACACGAGCGTGGCGAGTTCACCCAGGACTCGGGCCGCCGGTGCCGGGTCGATCAGCCACTTCAGGTGGCTGCCCGCGAGGGTGCGCACGTCGTACGGGTTGTCTGGCGTCAGCGCGTTGCCCTCGCGGATCAGCCGGTCCTGCATGGCGAGCGGCAGGCTCGCATCGTCGGCCAGACGCACGAAGGTCTTCGGGACGCGGCCCCAGGTCGCGGCCTGCGCCCGGTCGGCGGAGGTGCCGACGTCCAGGTTCTCGTCGGGCTGGAAGGTGTTCAGGAAGGTGAGGAACTCCTCGTCGGTGCCGTCGGCGAGGAAGGCCGCCTTGAACGCGGCGAGAGCGTCCGGATCCGCGGTGCGGAAGTTGACGCGCAGCAGGCCGAGTTCGGCCGGGTTCCCGGCCATGGCTATCGCCAGGGAAGCGGCGTCGACCGTGGCCATCTCCGGCTCGGCGTAGTAGTCGTTGACGTCGAGATCGACCGGGCACCAGGCCGAGACATAGACGATGCGGTCGATCAGGTCCGGCCGTGCGTTGGCTGCGGCGGTGGCCGTGATGCCGCCGCGGCTGTGCGAGACGAGTATCACCGGCCCGTTCTCCTTGGCCCGCTCCAGGATCCCGATCAGATGCGCGGCGTTGTCGGCGAGCGTGACGCCCTTGATCGAGCCGGGCGCGGTGGCGAGCCCTTCGAGGTTCTGCGGCGTCTGATAGGCGCGCGGGTAGGTTGCCCCGAATCCATGGCCGGGCAGGTCGACCGCGACCGAACGGTGTCCGAGGAGGCCGAGTTCGGCCTGGAGCGGCGCGAAGGAGAAGGAGTTCGCGAAGGCTCCGTGAACCAGTACGAAGGTCGGTTGCATCTGTTTACTCGCTTTCTTGCCTCCGAGCGACGGCACGCGCAGCGCCATCCCGTCACCGCAGGTCACCTGGCGACCGAGGAACGGGCCGTCGTGCTGCGCGCCTTCGCCGCAGGAACGTCTTCGGGCGTGGCAGGCGCCACGCGGTCAAGCGCGGAGTCTCAAGGGAAGCGCGCGGACGGTTGCCCGGTATCCGATGGTTCACACTACTCAACGAAAGATCATCCGCACTACCGTACAAGCCCTCCGCTTGCGCTGCCCCTCGCAAGGCGCGAGTGCGACCCTCGCCGGTGTGATCGGGAAGCCCTACACCAGCCCATGAGGGGCATCTCCGCCAAAATCGAAGAGACACCACCTGTCTTCCGGCCATCGGCCTCGCCACCCGGCGCACCGCGGAGATCGAAGGCCGCACGCTCGCCGGCAGCCACTCATCCCCACAGCAGCCCAGGGACAGCTACGGGCGTCCGCCATGTGCCGACGCAACGGCAGCCATCCATCACTGTCTCGGTCAACTGCGCCCAAACACACCACGAGGCGGCAGACAACCGGTGTAGCCGCGGTGGTTAGCCGCGCTCGCCTCCACTTGCCATGGGCAACAACGGCACCGGACTTCCCGAAAATCGGCTTCCTCATTGGCGCCCGGCGCATTCCCTCGCGCCCGCGGGTATGCTCGCCAGCCCCTGGGCACGTGGGCACCTCCCACACGTCGTACGTATGAACATAATTACTGGAAAAGTCCGCCGAGGGGCGATATCTGACGCCCCGCCCGTGCAGGGGTGGCCCCGGCGCGTGATGCCGGTCGTGCCGCTCCATCCACTGCTCCCCGGGAGTCGTCGCCAGCCGCGACCGTTCCGGTCTCTTGTCCCTGACAGAGCATCAGGGTCGGGTCAGGGCCGGGTGGGGCTTTTCCCTGATGGCCGGGGGCGGCCGGGCCGGAAGCATGGTCCGCATGACGTTCTTCTCCACCCACTCAGCCCTCCCCGCTTCCTCCGTGACGGAGTCCTTCGCGTCCTCGGAGCCCGCTGTGCCACGCCATGTGCTCGCCCCGTCCCGCCGTGCCCTGCTCGGCGGAGTCCTGGCCGGGGCACTCCTCGTGACGGGTGCCCTACCGGCCCATGCCGCCGTGGCGGCGCCCGCGCCTGCCCACGCCGGCCAGGAGAAGGTCCCCAAGCTGGACATCCAGGCTCTCCGAGCCGCCGTCGCCAAGCTCGACGACCCGCAGGCCACCGCAGCGCAGATCCGCGTCAGTGGTGCCTCGGGCCGCTGGTACGGCACCTCCGGCGTGGCCGATCTGCGAACGGGCCGCAAGGTGAGCGCCATCGACAAGTTCCGCATCGGCAGCATCACCAAGGTCTTCGTCGCCACGGTCGTGCTGCAACTGTCGGCCCAGGGCAAAGTGGACCTGAACGCGCCGGTGCAGCACTACCTGCCCGGTGTCCTGCCCGCCGAGTACCCGCCGATCACCGTAGGACAGCTGCTCAACCACACCAGTGGACTGCCCGATGAGAGCGGCCCGGACCTGCCGGACGTGAGCACGCCCGAGAAGGTACTCCAGCACCGTTATGACCAGTGGACGCCGCAGCGGTTGGTGGCTGCGGTCAGCCACGGCCCCATGAAGTTCGCGCCGGGCACCCGACAGGAGTACCGCGGCATCAACTACGTGCTGGCCGCCCTGCTCATCGAGAAGGTCACGGGCCAGTCCTACGGCACGGAGATCAGCAAGCGCATCCTGCGCCCCCTGGGCCTCCACTCCACGTCGCTCCCGGGTAACGACCCCCGCATTCACGGCCCGCACGTCCACGGCTACCTGGCACTGGCCGACGGCACCCTGAGCGACGCCACCGTCTATAACCAGTCGGAAGCGTGGGGCGAAGGCGAGATGATCTCCACCAGCCAGGATCTGGAGCGGTTCATGACTGCGCTCTTCTCAGGAGATTTGCTGCCGCGAGCCACCCTGGACAAAATGTTCACGCTGCCCCCCAGGGACGTCCGCATGGTGGACGGCAGCCCGGCCCGCTACGGCATGGGCCTGCAGACGGCCACCATGAACGGTATGACGCTGTGGGGCAAGACGGGTGAGCGCTACGGCTACAACTCCGGCATGTTCTCCACCCGCGACCAACAGCGCCGGGTGGTGTATTCCTTCAACCCCACGCACCGCGACCAGACCCAGATGCGGATGACTCTGCGCATAGCTGACGCGGTGACGCGCAACGGCTGAGCCCCGGCTGAAGGCCTGGAGCGGTCCTGCCGCCCGACCCGTCGGACACGCTCCAGGCCCTGTCCTCCCCCACCTGCCCGCGGACCTGTCGACGACCCGTTGTGCGGTCGGCCATCTCCTCGCACTGGCTGGTGCCGAAGGGACTGAGAGCTGTTCGGCGTGCACCTCACCGCGAGCGCAGGAACGGTCTCCGGAAGCCTGGTGCTAGTGGGGACCCGGATCAAGCTCGGCGCGGATCTGTTGGCGGAGGTTGGCGCGCGCCTGTTCCACGGCAGTGGTCTCGGTGGTGAGTGTGGCCATATGCCGCTGGTAGGCGATGTCGGACATCGATCCGGGTGCGGTGGCGGCATCGATGAGCTCCTGGTCGCGCTCGACGGCTTCGCGCCAGAGTCGGGCGACATGGACCGAGGCAAAGGCGTCTACCCGTGCCCGCAGTTGGGTCAGCGAAAGCTCAACGGCCGGGTCGGGTGGTACATCAAGGTCGGACGGGTGGCCCCGAGTGGGGGAAGCTTCGGCACCATCGGCAGCCAGAAGCTCGACGTACAGGTCCGCCCTTCGCGTCCACATACGTTCGTCATGCGCCAGATCGCGTTGGCGCCTTGCCTGCAGCCATGTCGACGTCACGGATCCAGCCAGGGCTATGACCCCGCCCACGATGGTGCCGATCAGGCCCACGAGCTCGCTCTTCATGGGCGCAGTATGCGCGAGTAGTCCCTTCGGAAGTGAGGTCTTGAGACATCCGTGGCGTGGTTCCGGGCCTGCCTGACGCCCGCGACGGGTCGCCGAGGTGGACCGGCCGAGAACGGTCAGATATGGAGCAACAACCGCGTGCAGCAGACCTGGCTTCCGGGACCTGTATCACGTGCCGCGACCGGTAGATCGCGGATGTCGCCGGTAGCTGGTTGACCTCGTGCTCATTGCGGAACTGGCGAGTTGCGACGTCACCCTCGTGTGCCCGCGCGTGCGGGGAAGGTCCCGGCCAACCTGAGTCCGCGGTCAGGGGTTGAGGTCCAGTACGCGGACCGGCTTCGCCAACCCAATGGTCGGGAGCGGTCGTCGTCGTTCCCCGCACGCACCGACACAGCAGGCCCTGCGTGTGTCACACGACCTTGTGATACACGCCGAAAGCCCGTGGTCAGTGCTGTGGTAAGCAATGTCGGCCGCTGTCACGGTCGCGGCAGGCAGCCACCCGCACGACCAGGGCGCCCTGGGCAGCGGCGGGCAGTGCGGTCTGCTCCGGCTGTGGTCAGAGGGCGGTTGAGGTAGCGCGTGGCATCGGTGCGGCCATGAGGAAGTAGGGGCCTTCGCAGTCGGTGTCGGTCTGTGTCAGGGAGTCTGGAAGACGAGGGCGGCATTGTGCCCGCCGAAGCCGAACGATGTGCTGAGGGTCGTATCGATCCGGCAGAGGCGGGCGACTTTCGTGACGATGTCGAGGTCGATGCCGGCTTCGGGGGTGTCGAGGTTGGCGGCCGGGTGAATGGTCTGGTGGTGGAGGGTCAGGACGCACACGGCGGCTTCGACGGCGCCTGCGGCGCCCAAGGAGTGACCCAGGATGCTCTTGGTCGCAGTGACGGGCGGTGGCTGGGGGAAGACGCGGTGCAGTACGGCTGCTTCCATGCGGTCGTTCAGTGGCGTCGACGTGGCATGGGCGTTGACGTGGTCGATGTCGGTGGGTGCCAGACCGGCCTGCCGCAGTGCGTGATGCACCGCGCGTACGGCTCCCTCCCCCTCGGGGTGCGGGGTGGTGGGGTGGTGTGCATCGCTGGTGGCGCCGAATCCGGACAGGACTGCTTTTGGCCTGGCCCTGCGGGCGCGGGCGTGTTCTGCGCGCTCAAGAACGAGGACACCGGCGCCTTCTGCCAGGACGAACCCGTCTCGTTCCGCATCGAAGGGTCGGGAGGCGCCCAGCGGATCACGGCAGCGGGTGGACAACGCACCCAGCCGCCAAAAACTCATGCTGGACAGTGGCCCGCAGGCACTCTCCGCGCCGCCGACCACGGCGATGTCGCACATCTGGCTCTGGATGAGCTGCCGACCGATACCGATGGCGGTCGCGCCGGAGGCACAGGCGGTGCTGACAGCGAACCCCGGCCCTTTCGCGCCCAGGTCTGCTGCGACCTCACCGGCGGCCATATTGGGCAGGGCACGCGGGACCGTGGTCGGCGAGATCTTCTGATATTGACGCGATGTCATGCACTCGGCGATGTGCAGGTCGGTGTCGCGGCTGCTGCTGCCCGCCCCGATGACCACAGCGACTCGGTCGCCATCCCAGTCCGCGGGCTCCAGGCCGGAGTCCCGGACGGCTTCCCGCGCGGCGGCGACGGCCAGGTGAATGAAGCGGTCCGTGCGCCAGCGCAGACCGCGGCCCAAAGCTCTCGTGAGATCGTCGTCCGGGACCCGGCAGCTGAAATCGACTGGCAGGCCGGCAAGCCGGTTGTCCGTAGACGCCGTGGGCGTGCCCTCGCAGAGCCGTTGCCAGGTTGCGTCAGCCCCGACACCGCCGGCGGTCACCAATCCGATGCCGGTGACGACGGTCTGAGATCTGTTCACACGTCTGCTTCCTCAGGCGCGGTAGCCAGGATCTGCAGCACGGCAAGAGCGGACTCGTCGGCGAAACGGGCTAGGTAGTCGGCTACTTCGGCGACGGTGACTTCGGGGCCTGCCGGCATCGCTTCATCGGTGAGAGGGACATCGATTCCGGTCTCTTCCTCTACGACGACGAGCAGTTCGGCCAGGGCGATCGAGTCAAGGCCGAGCTGCCGCAACTTGCTGTCTGCGGTCAGCTGACCGGGGTCCATCTCGAAATGGCGGACGATGAGACGAATGATGACGTCAACGAACAGCTGCTCAGCCAATGAAACACTCCGCACAGTGGTGGATGGAAAGCCCGTTCGGCCGACAGCCAGCAAATCTCACTCACGGCAGACCCACCGGCAAACAGATGTGCGTGTCCGAAGAAAATGACCGATGTGGTCTATCAGGAGGCGCCCGTCTCGGTGGTGACCTCCAGGCGCGGCAGTGAAGCGAAGGCCGGGCGATGCGGCAGACATCGCCACGCGGCCGCCGCAGCTGTGACGGCAACCGCCGCAGCCACCCATGCACTGCGGGTGAGACCAGCGACGAACGCGTCCGTCGCCGCGGTCAGCAGGTGGCCTCTCACGGCGGGGTCGGCGTGCCGGCCCGCCAGGGCAGCGGCGGCGACGCTGTCCACAGCCTCGGACGGCACCCCGGTCAGTCCCGCATGGGCGAGCGCGTCACGCATCTTGTTCATGTAGGCGGTGGCCAGGACGGAGCCCTGGACAGCGACGCCGAGTGTGGCACCGACCTGGCGGGTGGCGTCGTTGATGGCGGATCCGACGGCGGCGTATGACTCGCCCACGCTGTCCATGACGGCGGCCGTACCGGATGCGGCTGTCATTCCCGCCCCCACGCCTGCGATGACCTGCACGAGGGCCAGGTGCGGGTACCCGGACTGCGTCGTGGTGCCGGCCAGTAGCAGGAATGAGCCGGTGACGACGATCAGGCCGCTCACCATCAGGAGCTTGTGGGTCAGCCGGTTCGCGAGCGCGGCGGCCAGCGCCGCTCCGGCGATGAGAGCGGCAGGCATCGGCAGTGTGCGCACGCCGGCCTGCCAGGGGGTGCAGCCCAGTACCCCCTGGAGGTAGAGGGAGATCACGAAGAGCGCACCGAACATGCCGAACGACATCATGGAGAGCGCTGCTGCCGCGATGGTGACCGGACACCGCATCACATGCCGGGGCAGCATGGGCGCCGCAGCCCGTCGCAGCCACACGCCGAACGCGGTCAACAGGGCGGCAGCGACGGCGAAGACCGCGAGGATCAACGGGCTGGTCCACCCCTGGCTGGGGCCTTCGATGATCGCCCAGACCAACGCCAGCAGTCCTGTCGCGGACAGCAGGGTCCCCGGCAGATCGACCCGCTCGGTGCGGGAAGGCCTTGGCGCGGGGACCAGCAGAAGCGTCAGCGCGATCACCGCTGCGGCGAAGGGGATGTTCAGCCAGAACACCGCCCGCCAGGATTGATGGCTGACCATCCAGCCACCGATCACCGGCCCCAGGGCACCGCCCACCCCGCCGACCGCAGCCCACAACGAGATAGCCCGGTGCCGAAGGCCCGGTTCGGGAAAGAGCCCAGTGATCAGCGAGAGCGTGGCGGGCATGATCAGCGACGCGCCCGCGCCCATGGCACCGCGCGCCATGATCAGTTGCCACGGCGCGGAGGCCACCGCACCGGCCCAGGAGGCACTCCCGCACACGGTCAAGCCGCTGAGGAACGCGCGTCTGCGGCCGATCCTGTCGGTGACGCCTCCTGCTGTCAGCACCAGGCCGCCCAGTACCAGGGCATAGGCGTCGACGATCCACTGCGTCTGCCGCGCCGACGGGCCGAGGGCGGCCTGCAGGTCGGGGATGGCGACGTTGAGCACCGTGAGGTCCATGCCTAGCAGGAACAGCCCGGAGCAGACGGCCCCGGCGCTGGCCCAGCGCCTTCGCGTGTTTTCCGCGCCCGCGTGGAAAAGGGTGATATCCGTTCTGTGTTCGCCGCTCACGCGCACTTATCTACCAGAGCATGTACGGGCAGCCGGGCAATGGAATTCCCGGTGTTGTCGAGATTCAGAGCAACGACAGGAGACCTGAATGGACGCCTCCGAAACTCTTGCCGATGATCTGATGAGGCAGTTGCCCTTCGACGTGAGCACGGAGGAGTTCCTGCAGGACCCTTATCAATTTTTTGAGCAGGTACGCCGCACCAGCGGCCCTGTCTACCGCACCCGGTCGGGCGATGTGGTGGTTCTGGGCTATTTCGAGGCCATGTCCGTGCTGAGTGATCCACGCTTCGGGCATGGAGCGCAAACGGCTCGGGAACAGACCAACTACGGTGTGCCCGCCCGCACTTTCCTGCTGACCGATCCGCCCGGCCACACCTGCCAACGCAACCGCGTACGACGAGCCTTCACCGCACGGGAAATCCTCCGCCTGCGCCTGAAGATCAATGCTCTGGCGGCAGCCCTCGTCCAGGCGGCGGCGCAGGCCGGCCACGCGGACATCGTCGCCGATGTGGCGCGGCCGCTGTCCGCAACGGTGATCGCCGATCTGATCGGCGTACCGGATCACCTACGCGACCGCTTCGTCCAGGCAGCCGCGCTCCTTGTCCGGGCAATGGACCCACCCCAGCTGATCGACCCCCTAATCCGTGAACGCATCGCGCGGGCGCGGGTCGGCCTGGCGCGGGACATCAGCGTTGCACTACGGCGTCCGGCCGACGCAGGACTTCTGCACGCGTTGGCCCGCGGCGCCGAGGATCCCATGGCCCGAGCGGAGACGGTTGCCACCTGTGCCCAACTCGTCGCAGCCGGATACGAGACGACCGTCGGTCTGATCGCCAACGGCATGCACGCCCTCCTCCAGGACCGCGACCAACTGGCACGGCTTGCCGCCACCGGCCCTTCGGAGCAGGCGACAGCGGCGGCCGTGGAGGAACTCCTCCGCTTCGACCCACCCATTCAACTCGCGCCCCGCAGCGCCCTGGCCGATGCCGACATCGCCGGCACCCCCGTTCCCCGCGGCACCATCGTCTCCGTACTCCTCGGCGCAGCCAATCGTGACCCACGCGCCTTTCCCGAGCCGCACCGGCTTCGCTTCGACAGGCAGACACGGCATCTCGCTTTCGGACTGGGCACCCACTACTGCCTCGGTGCTGCGCTAGCCCGGCTGGAAGCCACCGCAGCGCTCAAGCATCTGCTGGCCCACAGCCCTCGGCCGGCCGACCCTCACGTTTCCTACAGTCCCTCTCGAGTGGCCCGCAGTGTCCAGAGCCTGCCTGTCCACCTGAACGCCTCCCGGAAACAGTGGAAGTAGGCCACCGCATCACCCCCTGCCTCGCCTCGGCGTGATGCTCTTGTGGTGTGAAGCTGGGGGAGGTGGGACGGCTCCGCGGTGAGTTAGCGGAGTTCGTTGCGGATGTCTTCGGGTCGGTGCCGCGGCGTGATCAGCGGCGGTGGGGCGAGTGTTACCTGCGGGGTCTGATGCCCGAGGCCGTCCGGCAGTCGGTCCAGCCGATGGCCGAGCAGCTGACGGTCGGCCATATGCAGGCTACGCAGCAGTTCGTGAACCAGTCGCCGCGGGATCCGCTGCCGGTGCGGCGGCGGAGCGCCCAGCGGTTGTGCGAGGCGATCAGCTCTGAGGTGTGGGTGGTCGATGAGGTGTCGTTCCCCAAGTGCGGGCGAGCCGGGGTGGTACGGCAGTACTCCGGCGCGTTGGGCAATCAGGCGAACTGCCAGGTAGAGGTCAGCGTGCACGCCGCCACCGACGCGGCCTCAAGGCCGCTGGAGTGGAAGCTGCTCCTGCCCGAGGAGTGGACCAGCGACCACCCCAGGCGTCGGCGGGCCGGGATCCCTGACCAGGTCGGGCATGTGTCCAAGGCCGCCTGGCTCTGGGGCTGTTGGACCGTCCGGCCGGGCACAGGCTGGCGGCGCCGGTAATCCTGGCGGACGCAGGCTACGGCCGCAGCGTCTCCTTCCGGTTGGCGCTGGAATAACGCGGCTGGTCCTACGTCATGGCCGTCGACCCCAAAGAGATCGCACGGCCGGCCACGGCCGAGGCATATCAACGCCCTTACGGCGGCCCGGGACCACCGACCCTGCCCCGATACCGTGAGGCGCCCCGCCCGCCGTCCGACCTGATCGGCGACGCCACCGTGTCCGAGGTGGTCACCTGGCGGCGGGGCAGCAAGGGCGCACTGCCCTCGTACTTCGCGGTGCTTCAGGTACGGCCGTCGGGCAAGGAAGCATGCCGCACCGCCCAGGAACACGCCGGGGTACGCAGCCGGTGCGACGGTGTGCTGCCCTTGAAGACACTGCTGGTCGAGCGGCCCGAAGAAGCACACGAGCCGACCGGCTACTGGATAACCAACCTGCCTGCCACCACCCCGATCGCGGACCCGGTGCGGCGGGCGAAGATGCGCTGGCGGATCGAGCACGACCATCGCGAGCTCAAGCACGGCCTGGGCCTGGACCACTTCCAAGGCCGCACCTGGCGCTCTGGCACCACCACGTCGCCCTCGTCACCGCCACCCAGGCCTTCCTCACCTCCGACGGCTCGACCCAAAAGCCCCGACGCCGCCCTGGCCCTCTACCAGGTCCTCGCCGTCCTCCAGGACCTGCTGAGGTGCTGGACCGGCACCTGCACCACCTGCGGCGGACCCCTGCCGACCAGCAGAACCAGAACCTAACGAAGCACTACTGGGGCCCGTCCGGCGGGACCTGTCCGAACGCGCGCCGCCAGGCGCCCTGCGGGGCGCGGCTTGATGTGTGGAAAAGTCAGACGCTATTGCCCACGCTGGCCACAGGAGGTCGAACCCTGTGGTCGAGAGGATCAGGAGTCGTTCCATGTCCGATGAAATCACGCTGCGCCCGGTGTCCGCCGAGGATCTCGACCTGTTCGAGCGCGAGTTCAACGGGCCGGAAGGGGCCGGCCAGTACCAGTGGTTCGGCTTCGGTTCACAGGCCGGCCTGCGTCGGCAGTTCGCGGAGACCGGCCTGCTCAGCCCCGACGGCGGCGTGCTTTCCGTGACGGAGGCGGGCCGGACGGTGGGCCGGGTCGAGTGGTTCGCCAGCACCTGGGGGCGGCCCGCCACCTCCACCTGCTGGACCCTGGCGATCGGCCTGGTGCCGGCCGCGCAGGGCCGTGGCATAGGCACCCAGGCCCAGCGGCTGCTGGCCGAGTACCTCTTCGACCACACCAGGGCCGAACGGCTCCAAGCCTGGACGGACTGCGCCAACCTCGCCGAGCAGCGGGCGTTGGAGAAGGCGGGCTTCGTCAGGGAGGGCGTGCTGCGCTCGGCGCAGTGGCGCGGCGGCCGGTGGCACGATCAGGTGATCTTCTCCATGCTCCGCGCGGAGCGGTCCGGCTGCGAACGGAGGTGAGCACAAGACGGTGTTCGACCTGACAAGTCTTCAGTTGAGTAGTTGTCAGTACCTTTGTATCGGTTGACGCTGCTCAGGCCGCTGCCGGAGGAGTTCGGAGAACCGATCCAGGGCGCGGTCGGTGCGGCGGCGATCGCCGGTGACCGTGAGATCGAGCATGAGACCCCGGATGACGGCCATGACGAGCGTGGGAGTGACGGTGTCTTCAGGGCCGGTGGCGATGTCGTAGAACGTGGCATCGAGGGTGTCGAACCAGTCCATGATCGCCCCGGCCTGGTCCGGGTAGTTCTCGGGGTGAGCCAGGGCGTCGGCGTGCACCTCGAAGACCAGCCGGACGTACGGGGCGCGCTCCGGTGCGCTGATCCAGGCCCAGATGCCGCGCAGCCGTTCCTCCGGAGAGGCTGCCTCGGGCGGGAGGTGCTCGGCCAACCGTGCCGCACCGCGACGGCGGGCCTCGGCGAGGACCGCGGCCACCAACTCGTGTTTGCTCCCGAAGTCGTAGAGCAGCATGCGCGGGCTGGTATCGAGCGCCGCTGCCAGTGGTCGCAGGCTCAATCCGGCCAGGCCGTGTGCCAGCACGTAGTCGGTCGCCCGCGCCAGGGTTCGTTCTCGCCTGGCCAGGTCAGGGGGTCGCCCCACTGTGGATCGTCCTCTCGACAGCACGCTTCTGAGCCTCCGTCAGTATATGGTACGACTGTTTCAACAACGGGAGGAGACAGCCATGTACTCGATCGACCGGGCACTCGTGCTGGGCGCCGGAGGTCTCGTCGGCACGGCCTGGATGGCCGGGGTGGCTTGCGGACTGCGCCGCAAGGGGGTGGATCTCGGCGGGGCCGACCTGACCGTCGGCACCTCCGCTGGCGCGATCACCGCCGCACTGCTGGCTACCGGCCAGGACCCCGACCGGCTCGCCACCCCCGTGCGTCCTGCCGACTCCAACAGCATCCCCCCTCGGGTGGACGGGCGTCGGCTGGGCGAGGCGTTCGCCGTGCTCGGCGACGCCGGCTCGAATCCGGCCGAGGCGTGGCGTCGAGTGGGTCAGATCGCGCTCGTCGCCGAGACCGGTCCCGAGCAGGCGCATGTCGCCCGGATGGGCGCCATGGTCGGCGTGGACCAATGGCCGGACCGGAAGCTGCTCATCACCGCGATGGACGCCGAGACCGGTGAGCCGGCGGTTTTCGACCGTTCCAGCGGTGCACCGCTGCCCAACGCCGTGGCGGCAAGTACTGCCTTCCCGGGCATCTACCCACCGATCACCATCAACGGCCGCCGATACATGGACGGTTCCCTGCGGTCGGCGACCAACGCCGGCCTCGCGGCCGGAGCCGGCACGCTCCTCGTGGTCGACCCGCAGGCGCACCTGTTTCCGGGTGACCTCCACAAGGAGTTGATGGCCGCGGGGGCGCACACAGTGGTGACGATCGAGCCCGATCCGGCATCAATACGAGCGTTCGGCTCGGACCTGAACGACCGGACGACCTGGGAGCCGGCTTACCAGGCGGGTCTTCGCCAAGCCGCCGATGCCGCCGAACGGCTCTGCTCCATATGGAAGGCTGGCTTCGTCACGGACTGACCGCAGCCCACTCCCCAAAGTGATGCCGAGCGCCATCAGTTGAGCAGCGCGGCACAGGACTCCGAGGACTCCCGGTAGCCGTCGGCCATCGCGACCAGTTCCTTGGTGCCGTCCGTGCGCACTTCGATGACCACGAGGACGGCGGCTTTGGCTTCGTCCAGGCATATGCGCAGGTGGATGCCGGCGACCCAGACGTAAACGTAGTCGGTGCCGGACAGGTTGCGCTCCTGGAACGCCTGATGGTCGGCCTGCCACTGGGTGGTGAGCCGGGTGACCGTGGCTGGCGACAGCCCGGCCGAGGAGCCGAGGAACTGTTCCATCGCCGGGACGAAGTCGCCCGAGGACAGGCCGTGCAGGTAGAGCAGGGGTAGCACCTCGGTGATCTTCGGGGACTTGCGGCACCGGGTGGCAGGATCGCAGGAGAACCGCTTGCGCTCGCCGGTGGCCTCGTCAACGCGCTTGCCGTTCACCCGCGGGGCCTCGTCCCGCTCGTGAGCCAACTCGGCGATGCAGGCGTTGACTTCTGCTTCCAGAGCGGCGGCCAGCATCCGCCTCGCGCCCTCGCGGACGATCTCGTCCAGCAGGGAGCCATCCAGCGTGGTGCCGTCCTCGTTGGCTACGGTGAGTACAGGGTGTGCCTTCCCGACCGACGCTGCAACGTCGATCTAGCTCGGTGGCCTATCGATCAATCACCCGGAAAGGCACGCCCTCCCAAGCCGATCCACAGGTTCTGAGCATTCCTCCAATCACCAAACCCGGCAGCCGGAAGCCTCATCGGTGGACAGTCGCGAGCCCACGGCCGTTCGAAGATTCCAGACCGCTTTGTGCTGTCGAAACTGATGCACACGTGCTGTCGGTTTTCAGGCTCTGGCCCACATCGTGTGGAGTGCTTGCTCCCCGTCGCAGTCTTGCCTCCGACAGGCGCTCAGTCGGTGACATCCCCGGTTTCGCGCCATGGTCGACGAGGCGCAGGAGCAGTGGGCCTGGCATGTCGGAAGCGGCTAGTAGCCTCAGACACCATGGGAATTCAGATAGACGTAGTGGCGGGTTACCCGATCAACGACGAGATGGAGAGGGTGCTCGGGCTGGCCGAGGCGGTTGGCGAGCCCGTCACTGTCACGTTCATGTGGGAGGGGCGTCAAGAGGCGGAGCGCGCCGTGCTAGTGCCCGCGGCCACGCTGGCGCTCTGGGAGCATTGGGCCCCCACCGCCTACCCGACGAGTGACGCTGGGGCGGAGAACCGGGCTGAAGCGGAAGAGCCGGAACTGGCTCACCCAGCGGAATTCGGCGCATTCACGCTCTTTCGTCGTCGCGTGGGAGGGCGCACTGCGGTCGCTCGCGGAGGCGTGGTGGTCGCCGAGCTCCTGGGCCCCGACGAGGCGCGCTGGCTCCAAGAGCAGGCCCGCGATGTCCGCCAAGGCTTCATGGATCCGAAGCAGAAGGCGGCGTTCGAGGAGTTCCTCGCCCGACAGCCATCCCTCGATGAGCAGTGACGCGCCGACTGATGCTACAGCTAGCGCTTCTGACTCTGGGTCAGGCAGGAGTCATCCGGCGGCACGGGCCTCCTCGTAACAGCACAGCAGCCCCATGGCACCGGCCGCGATGATCTGGGCGTGCTCCCGGCGCTTGGGGGTGCCGAGTACGGCCAGGCGCTCGTCGACGCCGAGGTGTGCTGCGATAAGAAGCTGTTGTCTTTCCGATCTTGAGGTCTGCGTTTTGGCTGTTCGGGCATAGGGTCGGCGACATCGATGGAAGTGGTGACCGGTCGTGTCGTCGCTCCGGTGGAGGTTGTGGATGCCGTCGGTCGTGGGGCTGCTGGAACAGCGCGAGCTCGCTGCTCGCCGTCGCGTGGACGAGCTGTGAGAGGAGGCCGAGCGCATTCAGGCCGAGCTGGCCGCAGCCGAACAGGACTGGCAGGGATGGGTGATTGTCTGCTCGCGGGTCTGTGAGGTGCTGGCGCCCGTGGACGAGAGCGGGCAAGGTCACGCCCAAGCCGCCCGGACGGCGCTGGCCGCCGAGGGGCAGCCCGGGAAGACGTCTTCGGAGCCGAGGGCGGCGAGGCCGAAGTCGCAGGTGCCGGTGTGGCGTGTGGGGCTTGCCTGGTCGGTGCTGTCGGTGGACTACCAGCGCATCCTGCGGGCCCTCGCGGACCGGGTCCGGCTCGGCCAAGATCCGGGGAGCTGGCAGGAGTTGGCCGCCTGCTTCGGCATGGAGATGGTGCCGGCCCGGGTGGAGGCACTGCGGTCGAAGGCCAAGCGCCTGCTGGCTCGTGGGTGGCTGGCCGAGCCCGCACCGGGCCGGTTCACGCTCGCGAAGGGCGTGACCGGGCCAGGCGGCGGGTCATGAGCAGGGTCACGAGCAGGGTCATCGACCAGTAGACCATCGCCTCGGCGCTGCCGGTGCGGCGCTCGAAGTCGCGCACCACGCGGCGGGTGCGCATCAGGTGGGCGAAGAACCTCTCGACGATCCACCGCTTGGGCAGCACCACGAACCCCTTCCCAGGTCGCGCCAGCGCCACCACGCATCGCTCCTGCCGCGTCCAACTCCCTCGTGTCGTCGTGTGATTGCCTCGCTCACACATACGGGAATGCGGCCGACCATGGCGTGCGTGTGCGACGGTATCCGTCGGACATGAGTGATGCCGAGTGGGCCCAGGTCCGCGTCGCGCTGCCCACACCGGGGTGGCTGGAGGGGCCCCCGAACTGTGCAGGAGGCCCTGCCTCTATGCCTCCGCTGGCCCACGATCACCCGATCGAGATTCCCGTCCGATCTGCATGCGCCCTGATCGTTACGGCAACGGTCGGCGCACCGCACCGTAATCCTCCGGCCGGGCTGACACTCAGGATCCGGCTTCCCCCGCGCGGGGGAAGCCGGATGATCCGTGGGATGGATGTGAGCAGCGCGGGTGACGCGGAACCTTGGAGCGTCGGCAATCCGGATATACGGGGGTCACGGTGGTTGTTCCTGCGAACTCGGAGGTAGGTGGCGTTCCCAAGGCGCCGACCGCAAGCCCGGGGCGGGGGTTGTGGTGGCGGCGGTGGCCTGTGTGGGCGCCCATGGTCGCTGCAGTGTGGGGGGTGTTGTACGCCGCTGTCGAGGTCAGCTGGGCGGTGACGGGCATCACCGTGCAATGGAAGGAGCACTCCGCGTACGCGCCGGGGGCCCAGCTCTTCCTGGCGGCCCTCGCGCTCCTGGCCGGCGGCGCCTGCCTGGCCAGCACCCGAACTCTCGCCAAGCTCGGCCGGGTTACGGTGGCCACGGCGCTGATCGTGGCGCTCCTGGTGTTCGTCGTGGGAATGAACGGGCTGCCGATCTACTTCGTGACAATTGCGACGCTCTCGGGGGTCGAGAGCGCCACCGGGCTGGCCCAGGTGCTGCTGAACACGGCCGGTGCCGCCCTCCTGCTCCTCGTCGGTTTGTCGTACCGCCGACGGCTGCGCGGAGACTGCCCGCGATGCGGGCGGCCGCACGCCGGCGCAGCCGACGGCCCGCTCGCCCACCCAGCCGCCTCCCTGGCCCCGAGGCGGACCCGCGTCGCGGTGTACCTGCTCATGTGCGGACTCCTGCCGTGGGCGGGAGCCAAGACCATCTGGACGCTGGGCGGCAACGCACTCGGCGTCGCGGGCGATGACTGGCAGAGGACGACGAGCGTCGGCGCGTCGGGCCCGGCGAAGGCAGCCGCGGCGGCGGGGATCGACGTGACCGTGCTGGCCGCGATGGTCGGGATCTTCCTGCTGCTGGGGTTGCTGTACGCGTGGGGGCAGGTGTTTCCCCGCTGGACACTGTTCCTGTCCGGACGACGGGTCCCGCGCCTGCTGCCGTTGATCCCGGCCTGGCTGACCGGCATCCCCCTGACGATGTACGGGGCCGTCCTCATCGTCATGGCCCCGCTCATGGCCGTCGGCGTGCTGCCCAAGATCAAGCCGTCCCCGCCGTTCACCACCAGCTCGGGGATCACTTGGATGGTCGAGTTCGGCGGCCTGGCATTCGCCGGTCTGGGCATCGGCCTCGTTGTGGCCGCCCGCTCCTATGCCGCCCGCACCCACCCCGTCTGTGCCAGCGCCACGGCAACGGAGAGGCCCAAGTAGCCGGGGTACCGGAATGTCAGCTTCCCGCTGGCGATCAATGAGCAGCCGCGGCGGTTCCCGGTCACAGCGCGCAAGATCGCCCGTCAGGCCGACTGGGCTTTCGCACGCCCGGCACCGACCGCGATCACCCGAGCAAGACTCCCGTTCGATCGACAAGCCCCGCGACCGGTACGACAACGGCTTGCCCTGCTGCTCACCGAGCATGGTTCCGGCCACGGTCCCCACCACACCTCAGGAAGAGCGTGGGGAGACCGCTACGACGACTCCGTGTCGGGGCGCCGATGAGGCCTCTCCTGAGCTGTGAAGAGACCAGCCACTCCCCGGAATGGACCCGTACTCGCGACGGACTCGACGCCTCGCGCATGCCCGGCCACTGGCTCCTGGGCCGCCGGATGCTGACACTCTGGCCACCGGCCCCGACGACCGGGGGGAACGCCCGAGTCTGGGGGCCACCGCCACGCTAGCCTCGCACACCGCCTGGCCGACTCCGCCGCAGCCGTGGCGCGGCTGGACACTCCCGGCCCCAGGCCGCCGCAAGACATAAGCCTCACCTTCAACGGCGCCATCATCGAGACGGCTCCGACTCCTACCGTCTCGCCAGCGCATGAGCCCGGGCCGAGGAACCTTCCAAGGCCGGCTGACGCCTGCGACCTCCCGCTCCAGTGGCCTGCCGCCGCCGGCGGACCACATCCACGAGGGAGGACGCGGGCTGCTCCTCGTTGCTCAGCTCACACATCGGTGGGGCACACGGCATACCGCAGCGGCAAGACCATCTGGTGCGAGCAGCTCCTCGCTGACGGCGGTTTGAGACTCGATGGGGACCCTGGGCTGTGCCGGTCCCGGTCGCTCGGCAGGTTGCCGGTCCGCAGCGAACCATCTGGCATTTCCGCCCCGCTCAGGGACTGACCCCGAGAGGTGGTTCACATGCCGCGACCCCCTTGGCCGGGGTGGCCTCACGTGACCGCGGGTCCAAGCAGACAGGGCCGATCTTGTTGAAGCGCTGTATCACACCGCGCGATGTCCTCTGCGGCCTATGAGATCCCTGGGCGGCGCCCGGCCCGCTACAGCACTACCCGACCGGCTCCATGTCTCCTGCCCCCTTGGCCCACAGAGACCGCACATGTCCGAGGTGGCGGCCCATGCACTTCTCGGCGCCCTTCGCGTCGCCCGCCACCATCAGGTCGAGGAGTTCGATGTGCTCCTCGGCCGACGGGATCAGCTGGCCGCGCTCGTCCAGGGCGGTCAGCCCGTACAGGCGCGACCGCTTGCGCAGGTCGCCGACCGTCTCGACGAGCCGGTCGTTGCCGCCGAGCGCGAGCAGGGAGAGATGGAACTGGCGGTCGGCCTCCAGATAGCCGATGAGGTCGTGCTCACGCGCAGCGCGCACGATCTCCTCGGCGACCGGGCGCAGCGCCTCCAGGTCCTCGCGCGTGGCGCTGCCGGTGATCCGGCCGACCATAGGCACCTCGATCAAGGTGCGGATCTCGGTGTACTGGTCGAGGTCGCGTTCGTTGACCTGGGTGACGCGGAACCCCTTGTTGCGAACAGGTTCGACGAGGCCCTCACGGGCCAGGTCCAGCATCGCCTCGCGCACCGGTGTCGCGGAGATGCCGAAATCCTCCGCGAGACCGGGTGCCGAGTAGACCTCGCCGGGGCGCAGTTCGCCGGAGATCAGCGCGGCGCGCAGGGCGTGGGCGACCTGGTCGCGCAGCCGCTCCCTGGTGGTGATGAGGTTGCGCTGCTTGAGGTGGCCCATGGTCGGGTGTTTCCCTTCGTGCCCTGTGTCCTCGTGGCCGAGCGGATCACCAGCGTACAATGTCACGTTGTCAGCGCAGGTGCCTGTGCGTCTCAGGTGCCTGCGGGTGCCAGTGTGTAGGTGCGGCCCGAGGTGTAGAACGCCAGGGCGGCGCGTCCCTGTTCACGCGGGCCGTGGCTGGACGCTTTGGCTCCGCCGAAGGGCAGGTGGAAGTCCACGCCGCTGGAGGGGGCGTTGACGCGGATCATGCCGGTGTCCAGCTGATCAAGCCCGCGCATTGCCGCGTCGAGCGAGCCGGTGTGCACCGAGGTGACCAGGCCGTACGGGACGGAGTTGGTGATACGGACCGCGTGCGCCAGGTCGTCGGCGGGCAGCAGCGCGGCCAGCGGTCCGAAGACCTCCTCGCGCAGCAGCCGGCAGCCGGGCGGCACCTTCTCGACCAGGGCGGGTGACGCGTACCAGCCGTCCGTCCCGTCGGGGGCGGCGGCGGTGGCGATGACCGACAGATCCTCCCTCGCCCGGATCACCCGGTCGCGGGCCTGCTCGTCGATGACCGGTCCGCACACCGTGGCCGGGTCGGCCGGGTCGCCCACCGGGAGTGCTCGCAGAGCCTCGGCGAGGGCCTCGCGCAGCGGGTCGTGGGCGGCGCCGACCGCGATCACCCGGCTGGTGGCGGTGCACTTCTGCCCGGCGTATCCGGCGATCGCGGCGGCGATGTGTGCGGCGGCCCGCGGGATGTCCGCGTCGGGCAGGACGATCGCCGCGTTCAGCCCGCCCATCTCGGCCTGTACGGGGACGCCCCGCGCGGTGGCGGTGCGGACGACGGCCTGGCCGACGGCGGTGGAGCCGGTGAAGGAAACCACGTCGGCGGCGGAGAGCAGGGCGTTGCCCTCGGTGGGTCCGCCGGGCAGCACGGTGAAAACCCCGGCGGGAACGGCCCGGTGGACGATCTCGGCCAGGCGCTGGGCGCACGCGGTGGCCTCCGGTGCCGGCTTCAGCACGACGGTGTTGCCCGTCGCAAGCGCCGGGGCCGCCTTCCAGCTGGGGATCGCGTAGGGGAAGTTCCACGGAGTGATCAGGGCCGCGACTCCGTGCGGGCGGCGTCGGGTCAGCAGAAGCCCCACACCGTCGGCCGCCTCGTGGACGGCACCCGTGGACTCGAAGGGGGCCTGGGCGTAGTACCGCCAGATGGCGGCGGTGCGGGCCACTTCGGCGCGTGCCTCGGTGACCGGCTTGCCGACCTCGCGCACGGCGAGGGCGGCCAGTTCGTCCGCGGCGGCATCGATGGCGGCGGCGACGGCACCGAGCGCGGCCGCGCGAGCGCTCGCGCCGCTCAGGAGCCAGCCGGGCTGGGCGGCTCGTGCCCGCTCCACGCCGTCGACGGCAGCGAAGGCCCCCGGCGCGGCGACCTGCACCAGGATGTCGGAGGGGTCGGCCGGGTTGCGTGAGACGACCGGGGCTGGAGCGGTGGTCACAGGAGGAAACCTCCGGGGAAGGGGTCGTCCGGGTCGAGGAAGTACTGGGCGGTGCCGGTGATCCAGGCACGTCCGGTGATGCTGGGAATGACGGCGGGGATCCCGCCGACCTCGGTCTGCGCCAGGAGACGGCCGGTGAACTCGGTGCCGATGAAGGACTCGTTGACGAAGTCCTGGTGCAGCGGCAGAGCACCACGGGCGTGGAGCTGAGCCATCCGTGCGGAGGTGCCGGTGCCGCACGGGGAGCGGTCGAACCAGCCCGGGTGGATGGCCATGGCGTGACGTGAGCGCTGTGCGTCGGATCCGGGCGCGGCGAGGTAGACGTGCTTGAGCCCGGCGATCTCCGGCTGCACCGGGTGGACGGGGCGGTCCGGGGAGGCGTTGATCGCGTCCATGACGGCGAGCCCCGCCGCCAGCAGGTCGCTCTTGCGGGACCGGTCGAACGGCAGCCCCAACGCGTCGAGTTCGACGAAGGCGTAGAAGTTCCCGCCGAAGGCGATGTCGTACGTCACCGTCCCGTACCCGGGCACCTCCACCTTGCGGTCGAGGCCGACGCAGAAGGCGGGGACATTGGTGAACGTGACCGCCTTCGCCGCCCCGTCCTCGACGTGGACGTCGACGGAGACGAGCCCGGCGGGGGTGTCGAGGCGGACGGTGGTGACCGGTTCGGTGACGGGGACCATACCGGTCTCGACGAGCACGGTGGCCACGCCGATGGTGCCGTGCCCGCACATCGGGAGCAGGCCGGACACCTCGATGTACAGCACGCCGACATCGGCGTCGGGGCGCGTCGGCGGCTGGAGGATCGCGCCGCTCATGGAGGCGTGGCCGCGCGGCTCGTACATCAGGAGCGTGCGCAGGTGGTCCAGGTGCTCGATGAAGTGGAGCCTGCGCTCGGCCATGGTGGCACCGGGAATCACTCCGACGCCTCCGGTGATCACGCGCGTGGGCATGCCCTCGGTGTGCGAGTCGACGGCGTGGAAGACATTGCGAGTACGCACGAACGTCCTTTCAGGAGGGGCGCGGGCCCGCTCAGTGATGTCCCTGGGCGATGGCCTTCTCGGTGGCGGCGCGCACCCCGGCCTCGATCTCGGCGGAGAGCGGGGAGCGCGGCGGGCGGGTGGGGCCGCCGATGCGGCCGGCGATGTCCATGGAGAGCTTGATCGACTGGACGAACTCGATCTTGGAGTCCCAGCGCAGCAGCGAGTGCAGCGACCGGTAAAGAGGCAGCGCCGTCTCCAGGTCGCCCGCGACGGCGGCATGGTAGAGCTGGGCGCAGGTGGCGGGGAAGGCGTTCGGATACCCCGCGATCCAGCCGACGGCCCTGGCGATCGCGAGCTCCAGCAGGACGTCGTCCGCACCGATCAGCAGATCGAGCCCGGGGGCCAGTTCGGCGATCTCGTACGCCCTGCGCACATCACCCGTGAACTCCTTGACCGCGACCACGCTGCCGTCGGCGTGGAGGCGGGCGAGCAGCGCCGGGTGCAGGTCCACCTTCGTGTCGATCGGATTGTTGTACGCGACGACCGGCACGCCCGCCCGGGCGACCTCCGCGTAGTGGGCGCGTACGGCCTGTTCGTCGGCACGGTAGGCGTTCGGCGGCAGCAGCAGCACCGAACCGCAGCCCGCCTCGGCGGCCTGCTCGGTCCACAGCCGTGCCTCGGCACTGCCGTAGGCGGCGACCCCGGGCATCACCCGGGCACCGTCGCCCGCGGCTTCGACGGCGGTCCGCACGACGCGGGCGCGCTCTTCGGAGGTGAGGGTCTGGTATTCGCCGAGCGAGCCGTTGGGGACCACTCCGTCGCAACCGTTGTCGATCAGCCAGCGGACGTGCTCGGCGTAGGCGTCGTAGTCGACCGAGAGGTCCGCGCGCAGCGGGAGCGCGGTGGCGACCATGATGCCGCGCCAAGGGCGGTCGGAGTTCCAGGAGGTGGAGGTCATTGTCTTGTCGACCCTTCCATAGTGTGTGACATTTTATAGTGACGCACGATGGCGTCTATGAAGAGGAGCCCGCTCAGTCAGTCCTCTGACCTGCTCTCGCCCGGCTCGTCGAGCGAGGCGAGCACTCCCAGTGGTACAGGTACCGCGAGGGGTCGGCGCTCGGCGGACCGCGGTACTCCCCCGTCTCCGCCTGCCGCGAGACAGGCCACGGCTGCCCCGCAGACCCGGCCCTGGCACCAGCCCATACCCGCGCGCGTGAGGAGCTTGACCGTACGGGCGTCGCGGGCTCCGAAGTCAACGACGGCGTCCCGGATACGGCCGGCGGTCACCTCCTCACAGCGGCAGACATCCGTGTCCCCCGTGAGCCAGTCGGTCCAGCCGGGGGCGGGGGCGTGCGCGGCGGCCATGGCGTCGGCGAAGGCGCGCATCCGGTCACGGCGACGGCGTAGCTCCCGGGCCCGGCGGGCGACGGCGAGGAACGGCGTCCCGCGCAGCCGGGCGACCACCGCGAGACCCGCCAACTCACCCTCCGCACGGGCGAGCTGAGCGCCGCCGATGCCGCCGGTCTCGCCGGCCGCCCAGATGCCGGGGACGGAGGTCTCCTGCAGGTCGTCCAGAACGAGGGCGCAGCTCGCGTCGGGTGTTCGCCGGGTTGCGCAGCCGAGGGAGGTCGCCAGTTCGATCTGCGGGACCAGCCCGTGTCCCACGGCGAGCGCGTCGCACACGATCCGTCGGCTCGTTCCCGGTACCGGCCGCCACTGCGGGTCGATGCGGGAGATGGTCACGGCCTCCACGCGGGCGGTGCCGTGCACCTGCGTGACCGCACTGCGGGTGCGCAGCCGTACGCGGTGGCGCAGCAGCGCCGTGCCGTGGACTGCGGCCTCGGCGAGCTTGCCCGGGTTGGTGACCAGGGCATGCGGATGGCGGGCGTACCCGAGGTAGCCGGACGCCTCGACGACGGCAGGGACGCGCGCACCGGCCGCGGCGAGAGAGGAGGCGACGGCGAGCAGCAGCGGCCCGCTGCCCGCGACGACGATCCGCCTGCCGGGGAGCACGAGCCCGGACTTGAGCATCGCCTGGGCTCCCCCGGCGCCCACCACTCCAGGCACCGTCCAGCCGGGAAAGGGCAGCTGCCGCTCGTACGCACCGGTCGCCAGCAGGATCGCTCGGGCTCGCACCCGGACCGGCCGCTCCCCGTCGCCGTCGGCACCGGTGAGGGCGTGCACGGCCCACACTCCGTCGCTCTCCGCGGCCACGGACCAGACGTGATGACCGACGAGTGTTTCGGCGTCGCTTGCCTCCAGGCGTCGGCGCAGGTCCGCGAAGGCGGCCCAGTCGTGATGGAGCGCCTGCGGCCGTTCGGCTCCCAGGGCCGGGGCGGGGTGCCGGTAGAACTGACCGCCGAGCTGCCCCGAGGCATCCAGAACGGCGACCGACAAACCCCTTTCCGATGCGGTGACGGCGCCGGCGAGCCCGGCGCAGCCTGCGCCGATCACCGCCAGGTCGTACGGTTCAGACACCGAGCTCGGCATGGCCGTCTCCCTCCTGGGTGATGATTGCGTCGCCGGGGCGTGCGGGGAGCAGGCAGGCCCTCCTGTTGGGCTCGCCGTTGACGGTGGCCAGGCAGTCGTAACACTGCCCGATGCCGCAGAACGCGCCGCGTGGGCGGCCACCGCCCCGCGTAGTGCGCCAGGCGACGATGCCCGCTGCCCACAGGGCCGCGGCGACGGACTGCCCGGGCAGCGCGGTGATGGTACGACCGTCGACGGTGATCTCGAATGACGGATCGGGCTGCGCCCCGACCAGTTCAGCAGGCGTACGGGCCACTGCGGCCTCCTCTCTGAGAACGACGTTCAAGCAGCGGACAGGAAGCGGTCGGGCCGGAACGGGCGGACATCCAGGGGCAGTTCACCGTCGGTGAGCAGCCGGGCGATGAGCAGGCCCGTGGCCGGAGCCAGTCCGATGCCCGCTCCTTCGTGACCGCAGGCGTGCAGCAGTCCGGGCACGCGTGGATCGGGGCCGATTGCCGGCAGGTGATCGGGGAGGTAGGGGCGGAAGCCCGCGTAGGTCCGCATGGCCCGCACACCGGCCAGTACCGGGAACAATGCGGTGGCGTTGGCGGCGAGGCGGCGCAGGACCTCGATCGACAGCGTCCGGTCGAAGCCCACCCGCTCGCGACTCGCACCGATCAGCACCGGGCCCGCCGGGGTTCCTTCCACCACGGCCGAGGTCTGCAGCGCGGCCGATCCGCTCGCCACGTCGGCGACGTAGTCCGCGGCGTACACCTTGTGCCGCACCACCCGCGGCAGCGGTTCGGTGACGAGGACGAAGCCGCGACGAGGCAGGACGGGCAGCTCCACACCCGCATGCCGGGCCAGGTCGCCGCCCCAGGCACCGGCCGCGTTCACCACGAACGGGGCGTGCAGGACTCCGGTCCCCGCCCGCACACCGGTCACCTCACCATTCGAGTCCGTAAGGACCTCCGTGACTTCCTCACCGAGGTGGATCCGTGCGCCGGAGGCGCGCAGCAGGTGAGCGGCGGCGAGGGCGGGCTGGACCTGGGCGTCCTGCGGGTAGTGGAAACCGCCCGCCAGTCCGGGCGCGAGGTGCGGCTCGAAGTCCGTGAGCCGGTCGGCCGGGATCTCCTCCGCCTCGACACCCGCCTTCTCCTGCCGGGCCGCGAAGTCCCGCAGCGCCTGCATTCCCGCCGCATCGGAGGCGACGACCAGGCCGCCCTTGGCCTCATATTCGATCTCCAGGGGGAGCAGGCCGGCCAACTCCCGCCACAACCGCTTCGAGAGCAACGCGAGTTCGAGCTCGGGACCGGGCTCCTTGTCGGAGACCAGGAGGTTGCCCTCACCGGCGCCGGTGGTCCCACCCGCGACAGGGCCGCGGTCCACCACGGTGACCGAAAAACCGGCGCGGGTGGCGTAGTAGGCGCAGGCCGCGCCGACGACCCCCGCTCCGACGACGATCACGTCCGAGGAGCTTCTCTTGAACACACCTGTAATATTTCACATTGCACAGCGCCTTGCCAAGGGTCGCTGCACCAACCGATCTCATGTCCTGGCTGACATGGCTGACATGGCTGACATTGACGGGACTGTGACCGTCCCGCCCCTGCCAGAAGAACCCCACCGCTCCGTACCATCCGCGCCATGGATCTCGAGGTACGGCATTTGCGAGTGATCTGCGCTGTCGCGGAGGCTGGAAGTCTCACCCGAGCCGCCGCGTCGCTGCGCATGACCCAGCCTGGGCTCAGCGCCCAGTTGCGACGCATCGAGGCCGTGCTGGGCGGGCCGATCTTCGACCGCGGACAGACCGGCGCCGTGCCCACCGCGTTGGGCGAACTGGTACTCACTCGGGCTCGGGCCATCCTGCCGGGCATCGACGGCCTGCTGGCCGACACCGCCCGCGCCGCCCGCTGCGGAACCGCCCCCGGACGCGTCCGCCTCGGATCGGTCGGCGCCCCGCTGCTGGCTGATCTCATCGTGGCCGTACGAGAGTTGATTCCCGGCTCCGAGGTGACGACCCGATGCCAGTACTCCCCATCGCCACTGCTGGATGATCTCGCGGCTGGACGCCTGGAGGCGGCGGTCCTCGGCGACAACCCGGGCCAGGAGCTCCCGCCGCGCGAGGGAGTCGCACTGCGCCCGGTCGTCACCGAACCCGTCTTCGCCCTGCTCCCGTCCACCCACCCGCTGGCCGCCCGCGAAGAGACGAGCCTGAGCGAGCTCATGGAGGAAGACTGGGCCATGCCCCGCCCCGACAGCGACCGCACCAGGGAGTACTGGGCATCCGTCTTTTCCCTGATGGACCGTCAGCCGTACACGCCCTTCGAGGCGGAAGGCCGGCAGCTGATCGAAATCGTCCGGGCGGGCCTGGCCATCAGCCTCTGCCAGGCGACCTTCATCGAGGTGCCCGGCGTCGCGGTGCGCCCTCTGTCCGGCAATCCGCTCTGGTACCGCCACGTGCTCGCCTGGCGTCGCGACGGACCGCTGGCCCCACACGGTGACGACATTGCCCGCAGGGTCGGCAAGGGCTATCTGGCCACGTGTGCCGCCTCCCCGGCGTACGCACGGTGGTGCGAACGTCACCCGAACGCGCTGCGACTGCCGGAGTGAGCCCCGCGGGTTACGGCGTTCAGCGCCGGCCAGCGCCGCACCAGGGCCTGTCCGACGGGTCACTGTGCTGTCGGATCCCCATGGCCCGCATCACGGGCTACCCGCGTAGGTGATGCACCGACATCGTCTTTGGACTTGTGAGAGATAACCAGGTACTTTGCATCGCATGGAACCTGACATCGCAGGTAAGCCGGTGGCGGGCAAGGCGGAGAGCCAGCTCCGCAAGGGGGTGCTGGAGTACTGCGTGCTCGCGATCCTGCGGGACGGCCCGCGCTACGGCGTGGAGCTGCTCGAAATCCTCGGCGCGGTGAACGTCATGGTCACCAGCCAGGGGACCATCTATCCCCTGCTGTCGCGGCTGCGCCGTGACGGACTGGTGGAGACCCGCTGGCAGGAGTCCCCCAGCGGGCCCCCGCGGCGCTACTACGAGCTGACGCCTGCGGGGCATGCGGCGCTGAAGGAGTTCACCGCCATCTGGCCGCACTTCCGTGACGCGGTCGACCACTTCGTCACCGACTGACAGGAGACCGCGATGATGACCACCGAGCACCCGCTGGTGATGAACTACCTGGCCACCGTGGCGCGGGAGGCGGCCGGCCTGAGCCCGGAACGCCGCAACGAACTGCTGGCCGACCTGGAGGAGCACATCGCCGTCGCCCTCGCCGAGGAGTCCACTTCCGGCGACGACGGGATCCGCGCCGTGCTCACGCGTCTCGGCGACCCGCGCACCATCGCGGCAACGGCACTCGGCGATGAGCCGCCCGCCCCTCCCGCTCCGCAGGTGAGCTGGGTGCGTCCCGTCGCCCTGCTGGTACTGCTGGTAGTGGCCGGCCCCATGACGGTCCTCAACGCCTTCCCTGTGCTGGGCTGCATCCCCGTGATCGGCGCGATCTGGTTGCTGTGGGCCAGCTCAGAGTGGCTCAAGCGGGACAAGGTGCTCGGAACGGTGGCCGCCCTCGCGCCGCTGGCCTTCGGGGTGGCGCAGTGGTTGATTCCCGCAGGCGGGATCAGCCTCGGCCTCGGAGCGTTGTTCATTCCCCTCGGCCTGGCCCTGCTGGCATTCCCGATCGCCGTCGGCGTCTATCTGCTGTGGGCAGCGGTACGCCGGTCCTGACAGGGGCTCGCCCATGACGCGGTCGGTATCCGGGAACAGCCGCCGCACTGCCCTCACCCGAGGCCGTCCCGGCCAGGCCCACTGAGAATCCCCACCAGCAACAGGAAGAATGAACGATGCATGCACAGCTCGCACACCGGATTGCCCTTGCCCCTACGGGCGACATCGTGATCGCCTGCGCAGGAGCTGCTGTAGTCGTGGGCGCTCTCGCGTGGTTCTTCGGCGCTTTGCTCAGCATCGTCAGGTCCGGCCTCACCGGAGGGATGAAGCTGGTCTGGGTCGCCTTCGCCTTTGCGGCCCCCTTCCTCGGATGTCTGCTCTGGTTCCTCGTCGGTCGCCGCGATGCCCGGCACCGGCCAGGCATCGCCTGATTCCAAGAACGCCATCGCCGTCTTCGTGAACCGGGTGGTCACGGGACTGATGCGGTGGCGTGACCTGGTTCGGGGGCCCGATTACGCTGCCCGCCACGCAGTTCGTGTGGGTGAGACGGGCGCACCACTCCAACGGCTCACAGGAAAGACGGAGACATGGCCAAACCTGTTCGCGCGGCTCTCGGGGGCGTGTGGATCAAATGCAATTTCTGTCAGGGTGACCTCTTCAGGGACCGTGAGGTGAAGCTCAACAGCTCCGGCATGGAGTTCATGAACTGGGGTTGGGCGAACGAGTCGGCAACCGGCCTGATCTGCTGGAACTGCGGCTATGTGCACCTTTTCGTCAACAGGAACCTCGAACTGTACAAACAGAAGGGCTAAGTTCTGGCTGGCGGGCGGGCATGGCGTGCCGGGTCACAGTTGGTGGGTCTGCCGCCGTAGCTGCCACGGCGTCGGCGGCGGGCCTGCTGGTCACGGCGACCGCTGGGGTTACTGCTTGTTGATGGAGATGTCGTCGTGGAGAGCGCTGGTCCTCTTGACGTCGATCCGGACTCCGGTGCTGGGGTCGCTGAAGGACTGTCCGGGTCGGAACGCGGCCATGTCGAGTGATGTGCAGCCCGTGGGTGCGGTGGCACCGGCGTTGCCGTTGACCACCTGGATCGGACCGTTGCCGGTCTGGGTGGACGAGTCGACCTTGTAGATGAGTACGCCACTTGAACAGGCCTTGGCATCGGCGCCGACGGCCTTGCGGGATTCTGCGACGTACGCGGTGGTCTCGCCGGTCCGGATCACAGCGATCTTGGTCCCGCCCGGGCTTTCGACGGCCTTCAGGCGCACCTTGCGGCTGCCGGGCTTGTTGAGGCAGGAGACCTGGTCGTCGTCGATCCAGCCGAACTTCCAGCGCTCCCAGCCCACATGCTGCGGCGAGGGTCCAGCGATGTTGCCCATGAGGTCCCAGCCACCGACGTACTGGTGGGTCTCGCCGGTGAAGGAGTACAGGTCGGGCAGCCCGAAGGTGTGGCTGGTCTCGTGGTCGGCGACCTTGAAGCCCCAGTGCCACATGTCCTGGCCGAATGTCACCGCCCACTTGATGCGCTTGCCGTTGGCGACGATGCCGGTGGTGGTGGGGTCGTACAGGTATGTCGGGGAGAAGCTGATCGCCGTGGCGGCCTTGTTGGCGACGATGTAGAGCATGTCGTACTTGGAGAAGTCGACATACGGTTCAGCGGCCTTGACGGCCTGACTCACGTACAACTCATGTTGTTGGAAGGTGATGCCCCGCTGGAAGCCGTAGGTGGTGGAGTCCTGCGGCATCCGCACCCAGCGCTTCATCGGGGTGATGTCGAGCCCCAGTCGCCCGTAGGAGTCCTTGCGCATCCAGTCAGGCGCTCCGGCGAGTTCCTTGCGGTAAGCGGCGGTGGAATCCGTGGCCTGGGCGTCGGGGAAGTCGACGAACAGCATGAGCACATGCTTGGTGCCGATGGGCTGCTGGAACTGGGTGTAGTCGGTGTTGTGCCCCTCATCGGTCCAGCCCGTCCTGCCGGCCAGGGCGCAGTCGGAGGCCGGGGTGCCGCCGGTGGTCGGGGTGCCGCCGGTGGTCGGGAGGTGCGAGGCGGCAGCCGCCACCGGCGTGGCGCCCGCCAGGGGGATGAGCACGCTGAGCGCAATGCCGAGCGGCCGGACCTTGCGTCTGATCTTGGACATGTCTCTCCTTGCTCTCCTCTTGGGTGGCGGCCGAACGTCAGGACCGTCCGGCTGCCATGTCCATCAGGCGGGCCAGGACGCGGTCACCCGAGGCGGTGACGCCGTCGTGCTCCCACTCGTTGGTGACCCAGGCGCGCAACCCACTGACGGAGCGCGCTGTCTGCATGGACAGGTCTGCATCCACGTACATGTCGTCGTGGTAGATCACCGCGGCCACCGGGACACGATTGGCAGCCAGATTCGGCAGGTCGTAGAGCCGGGGCCAGTCGGACCGCTCGGCGAGCAACTCGACCGCTCCCGCAAAAGGGCGTAGTCCCGCGATCTCCCCGAACATCCAGGGGTAGAACATCTCACCGGTGAACAGCAGCGGATCGGCGTCCTCGTCGAACTCCGGAAACGCGGCCATGATGCGGGCGGCTGCCCAGTCGGTGGGTGTCTTTCCCTGCCCGAAGATGGATTCCTGCAAGACGGCGAGGAGCGGGTTGTCGGCGAAGGCCGTCAGGTTCATCACCTGGTACAGGAAGGTCGCCGAAAGCTCGCCGTCAGGGGCGATGGCCTCGTCCAGCAACCAGTGGAGGCGTTCGGAGCCGTCGCCCATCCCCAGCATCAGGCCCACGGTGCGGAACCGGCGCACGGTGAGCTGGTCGCCGTCGGGGAGGTGGAAGCTCTGCCGGTCGAGCAGGTCGGCGATCTGCCGTACCAGCCGGCGGTCGCTGGGGTAGCGGTCGTAGTAGGCGGCCACTTTGTCGCTGACCCGCGGATAGGTCGCGGTGTACACGGCGTCGGCGGTGGCGTCCAGTCCTGGCAGACCGCCGGTGACGTAGCAGGCACGCAGCCCTTGAGGAGCTTGGGAGAGATAAGTCAAGGTGATGAAGCCGCCGTAGCTCTGGCCGAGCGTCTCCCACGGCTCGTCTCCGCACAGCTGATGCCGAATCAGTTCCGCATCCGCAGTGATCGAGTCGGCGCGGAAGAAGGAGAGATGGTCGGCCAGCTCCTGGGCGGAGGAGAACCGCTCGGCCGACCGGGCCGTGACCGGGGTGCTGCGGCCGGTGCCGCGCTGGTCCAGCAGCAGCACCCGGTGGGTTTTCAGGGCACGGGCCAGCCAGCCGGAGGTGGCGTTCAACGGCCGCGGCGACTTGCCTCCCGGGCCGCCCTGAAGATAGAGCAGCCAGGGCGGCTTCCGCCCGGCCAGAGCCGGGTCGACCAGCTCGCGCGCGAAGACCTGGATCGAGGGGCCGGCCGGATCGGCATGGTCGAGCGGCACGGTGAAGACATGATCGGTCACCGCGACACCAGGCAGGCGGTAGGTGCGGGTCATGGCGTTCCTTCGTCGGTCAACGGCTCGGGAAAGTGACAGGCGACTTCCTGGCCCGGAGCGATCAACTGCAGTGCCGGCCGCTCGGCGGTGCAGATCTCGGCTGCCTTGGGACAGCGGGTCCGGAACGGGCAGCCGCTGGGCGGATTGAGCGGACTGGGCAGGTCCCCGTGGAGCACGATGCGCTCGCGGGCACGTTCGGCGTCCGGATCGGGCAGTGGCACCGCCGACAGCAAGGCATGGGTGTAGGGGTGCGCGGCACGGGCGAACAGCGTGTCGCGGTCGGCCGTCTCCACCACGGTGCCCAGGTACATGACGGCGATGCGGGTGCTGATCTGGCGGACGGCGCCCAGGTCGTGTGCGATGAAGACATAGGCGAGCCCGAAATCGTCCTGCAGGTCCTGGAGCAGGTTGAGGATCTGTGCCTGCACGGACACGTCGAGGGCGGAGACCGGCTCGTCGCAGATCACCAGCTTGGGCCGCAGTGCCAGCGCCCGGGCGATACCGATGCGCTGGGCCTGGCCGCCGGAGAACTCGTGCGGATGGCGGTCGGCGTGTTCTGGCCGCAGGCCGACCCTCTCCAGCAGGTGCTCCACCGGCTGGTCAGGAGCCAGCCCTTGGTAGCGGAACGGAGCGGTCAGGATCTGCCTGACCGTCTTGCGCGGGTTCAGCGATGAGAACGGATCCTGGAAGATCATCTGGAGGTCTCGGCGGACGGGTCGCATCTCGGCCTCGTCCAGCTTGTCCAGTTCCCGGCCGGCCATGCGAATCGTGCCGGAGGTGGGCTCGGTCAGACGGGTGATCAACCGGGCGACCGTCGACTTGCCGCAGCCCGACTCGCCGACCACGCCGAGCGTCTCCCCGGCCCCCACCCGCAGTGATACGCCGTCAACGGCCGCGACGTAGCCGGCCAGCCGCCGGGTCAGGCCGTGCCGCACCGGGAAGCGCTTGACGAGGTTCTGGACTTCGAGCAGTGGCGCCTTCACGGCGTCACCTCCGGTGTCTTGAGCGATGCGTGTTCCACGACTGGTGCCTGCAAGGTGGGCAGACGGTGAGGCAGCGCCCCGTCGACGCGCGGCACGCAGGCGAGCAGCCCCCTGGTGTAGATGTCCTGCGGCCGGTAGAACACATCGCGGACCCCGCCGCGCTCGACTGCACGGCCGCCGTACATCACGACGACCTGGTCTGCCAGTCCGGCGACCACACCCATGTCGTGGGTGATGAGCATGATCGCTGTACCGGACTGTTCCCGCAGCTCCCGCAGCAGTTCCAGGATCTGGGCCTGCACGGTGACGTCGAGCGCGGTGGTCGGTTCATCGGCGATGAGCAGGTCGGGTTCCAGGCAGAGCGCCATCGCGATCATGACCCGCTGCCGCATGCCGCCGGAGAACTCGTGCGGGTAGGCGCGGGCGCGTCGCTCGGGCTCGGGAATGCCGACCCGGTCCAGCATCCGCACCGCGACCCGATGCGCCTCGCGGCGGCCGGCACCGCGGTGCGCCCGGTATGCCTCGGCGATCTGGAACGCCACGGGGTAGTAGGGGTTCAGACAGGACAGCGGATCCTGGAAGATCATCGCGATCCGGTCCCCGCGCAGTCTGCGCAGGGCCCGCCGGCCCATACCGGTCAGGTTCTGCCCGTCGAACCGGATCTCCCCGGTGACGCGGGCATCCGGCAGCAGACCCATGATCGCGAGGCTGGTGACGGACTTACCGCTGCCCGACTCGCCGACCACGCCGAGCACCGCCCCGGCCTGCAGGTCCAGGTCCAGCCCGTCCACGGCACGTACCCCGGAACCGAAGTCAACGGTCAGATCACGTACTGTCAGCAAGGTCATCCCACGGCCCTCACTCTCGGGTCCAGGACCGCGTAGACCAGGTCCACCATGACGTTGGCGAGCACCACGAAGCTCGCGGCGAACAGAGTCACGCCGAGGATCACCGGCTGATCCGCGCTGTTGATCGAGTCGGCCGCGAGCTTGCCCACGCCGGGCAGGCCGAACACCGACTCGGTGATGAGCGCGCCGCCGAGCAACGCACCGATGTCCATCCCGAAGATCGTCACGATAGGCATCAGCGCCGGGCGCAGTGCATGGCGCCGCAGCACGGTCGGCTCGGGCAGGCCCTTGGCGCGGGCGGTTCGCACGTAGTTCTGACCGAGGCTGTCGAGCATCTCGCCGCGCGTGATCCGGGCGTAGACCCCGGCGTAGAGCATCGCCAGCGTGATCCAGGGCATGAGCAACGACTGGGCCCAGCCGATCGGGTCAGCGCTGACCGGGACAAAGTGCGGGTAGGGCAACACGCCGAGCTTGACGACGAGCAGGTACTGCAGCACCAGAGCGGTGAAGTAGATCGGCAGTGAGACGCCGCCGAGCGCGGCCACCATCGCCGTGCGGTCCCAGATGCTGCCGCGGCGCAGAGCGGACACCACGCCCGCTCCGACGCCGACCGCCAGCCAGAGCACCGCCGCGCCCGCCGCGATCGAGACGCTGATCGGCAGCCGGTCCGTCAGCAACTGCCACACGGGTTGATTGGTCTGGAAACTGAAGCCCATGCAGGGGAACGGGCACTGCACGGCCTGTGCCCCGGTGCCATAGGTCCGGCCGGCGAAGATGCCGACGAGATAGTCGCGGAACTGCACAAGCAGCGAGTGGTTCAGGCCGAGGGTTGTGCGGATCTGTGCAATCCGCTCCGGGCTGCAGGCCTTGCCGCAGGCCCCCTGCGCGGGATCGGCCGGCATCAGGTAGAAGATCGCGAAGGTGGCAGCGCAGATCACCAGGAGGATCACCGCCGTCGCAGCCAGCCGGCGGAGCACGTAGACGATCATCGGCGCTTGCTCCGTGGGTCGAGGGCGTCCCGAACGGCGTCGCCCAGGACGTTGAACGCGAGGACGGTGACGAACAGGAAGGCGCCGGGGATCAGGAAGTAGACGGGGTCGGCGGCGTACCAGGGCACTGCGGAGGCGATCATCTGGCCCCACGACGGGGTCGGCGGCACCACCCCGACGCCGAGGAAGGACAGGCCCGCCTCCGTGGCGATGTAGCTCGGGATCGACATGGTCGCCACGACGAGGACCGGCCCGGTCAGGTTGGGCAGCACCTCCCGCACCAGCAGTGCGCGCCGGGAGGCGCCGAGCACCCGGGCGGCTGCCACGAACTCCCCGCGGGCCAGCACCATCGCCTGTCCCCGCACGATGCGCCCGACGTACGGCCAGCCGAAGAAGCCGAGCACGACCACCAAGAGCAGTTGCCGGTTCACACCGGGCGCAGCGGAGATCAGCGCGATCATGAAGATCAGGCTGGGGAACGACATCAGCAGGTCCATCAGCCTGCCGATGACAGCGTCGGTCCAGCCGCCGAAGAAGCCGGCAGCCAGGCCGAGCGCCGTTCCCAGCACCAGCGACGTGGCGGTGGCGAGTACCGCGATCAGCAGCGAGACCCGCGCGCCGTAGACGACACGTGCCAGGATGTCCCGGCCATTGACCGGCTCGACTCCCAACCAGTGCTTGGCGCTGATCCCCCCCGCCGCGCCGCGCGGCAGCCCTCCGAGCGCCGGATCCACCGCGTCACTGTGAAACTCCGTCGGAGAAGTGCCAAGGAACCAGGCGATCAAGGGGGCCGCAAGAGCGAGCAACACCAGTACGACGACCACCGCGAGCGCGGCCGCCGCGGACGGCTGCGCCAGCAGCCGTCGCAACGATGATGCTTCCTGTCGTCCGACACGACGTGTCGTGCCGGACGACACCGAGGTGGAGAGCGTCGTGGTCACTTGCGCAGCCCCAGCGAGACCAGGTCCAGACGCCCGACCCAGGCGATGTGACCGTAAGCTCCGGTGACGTTCGGCCCGACGAGGATGGCCGCCTTGTCCCACAGGAAGGGCACAACGGGTACGTCCCGCATGATGTCCTTGGCCAACTGCCCGTACGCCGTTGCGGCAGCCGCCGGGTCCTTCATCTTGGCGATCTGGTCCAGCCGTGCGTTGACCTTGGCGGAGTTGTACTGCGCGTAGTTGTTGTTCCCCTGCGCGGTGATCTGCCTTCCGTCGAAGACGGTCGGCAGATAGGTGGAGGCACCGGGCCAGTCGGACGACCAACCGGCGATCACCAGGTCGTGCTCCTGGGACGTGTTACCCACCGTGCTGTAGAACGCCGACGTCGCGATCGCGTTGATGTGCACCGTGATACCGACCCGGGCCAGGGATGCCTGCACCGCCTCGGCCTGCGCCTTGCCCGTGGTGGTCGCCGGAGCGTCGAGGGTGAGAGTGACACCCGAAGCACGGCCGGCTGCGGCGAGCAGCGCCTTCGCCTTGGCCGGATCCCCCTTGTCGTCCGGGCTCGGATACGGATTGTCGGGAGCGAAGCCCGGCGTCGACGGCGGCAGCAGAGTCTTGGCGATATCCCCGGCGACCGGTCCGCCCCGAGCGGTGCGAAGCGCGTCCTTGTCGAGGGCGTACGCGATCGCCTGCCGCACCCGGACGTCGTCCAGCGGCTTGTGCTTGGTGTTGATGCTGAGATACCGGGTATTGATCGAGTCACCTGTGACCAGTCGCTGGCGAAGTGCCGGGTTGCCCATCACCGGTCCGACGGAGGCCGCCGTGATCGGCTCGAACTCGACTGCGTCGGCGTCCTGTCCCACACCGGCGATGAGCCGCTGGTCGATCACCGCCGGATCCAGATTGAGATCCATCACGATCCTGTCCGGGAGCGCCTTGCGTACGGAGTCGGTTGCCGAACTCCAATGCGTATTGCGGACCAGCGTGAGCTCCTTCTTGAGCTCGTACTTCGCAATCCTGTATGGGCCGGAGGAGAAGGGCCTGGCGTCGTAAGCGACGCCGGTGTCCTTGTCCGCGGGCACAGGGGCGAACATCGGCAACGACACCGCGGAGCCGAAGTCGGCCACTGGGCGGTTCAGTTTGAAGACGATCGTCTTGTCGTCGGGAGTCTCGATCGAAGCGATCCCGGACTTGTCCTTGGAAGGGCCCTTGTACGTGTCACCACCCTCCAGCCATGTGCGGGCATACGGCGGCCCTTCGGGCAGCTCCGCCTCGAATGTCCGCTCGACCCCGTACTTGATGTCCTTACTGGTGATGGGCCGACCGTCCTCGTACTTCACGCCGGCCTTGAGCGTGAAGGTCCAGGTTCTGGCCCCATTGCTGGGCCGCCCGAGGTCTGTCGCAAGGTCTGGCACGATCTTGCCCCCGGCCTGGCCGGGCGCCGCCGCGAAAGTCGTCAGCGTCCGGTAGATGAGGCGGCCCACATCCTCGGACGAAGTGACGTAGTTGCGGGCCGGGTCGAGGTGCTCCAGGTCCAGGGGCGACAGCACGTACAGCGTGCCGCCTTTGCTCGCTGCCTTGCCCTGCCCACCGTCGTCGCCGTTGCCGGCTCCCCCGCAACCGGCAACGGCGACGAGCCCGAGGGCCGCCATCATGACCAGCCCGGCTCGTCTTGTTCTCACAACGGACTCCCTTTGCCATGTGACATTTCACAGTTGTGAGAGGAAGGCTGGCCGGTGTCTGACCTCTTCGGGGAGCCCTCATATCCGCATAACATGAGGTTATGGACCGAGGTACGGCGTCTACCCCCTCGTCGGGACGGCGTGCCCGCCCCGCCCCGCCGCCTCACTGCGGCTGATCCAGCGGGTCCCAGCTCTCACCCCAGAAGGATCGAGATGGCACTCCGCGGAGATCGATCCGCCGCTGCCACCGGGTGGCCTGCGGCGCTCCGAGAGGAGGCCCTCACCCGGCGCGAGCCGTGCTGCCGAGCATCGAGGAAGCTTCCGGCAGCGATCTGAGGGCTGCAACCGCCCCGTCCGCCGAAGACGGTGCGAAGCCCGCGCCGGGCGACCGTGAGGAGCTCGTAACCGGCCAGGTATCAGCACGAGCCAGGACCGACCGGTAGCCACGGCCATGATCTACGTCGCGACAATCGCCCTGGCGACCTGCCACCTCACCAACGAATCACCACCAACCTGGCGAGGCATATGAACCATCGCCCACTACGCACTCCGGGACGCGGGATTCCGATGCCGGTGCCTGATCGGAGAGTTTCATCGTTGAGAGGGCCCGGGCCCGAATGACCACGCGTAGATCTGGAGCCACCGCCCGTGCAGCCACGGAGACCGCGATGTTGTCCAGATCATTGGAGGCGACGGCGGCTATGGCCCCAGCTTTGTGGAGGTTGAGACCGCGGAGCGCAAAACTGTCGTTGGCGTCGGCGATGACCACGGGCACACCGAGTGCTCGGGCCAACCGGAGGTGGGGAGCTGCCGGGCCGCGTTCCACCGCGATAGCGCCGACACCTATGGTGGGTCCTCGGGCGCTTCCCCGGGCGGGCCACGTGGTGGTCGTAGGGCCTGGGCAAGTGGGCCTGCGGCTGTGCACTCGGTTGCAGAGCCGGTGACCAGCATCGCGAGGCTGGCGAACATGAGGTAGGCGTTCGAGCCGTGCGGGGCGCCGGGCCGACGGTGGCCACCGTTCGCACCGACTCGAAGAGGGCGTCCACCGGCGCTCGGTGGGTGATTGAGGGTCACAGACCAAACACAGTCCGCCAGGAGCACCGTACGCCTCCAGACGCACGGTCTCATCCTCCCAGCGGGTGCTGACGTGGCCCGAGGACGGCCCGCCGCGGCGTGGTCGGCATATGACGCACCGGCCACGCCGCACCAGGAGTCAGAACCTCTCGCGTTTCACGATCACATGGACGTATCCACCGTGTCGCCGCTCGGGCTGGAGAGGCCGCTCACCACGGAGATAGTGACATTGCTGCTGGAATCGGTGAAGGTCTGACCGGGCTGCCAGGTGTCCATGTCCAGCGCAGTGCAGCCCGAGGGGGGCGGCGCTGCGTTGGGGTTGGCCACCACATGGATCGGCCCTTTGCCGGTGTCGACGGACCAGTCGACCTTGTAGATGAGTACGCCCGTGGAGCAGAGGCTGGGGTCGTTCAACGCCGACCTTCGCGACTCGACGACGTAGGCGGACGTTGAACCGGTCTTGAGCACGACGATCCGCCATCTGCCGCTGACGGGTGCGTATTCCACCGGATTCAACGGGGTGCGCAGCGACGTGCCTGGGGTGGTCATGCAGGAAACCTCACTGTCGCTGGTCCAGCCGAGCTTCCAGGACTGCCAGCCGAAGTACTGGTTACCCGGCCCACCGATATTGCCCATGATGTCCCAGCCGCCGACGAATCGGTGCAGGTCCCCAGTAAAGGCGTAGAGGTCGGGCAGCCCGAACGTGTGACCGGTCTCGTGGTCGGCGATGTGGTAACCCCAGGACCCCCAGATGTCCTGACCGAACGTGACGGCCCACTTGACCGTCGTGCCGTTGACGACCACGCCAGGCGCACTGGAGTTCCAGATGTACGTGGGCGAATTGTTGATCGAAGCCGCGTTCTTGGTGGGCACGATGTAGAACATGTCGTACTGGGAGAGGTTGACACCGGCGTTTGCGGCGGCTGTCGTGGCGTCCAGCACGTCCTGCTGTTGGCTGCCGTACGGCGGGGTTCCGGGCCAACCGTATGAAGTGGACTTCGACGGCATGCGCAGCCACTTGTTCAGGGGTGCCTGGATGTTGAGCCAGGTGTGGCCGTACGAGCCGTTCCACATCCAGTTGGCAGCAGGCGAAAGTCGGTTGTAGTAGTCGGCGAGGGTCCCGGTGCCCGTGGCGTCCGGAAAGTCCACGTACAGCAAGCCCACCCGAATCGTCTTCGAGGTCGCCGTCCCGGTGGGATCGAAGGGCACCTGGAAACGATTGGCATCGCCGGCGATGTTGTTCTGCTGACCTTCATCGGTGTAACCCGTCGTTCCCGTGAATGAACACGCAGACGTGCTCCCGTTGTACGCGTGGGCGGGATCGGCGGGAACGAGCACCAGGGCGAACAGGGCGAGCAGTGCGGAGAGGACCAGTAGCGGCGCGGCGGACAGCCGGCGTCCCGCGCTGGCTGGGAAGCTCATGGCATGCCTCCAGAATGCAGGAATGGATCCGGGCCTCAGGCCCGGGTGGCTGCGATGTGCTAGCTCGCGGCCGTGGTGGAGTGGCGTGGTCGACAGCTGGAGATGCAGGGCGAGTAGGGCCCTGGGGCGGCTACTCGTGCGGGGAGGCGGGTCAGCGGTTTACCGGCTATGTCTTTGCTAGGGCCTGCAATCGCAGGGCTGTTCTCCACCCACTGTCGTAGGGGATCGACGTAGCCGGCTGCCGAGTACTTGGCAGCCACCGTCGGATTGTGGAGTGTCCACGCTGTCGCGAGCAGGATTGGCTGGTTCTGTTCGGCCAATAATGCGGATAGGTCAGACGCCCCGGGAGCTCCCCTGGGCTCCCAGTCCCGGTCGGCGGCTCACCGAGCGCGGTATATCTGGGTGTGGCAGGTTCCTACGCCGTGCCGAGATAGGCTTCGGCGACCCGCGGATCTCGGGACAGGTCGGCCGCTCGCCCTTCCAGCACGGTCTTCCCGCTCTCGATCACATACCCTCGATGTGCGATCTTCAGCGCGGCCGTGGCGTTCTGTTCGACAAGGAGCACCGCAGTTCCGCTGAGGTTGATGTCCTTGATGACCTCCATCACCGCGGCAACCATGAGGGGTGCCAAGCCCATCGAGGGTTCGTCCAGCATCAGCAGGCGTGGCCGGGCGACCAGGGCCCGGCCTATCGCGAGCATCTGCTGCTCGCCGCCGGACAATGTCCC
Source organism: Streptomyces sp. NPDC007205 (assembly GCF_040634095.1). Classification (NCBI taxonomy): domain Bacteria; kingdom Bacillati; phylum Actinomycetota; class Actinomycetes; order Kitasatosporales; family Streptomycetaceae; genus Streptomyces; species Streptomyces sp. NPDC007205. Next base: position 57,993 of record NZ_JBEYEW010000027.1, read on the forward strand.
GCCGTGCTGGGCTCGTCGCTCGGCCAGCCGTGGCAGCAGTTCGTAGACCTCGTCCACCCGGTGGGCGAGCTCAACGCGGTTGCGCCTCGGATACCCGCCGATGAGCAGGTTCTCGTGCACAGTCAGCGTGCTGAAGATGCGCCGTCCCTCGGGGACGTGCACCACCCCACGGGCCACGATCTTCGAGGGAGCCATCCTTGTGATGTCCTCACCGGCGTGCACGATCCTGCCCGCGGTGGGTCTCACCAGCCCAGACACAGTCGACAGCGTGGTGGTCTTGCCCGCACCATTGTTGCCGAGCAGCGTGACGATCTCCCCCTCACCTACGGTGACGTCGAGACCGCGCAGCGCCTGCACCCCCGCATAAGCGACGTTGAGGTCGCGGATCTCAAGCATGGTCCACCCCTTCCCCTGCGCATCCGGTGCCGGAGGCATGAACCTCGTCGTCGGCGTCTCGGCCGAGGTAGGCCTCGACGACCGCAGGGTTGCGCCGTACGTCATCCGGAGGGCCGTCCGCGATCTCCCTTCCGAAGTTCAGCACGACGATGCGCTCGGAGACCTCCATGACCAGACCCATGTCGTGTTCGATGAGTGCGATCGCTACGCCCAGTTTCTGGATCCGGCGGACGAGCGCGAGCAGTTCGGCCTTCTCGCCGTGGTTGAGCCCTGCGGCCGGCTCGTCGAGCAGCAGAAGCTTCGGCCGCCGAGCCAAGGCCCGGGCGATCTCCACCCGGCGCTGCTCGCCGTAGGGCAGGTGGCGTACGAGGCCGGTGCGGTCGCCCCGCAGCTCGACGAAGTCCAGCCACTTCTGGGCCTCGTCGGTGCTCTGGTCTTCGCTGGCCCGGTAGCGGGGGGTGTGCAACAGCGCGTCGAGTGCGCTCTGCTTCAACCACAGGTGGGTGCCCGCCCTCACGTTGTCCAGTACCGACAGCTCACCGAACAGCCGCAAGTTCTGGAAGGTCCGGGCCAACCCGCGGGCGGCGATCGCCGAAGGGCGCCGGCCCGTCACTTCCTCCCCCGCCAGCCGGACGGCACCACCGGTCGGTTTGTAGAACCCGCTCACGCAGTTGAACGCGGAGGTCTTTCCAGCACCGTTGGGGCCGATGACGGAGACGATCTCTCCCTCACCAACCGAGAAGCTGAGGCCGTCGACGGCGCGGACCCCGCCGAAGGCTAGCCGCAGGTCCTGTACTTCGAGAATCACACTTCCTCCTTCGCCGGCACGTCCAGGGCACCGGCCGCACTCCGCGCCATCGGCTTTCCGGTCTCGCGCGAGCGGTGCGGCCACAGTCCCTGCGGGCGGAGCAGCATCACGACGATGAGCAGCACACCGAACGCGAAGAACCGATAGTCGGCCAGACCCCGCAGCAGCTCCGGCAACAGACTGATGACGACGGCACCGAGCACGACGCCGCGGGTGGAACCCATGCCGCCCAGCACGACCGCCATCAGAACGAGGGCGGACTGCAGGAAGGTGAAGCTGGCCGGGGAAACCGCCGAAAGCTGGGCGGCGAACAACACGCCCGACAGTCCGCCCCAGACCGCACCCGCGACATAGGCCGCCAGCTTGACCCGGTAGGTGTTGATCCCGCTGGCCTCGGCCGCGTCCTCGTCCTCACGGATGAACCGCCAGGCGCGGCCGATGCGGGAGCGGCCGAGTCGGGCGGCGAACAGCACCGCGACGGAGACGATCACCACGGTGGTGTAGTAGAAGACGACCGGGTCGGAGAACCTGTCGCCGAGCAGCCCCGGAATGCCGTAGATGCCGGACGGTCCGCCGGTGACGTGCAGGTTGCTGGCGACGATCCGGATGATCTCGCCGAAGCCGAGGGTGACGATGGCCAGATAGTCACTGCGCAGCCGCAGCGTCGGGCCTCCGATCACCACTCCGGCGAGCACCGTCACCACGACGACCGCCGGCACGGTTGCCACGAGCGGCAGCTTCAGTTGCGTCGCGAGGATCCCGCTGGTGTACGCGCCGACGGCGAGGAAGGCGGAGAAGCCGAGGTCGAGCAGGCCGCAGTAGCCGACGACGATGTTCAGACCGACGGCGAGCATGACGAAGATGCCAGCGCTGGTCATGACGTTCAGCGCGTACGGCGTGGCGATGACGAAGGGCGAGAGCAGGGCGATCGCCAGCCCGGCCCAGCCGACCCTTCGGCTTTCCAGGAGTCGTGTGAGGAACGAGGGGCCGCGGCCCCTGAGAGACCTGACGGGTGGATCTTGGACGGCAGCCATCACACTCTCTCCGTCACTCGCTCGCCGAGCAGGCCGGTCGGCCGCACGGTCAGGAAGACGATGAGGAACCCGAAGGCGAACACGTCCCGCCATTGGCCCCCGAACCAACTGGTGCTGAAGGACTCCACGAGACCGAGGACCAGGCCGCCCAGCATGGTGCCCTTCATATTGCCGATGCCGCCGATGACGGCCGCAGTGAACGCCTTCAGTCCGATGATGAAGCCCATCAGGAAATCGATCTTCCCGTAGTAAGCGCCGGACATGACACCGGCCGCTCCTGCCAGGGCCGATCCCATGAAGAAGGTGCGAGAGATGACCGCGTTCACGTCCACGCCCATCAACAGGCACGCCGTCGGATCGAGCGCGATGGCACGCATTGCCCGCCCCTGTCGGCTGTGCATGACCAAGGCGTTGAGGGCCGCCATCAGGCCGACCGCGACCGCCATGAAGACGAGCTGCTGCAAGGTGATCTCGGCGCCCAGCACCGACACACCCGTGCCGTCGAGGCGTATGGGGTAGACCTGCGGGCTGGGGCCCGCGACGATACGGACACCGTATTCCAATGCGAACGACGCGCCCACCGCAGTGATCAGCAGGGAGAGCCGCGGCGCTCCGCGCAACGGCCGGTAGGCCACGCGCTCCAGCACGACGCCACTGAGGCCGGTCGTCAGCATCGCCAGCGCGAGAACGACGAACAACGCGATCAACGAACCGCCCGGAATGGCTCCGCCCAGTGCGCCGACCATCGTGTAGCCGGAGAAGGCCCCTAGCATGTAGAGGTCGCCGTGGGCGAAGTTGAGCAGTTTGATGACGCCGTAGACCATGCTGTAGCCGAGGGCGACCAGAGCGTAGAACGAACCGACGAACAGTCCGTTCCAGATGAGCTGTGCCATGGGCCCCCGCCTACTTGAGGGTGTCCCGCAGGACGAAAGTGCCGTTCTTGACGGCGAGGATCACGAACCCGCCGTTGCTGAGGGTGTGATCAGACGTGAACTTCAACGGACCCGAGAAGGTCTTGAAGCCGTTCAGTCCCTCCAGCGAAGCCGTGACCTTGTCCCCGTCGGTGCTGCCGGCCTCCTTGAGGGCCTCGGCGGCGATCCGCACGGCGTCATAGGACTGCGTCGAATACGGGCCCGGTTCGGTCCCGAACTTCCTCTTGTAGGAGGAGATCCAGCTTGCGGCGCCCGGAGTGGTCTGAGGTGTCTGCGTCATGGTCGCGTAGACGCCCTCGGCGTCCGCCGAACCTGCGATCTTGACGAGCTTCGAGTCGACCGAGCCGTCCGCGATGAGGAACCTGCCTCGGTAACCGGCCTGACGGAACTGACGGATGAGCAGGCCGCCTTCCTGGTAGTAGCCCGTCCAGTAGATGTAGTCGGGGTTGGACTTCAGCACGCTGGTGACGTTCGGGCTGTAGTCGCTCTCACCGGGGTTGACCGCCTCCTCGGTGGCCTTGGCCGGTGCGCCGGCCGAGCCCAGCCGAGCAGCCGTGAGGTCGGCGATGTCCTTGGAGTAGCTGGTGTTGTCGTCCATGACGGCGACCCTCTTGGCCCCGTCCTTGGTCAGCCAGGCGGCGGCTGCGGCGGCCTGCTGCCTTCCGGTGCCGTTGATGAGGAAGACGTGCCTGAGGCGCTGGGCAACCAACTCGTTGGAGTTGGCTGCTGGGATGATCATGGGGATCTTCCGCTTGTCGAAGACCGGCAGTGTGGGCAGGGTCGCGCCCGAGCAGTAGCCGCCGACCGAGATCGCCGCGCCTGCCGCAACCAGCTTGTTGGCCGCCGCGACCGCGGTCTTCGGGTCGCAGGCATCGTCCTCCGCCTGCAGCCGCAGCTTCCGGCCGAGAACGCCGCCTGCGGCGTTGATCTCGTCCACCGCGAGTTGGGCCCCGTTCCGCATGTACGGGCCGACGTCCGCGCTGCTCCCCGACAGCGGGATGTCCATACCGAGGACGATGGACCCTCCGCTGTCGCCTCCGGCGCTGCTGCCGAGCAATCCGTCGCAGCCCGTGGCGGACAGTGCGACCGCCGTGAGGACTGATGTCAGCGCCAACACATGGGATCTGCGACAGGGGGAGGGCCGAGCGGGGGTGATGTGTCTGTTCAAGGGGACGCTCCTGTGCGAGGCATTTCGAGGAGGTACGACGGTCGAGGTGGACCGTGAGGCCGACCGGGAAGTGGGCACGACGGGCGTGTGACGCGCGGCGCGGCTCCCGTCACCGCCAGGCTCCGCTGCCCGAAGCTGACTGTGTGACGTGTGATATTGCACTGCCGGTTTCGGTGATTGGTCAATAGTCGAGACGCGAACGTAATCCGGCGCCTTCGGGAACGCCACCGCCGACCAGCACCGAGTAGACCCTGGCCCGGTGCCCGGTACTCGTCGATCAGATCCAACGCGGCCGCCTCGGCGGCGAGAGTCGCGCCGCCGATCGCGATGTCGCCCTCCCTGGCTCGGCTCGCAACCGTTGGATCTCCTCCGCCAGGCCGCCGGAGGCCAGACGGGCATTGCCCTGCACCGCCGACGGCGTGGTGGAGAACACCACCTTGGGGAGGGGCTTCCAGATCGCGGCCCACGGCCCTCGGTCGTGCGCGTCCCTCTGCGTGTCCCCCGCCTACTTCGGAGTGTCAGGCTCCGCACCCTTCCCCCTAGGAACTGGCGTCCTGACACCACCGAAGGATGGGATCGGCCCCGGTACGGGTCCTTGCGGACTCGTACCGGGGCCGGTGTGCGCCTGCAGGGATCGCAGGCGGCGGGGATCACTTGAGGTCGAGCCTCCACAGGCCGCGGCCGTGGGTGGCGGCGACGACTGTGTCACCCGAGGGGAAGAGGGTGAGGTCGGTCACGACCGCGCTGGGCAGACCGCGGCCGAGCCGTGACCAGCGCGCCGGCTTGTTGACGTCGGCCGTGTAGACGAGGTGGTCGGTGGCCAGGATCAGCCGGCCCTTGGCGATGACCAGTGAACTGACCGGAACATCGGGGAGGTTGCCGCTGATGTCGTTCCAGGTCGCGCCGCCGTCCTGCGACTCGAAGACATGCCCGGTGCCGGCGCCGGGGATCCACTTGCGCGAGTACGCGCCGTACACGGCATAGACGTGCGCCGGGTTGGCCGTGTCGCTGACCAGCCGGGTGATGTACCGGTTGGGCAGGTTCGGTGCGGTGATGGGGTGCCAGGTGCCGCCGTAGTTGGTCGCGATGCCACTCTTGAAGCCGGCTCCGTCCTCATCCGACGGCAGGCACGGGCCGCACCAGCCGACGTAGGCCACACCCTTGTTCGCCTCGACCGCGGTGGTCGAGGCGGTGGCACCGAGGTCATAGACGCTCTGCCAGTCGCAGGTGGCGGCGCTCTGCGAGCAGACCGTGTCGAATCCCTTCTGGGACTGCCACACGTATCGGCCTGCCATGACCCAGCGGTTGGTGTCCGCCCTGTCGGCCGCGAGCGGCGCGATGAACTGCATGCCTGGGTCGCAGGTCGCGATCGGGGCGGCGATCCGGCAGCTGGGGCTGATTTCCTGGAACACCTGCTGCGTGCCGTCGGAACGGCCACCCGCAGTGGTCACCGAGATGTCGCCGTAGGTGTATTCGAGAGCAACCCGATCGGCGTTGTGGGGATCCACGATGACGTCGCCCCCGTCACCGGCGAACGTCTGTATGACGTCGTGGGAGTTTCCGAGCACCACGGCGTTGCCGTTGTCCTGCAGGCCTCCCCACACGGCCGTGCCGCCCTTGGGGTCGCGACCCGCGCCTGCGTAGAAGTACTGGAGGGTGTGGAGGTTGGCGTTGAGGTCCTTCCAGCCGCCCGTGGCGCTGTCGGAGGTCCGCCGCGACCATATGCCCCCGTCGCTGCCGACGTACAGTGTGCCGTCATTGCTGATCGCGATGGCATGCTGGTCGGTATGCACTGTGTTCGGGCAGCCCGCGGTCGTCTTGTAGCAGGGCAGGGTGTAGTTCCAGAACGGCGCGATCGTCTTCCACGTCGCTCCGCCGTCGCGGGTCTCGTAGACCTCCTCGACGCCGACGTAGACGTGCTCGGGGTCGCGCGGATCGACCTTGACGTACTGGTTGTACCAGGAACCGACCCCCGGCTCATAGCCGGACGGGAACACCTGCGCTGACCCGGACCTGCCCAGCGTGCTCGCGTCCGCGACCAGGATCCACGGCCCGTTCGGGTCACCACTGGCCGACTTGTACACGCCCTTGAGGATGGTCGACTGCATCGGCGAGGGCCGGTGGCCGGCGTAGTAGGCCGGTGACTGGATCACCGCGTAGAGGGCGCTGCCGTCCGGGGCGTAGCCGAGGCTGGTGCGACCGATGTCGGAACTGTCCAGCCCGGCGGGTTCAATCCGCTTGAAGGTACCGGGCGCGCCGCCCTGCGTGGACAGGTAGAGCCCGTCGTAGGGGGTGCCGCTGCGAAAGCCCAGCGCGGCGAGCACCGTCTTTCCGTGACTGCCCGGCCGGACCGTTACGCTGGAGATGATCGAGGTCCGTGTCGGGTCCTTGTCCGGGTTCGGGTCCGGCCGGAGCACCTGTTGCCACGGGGCGCGCAGGCGACTGGTGACCGGACGCCGCCACAAGCCCCGGCTGGTCGCCGCGAACACATATGGGCCGCTCGTCGTCAGCGTAGCGACCTGGGCGTTCAGCAACTCGGAGCCGCCGACCCGCTGGAAGGTGGTGCCGTGGTCGGTGGACCGGTAGACCCCCTGGCCGGTGTAGTTGTCGGCGCTGGTGTTGGCCTCACCGGTGCCGGCCCACAGCGAATGGTCGGCCGGATTCACCCACAGCGAGCCGATCGACTCGGTGGACTGGTGCTGGAACTCCGGCGTCCAGGTCCTGCCGGCACTATGGGACCGCCAGACGCCACCGTCGGCGAACCCGGCATAGACCCAGGAACCGTCGGTGACGAGCGCGGACGCCCGCCCGGACACGAGACCCCAGCCGGAGCCGTAGTCGGAGAAGCCGGGGGCCGCGTAGCCCGGGGTCTCGCTGTTGGCCCAGCCGCTGGACAGCTCCGACCAGGTGCCGCCGCGGACCGGCAGCTGATCACCGGCCGCCGCTCCCGAGGCGAGCGCGGCACCGGAGACCGTGTCGGCCGGAGCCGTTCGTGCCGTAGCGAACTGAAGTGTCCCCGCGATCGGGTCGTCCGGGTCACCGCCATCCTGCTCGTCAGCGGCCTGGCTGGTGCCTCCGGCGTTTCTGAGGATGACCTCTCTTGCGAGCGCGGTCAACTGACGGCCGGGGGACGGATGATGAGATCGGGGTTGGGCCGCGAAGCCGGACGTGCCGCCTATGAGAACCGACGCGGCCGCTACGGCGGCCACGAGCAGGCGGGAGCGTGGGAGCATCAAATGCCTCCTGGGCATGAGGGATCGCACAATGCGCCGCGGTGCTCCCGCCACCACAGGACGCGGGCGAGCGTATGCATTCAACTCGGAGCTTGCATAGCCCCCATGTGTGAAGCCTCGACCGCACGGACGGCCGGGTTCACTGGCCGCTCATCGACACCGGCGTCCATAACGCCGAGCTATGGACTTTTGAGATCTCCCTGACAGCACGCAGGGCATAGAGGCTTGGCTCGACCAGGCCGAACGGATCTCCGGTCCGGGTGACTAGCTCCCGCCATGTCGCCCGACCGGCACCATCGGCCGAGCCGTAGGCAAGCACCAGGGGTGAGACCGGTCCCAGGCCGATACCTGGCGGTTCCGTACGCTCGGTGACCACACGGCGGCCCTATCTGGGTGACCCCCAGATCTCCTGTTCAGCGAGGCGGAACTCCCCGCCTTCGCTGGGCAGTCGGCCGATGAAGTCACTGCCTGCGCCTCGACGCCCAGGGGTGGCGGCTGCGCCGCACGCTGGAGGATGCCATCGTCGGCTACGTCCAGCCGTGCCACAGTCGCCTCGTGGGCGCCGGAAGCGCACGAGGCCCTCGTCGGTCTGGGCGAAGGCGACTTCGTCATCCTCGACGGCACGCTCATCCCCACCGATCGCGTCAAGGCGGACGAGCCGTACTACTCGCAGAAACACAACAAGCGCAGCATGAACGTTCAGGTCATCGCGCGTCCGGACGGCACACCGCTGTGGTTCTCGCGGGCGACGCCGGGCCGCACGCACGACCTGACCGCCTCCCGCGCCCACGGCATCGTCCAGGCCTGCCTCACCCGGCAGATCCTGGTCCTGGCCGACCGGGCTTACCAGGGCGCCGGCGCCACAGTCCGCACCCCCTACTAGATGAAAGAGGCTCACTGACACGGGACACTTCCTGCGGGCGCCGCTTATTCGACCGCCTTCGACCGCAATGCCGACCTGGTCTCAGCCTCGTCATCCCTCACAAGCTGAGCGGCAACCGGCAACACCTTCAAGTCCGAGGCGATGGTTCCTACGGTGGACCGCCCACGAGGACCGCGGGCTGCCGCTATACGCGCTGCGGCAGCAGGTCGGCGAAGTCGAATCACAGCGGATCGATCGCCTGGATCCGAGAACACCGGTACGGCGTGGCCGGCACCGCCGACTACATCCGCCGATCACGTCCCACCAAGTGGTGTGGTCACTGGTCGAGCTGATTCGGTTCCGGTGGGGGAAACCGGCGGTCATCCCCAGCCGGTTTGGGGTCGAGGAGTTCGGCCATGGAGCCTTCGGAGAGGTAGCGGCGGTCGAAGACCTGCCATTCGTCATGGAGCTCGGCCAGGACCCCGGCGGCCAGCCGGTCCAGGGCCGCGGGTTGGGGAAGACCTGGACAAGGTCGGCCCGCCGCTTGACCACCTCGGACTTGGCGATCCCGGAGTCAGCACCCAGTGCTTTGACCAGGTCATCGACCGAGCGGGTGGAGACCCCGTGCACGTATGCCTCCATCACCAGGGCGAACAGGGCACGGTCGATCCGCCGGCGCCGCTCCAGAAGCGACGGGAACAATGACCTGGTCCGCACCTTCGGGATCTCCAGGTCCAGATCACCGGCCTGGGCGGTCAGCAGCCTCTCCCGGTGACCGTTGCGCCAGGTAGTGCACTGGTCCGCGTGCTCGCCCCGGGCAGCACCGATGGCCTCGGTGGCCTCGCGGGCCTCGGCCTCGATGAGCTCCTGCAGGATCCGCTCGCACAGCACCCTGATCGTCTCAACTCCGTCGGCCGTACGTAGTGACTCCAGCAGCCGCATCAGGTCAGACCGGGACAAGGCCATCGTGCGCTCCTCCGGTCGAACTACCCGTTCGCCAGGAAGACTTGCGCGACGGCCTGCCCTCGTTCAGGGAGCAGTCACCGCCAGTGGGTGCACCCCCCGAGCAGACATCCCCGCATTCCGACCCTCGACCGACTACACCACTCGGTGGGACACCATCCCGCTCGGGACGGTGCGGAGCACGGGATGGGCGTGACCAAAAGCTATGTGTCCCGGACGGGCTCCTGGACGGCCGGCACGGCGGAGCTTGCCGCCCCGGGACGCCTGGTCGCCGCGGACACCGCTCACCCGGGGGGCGAGCACGAGGCCGACTGGCGCAAAGTCGCCATTCTCGCCGGCCAGGATTGCCCTGGTGGCCGGACCTGCTGCGCTTGCCACGGTGATCAGTCAGTGGCAGCCCGGTGCCCCGACGGCCGTCGTCGAGGTGCCGGCCGACGGCAACGAGATGGTCCTGCGCCGGGCCGCAGGCAACGACGCCTTCGACTGGCGGGTGGAACGGTCGCCCACGCCACCGAACTAGATGTTGCGGGACAGGACGTTGGTGACGCAGGCCGATGCCTGGGAAAGCAGGATGCTTCGACGGGCATCGGTCGGGTAGCGTGCGAGCCATGTCGAGTCCTGAGTCAGACAGGGTGGGGGCTTTCGGTCACGCCGTCAGCCCCCTGCACCACTGAGCTCGTAGCCCTGTCGTCGCGCCGCCTTCTGCGGTGGGACGAGTGTGCGCTCGGGGCTGGCCGCGGTGACGAGATGACCTTCTCGTGCCTCTCCTCACCTCGGAGCACCGATGCCTCTCCCGCTGTACCTGCTTGCCCTGGCGGTCTTCGCCATGGGCACCTCGGAGTTCATGCTCGCCGGCCTCCTGCCGGACATCGCCTCGGATTTCGACGTCACCGTCGGGACAGCAGGCGCGCTCACCTCGGCCTTCGCGATCGGCATGATCGTCGGCGCCCCCCTGGTGGCCGCGCTTGCCCGCAACTGGCCCAGGCGCCCCGCCCTTCTCGGGTTCGTCTTCGTTTTCGCGGCAGCTCATGCCTTGGGCGCCGTCACCACGAGCTTCCCCATCCTGTTCGCTACCCGAGTCGTCGCCGCGCTCGCGAACGCCGGGTTCCTCGCCATCGCTCTGACGGCTGCGGCCGCGCTGGTCTCACCCGACAGGAAGGGACGCGCGCTGGCCGTCCTGCTGTCGGGCACGACGGTGGCCACGATCGCAGGTGTCCCTGGTGGGTCAGTGCTCGGCACGACACTCGGCTGGCGGGCCACCTTCTGGGCAGTCGCCGCTCTCTGCCTGCCTGCCGCTCTCGGCATCCTGAAAGGCGTCCCCGCAGGACGCGACGAGGACGAGGCGACCGGCAGGCCGGCGTTGCGAGCGGAGCTTGCCCAGCTCGCCCGGCCGCGGTTGATCCTGGTGATGCTGCTCGGCGCACTGGTGAACGCGGCAACCTTCGGCAGCCTCACCTTCCTCGCCCCTGTGGTAACCGACAGCGCCGGGCTGGGCGAGTTGTGGATCTCTGTCGCTCTGGTGCTCTTCGGTGCCGGTTCCTTCGTTGGCGTCACCGTCGCCGGACGGCTGTCCGACCGAAGTCCCGGCCCGGTCATCGCGGTCGCCGGTCCGTTGCTGCTCATCGGCTGGCCGACTCTGGCGGTGCTGGCCAACGAGCCGGCCGCCCTGTTCATCCTCGTGTTCGTGCAGGGCGCGCTGTCGTTCGCGCTGGGCAGCACGCTGATCACACGGGTCCTCTACGAGGCCGCGGGAGCCCCCACGATGGCTGGCTCGTATGCGACGGCGGCGCTGAACGTGGGCGCCGCCGTCGGCCCCGTCGTCGCTGCAGCCACGCTCGGCACCGAAGCCGGGGCCCTCGGACCGCTCTGGACAAGTGGGCTTCTCGTCGCGGTCGCGCTGCTCATCGCATTCCCCCTCCTCACCGTCATCACAGCCGGCCGGAGCACCGAGGTGCTGCGGTGACACATGCGAACGCGCCCTTGAACATCGAGGGACGCCGGCGGCTTGTGGAGCGCTGCCGTACCCGTCCGATCGCGCACGTCGCCGCCGAGGCCGGTGTATCCCGCGCCTGCCTGTCCAAGTGGAAGAACCGGTACGACACGCACGGCGAAGTCGGGCTGCAGGACCGTCCGAGCGTCCCGCGGTCTTCACCGACCCAGACCCCGCCCGATGTCGTCGAGCGGATCGAGCAGCTGCGGCGGGACAACAAGTGGTCCGCCCGCCGGATAACCCCTGAGCTCGCGAGCCAAGGCGTGCGGATCAGCGAGCGCACCGTAGGCCGGTGGCTGGCGCGCCTGGGCATCAACCAGCGCCGCTTCCTCGACCCCGACGGCTCGACCAACAGGCGCCCGTCGAAACGGATCGTGGCCCGCTACCCGGGCCACATGGTCCACCTGGACGTCAAGAAGGTCGGGCGTATCCCCGACGGCGGCGGGTGGCGGGCCCACGGACGCGGCTCCGATCAAGCGTTGAACGGCTTGCACTGGGCGGTCCCGACGCGGACGTCTCGCAGCAGTTCAGCCCGCCCCCGGCCGCATACCTCACACGCCACGCGAACAGCCAAACTTCAGGCTCATCAGGCGCTTCGAGAAAGTTCACCGTGACATGCCGACTGAGTAAGTGCGTGTGGGTGAGCATGCGCATCTGCTGGTCAGGGCCCTGGCGCACGCGGGGAAGTAGCGGGGGTGCTGGCAGAGAGCGAGGACTTCCCGCACTTGGTCCAGGCCCTGGATGCGTGGTACGCAAGCTGGAGTCCTTCTCCGACCGGCCGCCTTGCATGTCGAAGGTCCACCGCCCGCCGTCAGAGGCCGCGCTGGCCGAAGCTGAGCGGCTGCGCGGCACCGCACCGCCGGGTCTGATGCCGAGCGGGTCGTGGTCGACCTGTCCCACGATGCCGCCGTGGCCGAGGGGCTGCGGTCCGTTCCTCCGCCGCAGGAGGAGGAGAACGAGGAGTGAGTACGACGCCGCCGAAGCCCTCCGTCGGGTCCTTGACCAGGCCGGTTCCGAACGGCTGTCTTTGACCGCCGCTCTGGAGCGTCTGCTGGAGATCGAGCTGGAGGCCACCGAGCACTGCCGGCTCGCGTCCGGCGAGCGGTTCGCCTGCCTGCCCGAGCCGTGGGCCCTCAACGACTTCGATTTCGCTGCCCAGCCCGGCGTCGACGAATAACTCATCCGCGACCTGGCCACCCTGCGCTTCCTCGACGACGCCTCCAACGTCCTGTTGCTCGTTCGTCGTTCGTCGCCCCGCCCGGCGTCGGCAGGACCATGCTCGCGGTCGTGCTCGGCCGGGCCGCGGTCGACGGCGGCCGCCGCGTCTACTTCACCACCGCCGCCGAACTCGCCGCCCAGTGCCACAAGGCCGCCCTCGAAGGCCGCTGGAAGACCTGCATGTGGTTCTTCGATGGTCCCAAGCTTTTTTGGTCACCGACGAGCTGGGGTATCTGCCGCTGCCCGAGGACGGGGCCTCCGCACTGTTCCAGGTGATCAACCAGCGGTATCTGAAGTCCTCCACGATCCTCACCGCGAACGTCGCCGCGGCGGTGCTCGACCGGCTCCTGCACCGGGCCGCGGTCGTCGGCATCCACGGCCACTCCCACCCGGCTGCGCAACCACCAGAACCAGGCCAGACCCTCCGGAATGGAGTGAACGCCCGTGTCTCCTGACGGTGCAAGGGCCAGTTCATTCCACACCCGAGGCAGACCTACTGCTCGCCCCGTTGCACATCCGCCTTCCACCGCAGGCCGTCGATCGAGCCCCAGCCCCACACCTGCCCAGTCTGCAAAAAAGGGTCCGTCCGGCCCGCGATGCCTGGCGGACCCGACGTGACTCCGCTCCGCAGACCCCCTCATCGGACCCGCTCGCGACTGCGGCTAGTCCACGCCGGGGGGCACGCGCGTGGCCTGGTGGTAGTACATCCGCCAGCCCACGGCTCCGTCTCCCTTGCGCCAGATCGAACTGTGCCTGGTCCTGCGCTCGCCAAGCATGGTCTCGAACGTCAGGTGCACCAGACCCGGCGCGAGCAGCACCCCCGAGATCTCCCAAGGCTCATAGCGGGCACCATCCACCGAACTGCCCGGATGATCGGGCAGTTCGGCGAGCATGGCCTCATACGTCCATCGCCGCCCCGACCCGCCGACCTCCACGAACTGCGGATCGAGGAGCCGCGCGGCGCGTTCCCGCGAGGCGCGGACACGCGGATCCATGAGCTGCAACTCGCCCGCGATCGCCTGGTTCACATCGTCTGTTGCATCGTCCATGGATAAACCTCACCAAGCCCACCGGCTCCACCGCAACTGACCTTGCCACGAAGCCGGGTGCGGCGGTGCCTGCGTGCAGACCATCCACGCCTGTGTCAACACCATCCACACGTACGTGAGCTTCTTCGGTGCCCGCCGCCCCCGGCGGCGCAACCGCTGCACGGCGAAGACCCCACCGGCGGCCACTGCCCGTCAGCAGATGGCCTCGCCCGTCAGCCGACGGCCGAGGCCATGAGGCGCGACCGTCCACCACGGAAAACGCCCGCTCCCCGAAAGGCGCAGGCTCCCCTCCCGCCGGTCCAGTCAGCCTCCTTGAGGCCGGGCCAGGCCGTGGTCGTAGGCGAAGATCACTGCCTGGATGCGGTCGCGGGCGCCGATCTTGGACAGAACGCGGCCGACATGGGTCTTCACCGTGGACTCCGACAGGACGAAACGGCCGGCGATCTCGCCGTTGGTCCAGCCCTTGCCGATGGCGACGAGAATCTCGCGCTCGCGGTCGGTCAGGGAGGCCAGTCGAGGATCCTCGTCGGCGCCGCCGGCGTCGGGCGGCACAAGACGGGCGAACTCGTGCAGGAGGCGGCGGGTGAGCGCGGGGGCGATCACGGCATCTCCGACGGCCACCGCACGGATGCCGGCCAGGAGTTCCTCGGGGCGGGCGTCCTTGAGGAGGAAGCCGCTGGCTCCGGCGCGCAGGGCCGCGTACACGTACTCGTCGATGTCGAAGGTCGTCAGGACGAGGACGCGGGAGCGGTCGCCGGCGGCGACGATCCGGCGGGTGGCCTCGATGCCGTCCATGCCGGGCATGCGTACGTCCATGAGGACGACGTCGGGGCGGAGCTCGGCGGCCTTGCGTACCGCTTCGGCTCCGTGCCCGGCCTCTCCGAGCACCTCCGTCTCGGGCACGGAGTCCAGGAGCATGCGGAAGCCGTACCGCTGGAGCGGCTGGTCGTCCACGATGAGCACGGTGGTCACCGGGCACCGTCCTGGGGGGTGAGGTCGAGGTCGGCGCGTACCGTCCAGCCGGCGCCCGCGGGGCTCGCGCTGACGTGCCCTCCGTAGAGTGCCGCTCGTTCCCGCATACCCACCAGGCCGTGTCCTTCCTCGTTCGCTGTGCGGGGAGGGCCGGCCGGGGCGGGCGGGCCGGAGTCGTGGACGGTGATGGTCAGCCGCGTGTCCTCCACGACGACCGCCAGGTCCGCACGCGCGCCGGCGCCGGCGTGTTTGAGGGTGTTCGTCAGGGCCTCCTGCACGATGCGGTAGACCGTGAGCTGCACCCCGCTGTCGAGGGAGTCGATGTCTCCGGCCGTACGGTAGACGACCTGAAGGCCGGCGGCACGTACTCCCTCGCACAGCGTGTCGATGTCCGTGAGACCGGGCTGCGGGCTCAGCTCGGGCTCGGCCGGCCCAGCGTCCGCCTCGCGCAGTACGCCGAGCACCCGGCGCAGTTCGCCCAGGGCCTGACGGCTGGTGTCTGCGATGAGGTGCAGGGCCTCCTTGCCCCGTTCCGGAGCGGCGCCTGCGGCATACGCTCCCGCGTCGGCGAGGGTGACGATGACGGACAGGTTGTGTCCGACGATGTCGTGCATCTCCCGGGCCACCCGTGCCCGTTCGGCGGCGACGGCGAGTCTGCCGCGCTGGTCGCGTTCGATCTCCAGCCGTGCCGCACGGTCGCGCAGCGCAGCCAGCTGCGCCCGTCGGATGCGGATCACCATGCCGAGCGCGAGAGCCGCGGTCGCCGTGCTGAGCAGGAAGAACAGTGCGTCCCAGACCGGCACCGCCGCCGACACCCGCGCCGCGACCAGGCCCAGCGCGCCCGCCGTGACCGCACCGGCCCACGGCAGCTGCCGTAGCCGCCCGTGCAGGGTCAGGCTGTAGAGAGCGACGAAGAGGGCGACGTCCGCGCGGAGCGCGGCGCCGAGCGACCACTGGAGGACGAACACGGCCGTGACGGCGCCGAAGGCGGCGGCGGGCGCCCGGCGTCGCCACAGCAGCGGCAGCACCAGCCCGGCCTGCAGGGCCAGCATGCCCGCCACGGGCAACCGGGTGAACGCCAGACGGAAGCGGCGCCGGCCGTCACCGTCGCCGTCCCCGCCGATCACGCCGACCGCGTGCAGCAGGTCCGGCAGACAGAACAGCAGGAAGACCAGGATCACCACCGCGGTGTCCAGCACCCACGGACGGGCCCGGTCGGCGTGCCGGAGCCGCTGGCCGGCCCGGCCGAGCCGGGCGACCAGCGGCCCCATCCCGCTGAGATCTTCGGTGGTCAGGGAAGTCACCCACCCATGATGCGGGAGGCCGCCACTCAGACGTCGCTGCGCAGCAGCCGGTACGCCGCTCCGGCCAGCGCCAGGGCCGTCCAGCCGAGGAAGACCAGGAGCCCGGCACCCGGCGACAGAGTGGTCGAGTCATGGGTCAGGGCGAAGATCGACTCGCCCGCGTGGCTGGGGAGGTAGGGGTCGATGTCACCCTGCCAGGAGCTGGGCAACAGGGAGACCAGTCCGGGTACGAGCATGAGCGCGGCGACGAGCACCGAGATACCGCCGGCCACGGACCGCAGCAGCGCGCCCAGCGCGGTGCCTATCACGCCGACCAGGCCCAGGTAGAGCCCGGCGCCCAGGAGGCTGCGGACGACGCCGGCGTGGCCGAGGCCCATGGCGGCGGGCGTGCCGGAGACGATCTGGCTGCCGACGAGGAAGGCGACGAACGCGCCGACGGTGGCGATCACCAGCGCGACCAGCCCGTACACCGCCGCCTTGGACCACAGCACGGGCAGCCGGCGCGGCACCGCGGCCAGCGTCGAGCGGATCATGCCGGTGGAGTACTCGCCCGCCGTGACCAGTACGCCGAGCACACCGAGGGCGAGCTGCGCGAAGTTCGTGCCGAAGAGGGACAGGCTCGCGGCCGTCGCGGTGGCGAAGTCGCGGTCCATGTGCCGGCCGGAGTCGAGATTCGACTTGTAGTGGCTCGCGGCGATGACACCGAAGGCCACGAGGAACAGCAGGCCCAGGCCGAGGGTGATCCAGGTGGAGCGCAGGGACCAGAGCTTGGCCCACTCCGAGGACAGCACGCGCCGTCCGGTCACCCGGTAGGAGGGCCGGGCGGGAGCGGCCGGAGTGGTCTCGGGGGTCTCGGGGGTCTCGGGGTTTGCCGTGAGGGTGCTCATGCCGCGCTCCCGGAGGTCTCGGTGCCGGTCGTGGAGCCGTGGTACTCCACGGCGTCCCTGGTCAGTTCCATGAATGCCTCCTCCAGCGACACCGCCTTCGTGGTCAGCTCGAACAAGGGGATCCCGTGCTCGGCCGCCTTCAGCCCGATCTCGCGAGCAGACGCCCCGGTCACCTGCAGCTTCTCCGAACCGATACGGCCGGTGACCTCCACACCCGGCCCGGCCAGCACGTCCCGCAGCCGCGCGGGGTTGTCCGTCGCCACCGTCACCGTGTCGCCGCCCGCCTCGCGGACCAGGTCCTGCACGGTCGTGTCGGCCAGCAGACGCCCCCGCCCCACGATGATCAGGTGATCCGCGACCAGCGCCACTTCACTCATCAGATGCGAAGAGACGAACACGGTGCGCCCGTCGTCAGCGAGACGGGTGAGCAGGTTCCGGATCCAGAGGACACCCTCGGGGTCCAGCCCGTTGACGGGCTCGTCCAGCATCACCGTCTGCGGATCGCCGAGCAGGGCCGCCGCGATGCCGAGCCGCTGCCCCATGCCGAGGGAGAAGGCACCGGCCCGCTTCTTCGCGACGCTGCCGAGACCGGCGAGTTCGATGACCTCGTCGACCCGGCGGCGCGGAATGCCGTGGGTAAGTGCAAGCGCCCGGAGGTGGTTGTAGGCCGAGCGGCCCGGGTGGATGGACTTCGCCTCCAGCAGAGCCCCCACTTCCTGCAGGGGCGCCTGGTGGCGGGCATAGCGCTGTCCGTTCACCGTGACCGATCCACTGGTCGGCGCGTCCAGCCCGACGATCATGCGCATCGTCGTGGACTTGCCCGCACCATTGGGCCCCAGGAAGCCGGTCACCGTGCCCGGCTTCACGGTGAAGTCCAGGCCGTCGACGGCTGTCTTCTCCCCGTACCTCTTGGTGAGCTGCTGTGCCTCGATCATTCGCGTTCTCTCTCTCGGACTTCGGCGCCCGAAACGCCCGACGCCTCATGTCTGACGCTAGGTCCGCGATCTGCCGGATCCGGTGGTACCGGGGGCTGAACCATGGCGTGCGGGTAGTACTGGAGTACTACAGCGCCGGTGGCGAGGGCATGACCGAGGAGACGGCGGAGTGCGCGGGTGCAATGCGAAGCGCCGGCACGAGCCCGCAGCCATAAGCTCCGCACCTCAGCGGGCGGTCGATCCCTTGGGAGTACTCCGGTGCGCTGGGGCTCAGGTCGGCCTCTGCCCAGATGTTCTGCCCCGCGAGCGAGGCTCTGCCCCTGTGCTGTCCGCGTTGTCATATCGCAACTCAGCATGGCTGGTCACGCCTGCACCACGCTGTCAGCAGCAGTTTCACTGCCCTGGCGTCCGGCAGCCGTCAGCACCACGACGGCCATCGTTGCCCACGCCCATCCCCTTGCCGCTGACAGCCTGCGGCCGATCCGCGAGTCCCTCCCTGTGCGTGACTGTGTCGAGGACAGGGGATGGTTGATGAGTGACACGGAGTCGCGCCGAGTGGGAGGGCCGGCCTCGCCGGGCAGGAAGCCAGTGCAGACAAGGCCGCACATGCCGGGGCCGGCGTGGACGTGCCGGCCCCGGCGGCGCAGACGGTTGGTGCGGCACGGCCGTTGACACGGGAGCGCAGGGAACGGCTCCCCAGCCCGCGGACCGTGAGGTCAGCGCGCGGGCAGTGCGGGGGTGTGCTCGGCGCGTACGGCGTCCAGGGCCCGCGGGTCGAGGCCGAGGAGCCGCAGGATGGTCGGGGCGATCTGGGTGGTCTCGACCGGGGCGGCGACCCGGACGTCGTGCGGGGTCAGGGCGCCGGAGACGACGAGCGGGACGTCGAGGTCGTCGGCGTGGGCGCCTCCGTGCTCGGCGATCTTGCCCTTGCCGCCGGTGTAGACGACGCCGTAGCGAGTGATGCCGAACAGGTCGGGCACGCGGGAGTCACCCGGCTTCACATGGAAGTAGCGGGCGGCGTCCGCGCCCGCGTACAGGGTCTTCAGACCGCTTGCCGTGAAGGGCTTGGTGCTGCCGTCGATGCCGGTGCCGGTGCCGGACCGGGCGAGCAGGTACGCCTTGGCGAAGTCGGTGGCGGCCTTCGATCGGTCGGTGAGCCAGATCAGCATGGCGTCGTCGTCCACGGCGTGCGCGACCAGGTCGCCGGAGCCCGGGTGGGCCTTCCTCCACGCGGTGTTGAGGCCGTCCAGGAGGGGGCTGTCGTCGATGCGGGTGAGCGCCTTGGGATCGGTCGGCGACTGGCCGTGCTTGGCGGACAGGACGACCGTGGTGCTGCCGTCCAGGTGTCGCTTGCGGAGCTCGGTGACGAACGCGCCGACCTCCTTGTCGACGAAGGCGAGGTTCTTCTCCAGCAGCGCGCCGGGCACGCCCCGTGCCTGGTAGCCGCCGGCCAGTCCGTCGGAGGCGGGCAGCTTCTGCGCGGTCGACACGGACTGGAAGTTCATGCCGAACACCGCCGGGGTGCCGACCTTGTGGGTGCCGCTGTGGTCGTAGCCGTCGATCTCGTTGAGCACGGCCTGCACCTTGTAGCCGTCGTACTGCTCCGTCGCCGCGTTGTCCTTGGTCCAGTCCTCGCCCGAGGGGTAGCCGATGGCGGTGCTGTTGATCTCGGGGGCGAACAGGTCCTGGATGCCGTTGCCCGAGGGGCCGTTGAGGATGTCGTACGCGACGTGCTTGTCGGACCACGCGGTCCGCAGCCCGGCCCTGCGAGCCACGTTGAAGACCGTGTTCACCCGCAGGTACGCGTGCGGGGAGACCGGCGCGCAGGACTTCGGGTCGATCGGCAGCTTCGTCGGGTCGATGAGGCTTGCGGCGTGGGGGGTCATCTTCAGGATGCTGCCGGGCAGTCCGGTCAGGCCCTGGCCCGCGTCGATGGAGTCCTTGTTCTTGTCGAGGTCCTCGGTGAGGTCGACTTCGGCGCCCAGCCTGTCACCCGCGCACTTGGTGGTACCGGCGGGGAGCAGGGCGGCGTCGTAGCCATCGTCGTAGTAGACGCCCGTGGTGCCCGGGTTGCCGCCGGTGAGCTGGCCGACGATGCCGGGGAACGAGTCGGAGGGGACGGTGGTTCTCGCGTGCGTGTACTCCTCGCCGCTGTCGGCGAGCCGGGCGAGCGCCGAATGCGGATGGCGGGCGATGTACCAGGCCAGGTCGGACTGGTGCAGGCCGTCGACCGACAGCAGCAGGACATGCCGGGCGGCCGGGTGTCCGGGCAGGTGCGCCGAGGCGGGCTCGATGGTCGTGGCGGTGAACGCGCCGGCAGCGGCGAGCGCAGCGGCTGCCGCGGTGACCATACGGGCCGGACGGGCCGGACGGTCCGAACGTCGGAACAAGGGTTCTCCTCAGGCAGTACGGGCGGGGGGCGGCATCCGGTCTGTGTGAGGACATCCGAAGGGCAGAACATGTACGGAAGCGGACGTGCGCGCCGTGTCCTGACCAAGAAACCCAACGGGATACGCAAAGCCGCGTTCCAGGTAATCGCAGCCTTCCGCGAACCACGGCCCGCTGTATCCGTCTGCAGCCCTCACCCCGCGTGAGCCGACGGCGTCACCGGCCGCGCCGAGCCGGCGGATCGCGGGCTGCGTCCCCGCCGGTCGGCGACGCCACCGTGACCGTCACGGCCAACAGCGGCCCGAGCGTGTCCCCATGATGTGCCGCGTGTTCCCGTTCGCCTTCGTCGTGGATGATTCCGGCAGTTCGTGTCCGTGGACGGCATAGCCCTGAAGATCACCTGCCGCGTGGTGCAGGACGAGGCCACCCGGCCCTGGCTCGTCCGCGTACCGGAACCGTCATCGTCCATGACCGGAGCGGACGCCCGCGGCCTGAGGTCAGGCGCGTCCGCGGAGCATGAGGTTCCAGTAGAGGAACGGCAGCCCGTAGCGCTTGAGGTACCACATGTCCCGGCGTTCACGGGTGGTGTCGAGGACGGGAAAGGTGGGGCGGTGCCGCAGGCTGTAGTCGAACTCGGCCAGCAGCATGTGGTGCCGTGAGGTGGTGATGGGGCAGGAGGAGTATCCGTCGTACGACGCGGGCAGCGACTCGGCGCCTGCCAGGCTGGCGGCGACATTGCGGGCGACGACGGGGGCCTGCTTGCGGACTGCGGCCCCGGTCTTGGAGTTGGGCGATGATCCGGCGTCGCCGAGCGCGAAGATCTCGGGATGGCGCGCATGGCGCATGCTGTGCTTGTCGATCTCTACGTAGCCTGCCGGGTTCGCCGGGTCGGCCAGTTCGGTCACCTTGAGCCAGCCGGGCGCCGACTGGGGCGGGACCAGGTGCATCATGTCGAACCGGATAGAGTCCTTGGTCTTGGACTCGTGGTTGATCACCATGGCGTCGCGGCCGTCCGGATCCACTTCGACCAGCTCGCTGTTGGTGTGCACCTCGATGCCGTAGCGGGCCGCGATCCGTTCGAGTTCGGTGGCGAACACGGGAACCCCGAACATGCCGGGTGTCGGCAGCACGAGGACCACCCGTATGTCCTTCAGTACGCCCTGCTCGCGCCAGTAGTCCGCCGCGAGATAGGCGATCTTCTGGGGCGCCCCGCCGCACTTGATCGGCCCCGATGGCATGGTGAACACGGCCGTGCCCGAGCGCATCGAGCGGATCAGGTCCCAGGTCTTGGGGGCCAGTTCGTAGGAGTAGTTGCTGGAGGTGTGCGGCGCGGCGACCGCCTGCGCCATACCGGGCACCGCGTCCCAGTCGAGCTGGATGCCCGGGCAGACGACGAGCCTGTCGTAGCCGATGGTCCGTCCGTCGGCCAGGCCGACCGTCCGTTCCTTGGGAGTCACCGTCTCCACGCGGCTGCGGATCCAGGCGACGCCCTTCGGCATCACGGACTGCTGGGTACGGGCGCTTTCCGCCGCTCGGGCACGCCCGCCGCCGACCAGGGTCCACAGCGGTTGGTAGTAGTGCGTGGTGGAGGGCTCGACGAGCCCGATGTCGCGGATGCCCTGGCGCATCAGACGGGCCGCGACGCTGACACCGGCGCTTCCTCCGCCAACGATGAGGACCTTGTGGTGCGCGTCAGTGGTCATACCCGTTTCTCCGTCCGGTTCGAGGGAGCCATGCCGGTGGCAGGCGGGCCGTGCGAGCCAGCGCGATCCATGACGGTGCGGTGTGAGGATCACGTGCGGGCGGGTGATTCCCCTGCCTTGCCCGGTCCCGCTAATGTACGTACATTAGCTTTTCAAATGTACGTACACAAGGATGGGCATCGTGAGTGAGGAACCCACTCCCGCGGGTGGCCGGGGCGCGCGTTCCCAGGCCGGCCGGGGCGGGACCCCGCTGTGGCGTCATGTGCGTGACGACCTTCGGCTCCGGCTGGAGCAGGGCGAGTTCGTCGACTCCTTCCCCGGCGAGATGGAGCTGGCCAAGCGGTACGAGGTCAGTCGGCACACCATCCGCGCGGCGCTGCGGGAGCTGCGCGAGCAAGGGCTGGTCACCGCGGCCAAGGGACGCCGACCGCGACCGGCGGGCGCGGCGGTCATAGAACAGCCCGTCGGCGCCCTCTACAGCCTGTTCGCCTCCGTCGAGGCGGCCGGACTCGAACAGCGCAGCATCGTGCGCAATCTCGACATCCGCGCCGACGCGCATGTGGCGGTGCGCCTGGGCATGGAGGAGTCGACGCCCCTGCTGTACCTGGAGCGCATCCGCCTGGCCGACGGCGAGCCGCTGGCCCACGACAAGGTGTGGATGCTGGCGTCGGACGCCCGCGCCCTGCTGGACACCGACTTCAGCCACACCGCGCTCTACGACGAACTCGCCGAACGCTGTGGCATCCGTTTGGCCGGCGGCGAGGAACACATCAAGGCCGTCACCCCCACGGCCGCCGAACAAAAGCTGCTCGGCCTGCCCGAGGGAGTGGCGGCGTTCTCCATCGAACGACTCGGCCGTACGCACGGCCGCAGCGTCGAATGGCGCACGACCCTCATCCGCGGCGACCGGTTCAGCGTCGTCGCCCGTTTCGATGCCCGCGCCGGATACCGCCTCGATCCCGCCGGGGCCCCCTTCACCCGTCCGCGCCGCAGCGTACGCGGACTCACACCGGCACACTGAACGCCCCCTGCGCCGACCGCACTTGCACGAGACAGCCGTCAACGCTCACGCCCCGCAGGCCCGCGCGCCCGCGGGGCGCCGAAAGGAGCGCATGCAATGTTCTTCGTCGACACGATCGAGATAGCCGGACTCGGCAACCGCAGCTACCTCGCGGGCGGCGAGCGCACGGCCGTGGTCGTCGACCCGCCGCGTGACATCGACCAGATGCTGGAAGCGGCGGCACGCCGGGGTGTCCGGATCTCGCACGTCGTCGAGACCCACATCCACAACGACTACGTCACCGGCGGCCTGGATCTCGCCCGCCTCACCGGCGCGGCCTACCTCGTGCCGGCCGGAGCCGCGGTGTCCTTCGAGCGTGTCCCCGTGCACGACGGCGACCGCACGCTCATTGACACGGATCTGGCCCTGAGGGCGCTGGCGACGCCGGGGCACACGCCGCACCACACCGCCTACGCGCTGGAGCAGCACGGCACGGTGCTCGCGGTGTTCACCGGAGGATCGCTACTGATCGGCACGGTGGGCCGGCCCGACCTGGTCGAGCCTCGCCTGACCGAGGATCTGGCCCGGGCCCAGCACGCCTCCGCACACCGACTCGCCGCAGAACTGCCCGACACCGCCACTGTGTTGCCCACGCACGGCTTCGGCAGCTTCTGCTCCGCCGGCCAGAGTGCGGGCAGCGAGACCACCATCGGCAAGGAGAGGGCGTCCAATGAAGCCCTCACCCAGGACGTCGACACCTTCGTCACCCGCCTCCTGGCCGGCCTGGACGACTTCCCCGCCTACTACACCCACATGGGCCCCGTGAACACCGCCGGGCCCGCCCCTGTCGACCTGACCGCCCCGGCAGTCGCCGACGCCGAGGAGATCGCGGCGCGCCTGGCCGCCGGGGAGTGGGTGGTCGACCTGCGCAACCGGATCGCGTTCGCAGAAGGGCACGTCGCAGGCACCTACAACTTCGAGGCCGACGGGCAACTCGCCACCTACCTGGCCTGGTTGATTCCCTGGGGCAAGCCGGTGACCCTGCTCGCGGCGTCGGCCGAGCAACTGGCCTGCGCTCAGCGCGAGTTGGTGCGCGTCGGCATCGACCGCCCAGCCGCCGCGGCCACCGGCGAGCCGGCCGCCTGGACACCCGAGGGCACGGACCTGGCCGCTTTTCCCCGCGCCACGTTCGCCGACCTGGCCGAGTGCCGGCGCGTGGAGGACCCGGTCGTGCTGGACGTCCGGCGCGCCTCCGAGCGGGCCGCCGGGTTCATCCAGGGCTCGGTGCACATCCCGCTGCACGCCCTGCACCGGCGCCTCGAAGACGTGCCGCCGGGTGTCGTGTGGGTGCACTGCGCGGGCGGCATGCGGGCCGCCATCGCCGCCTCGCTGCTGGACGCGGCGGGCCGAGACGTCGTCGCGGTGGATGACTCCTTCACCGCCGCCGAAGCGGCCGGACTCCCGCTCCGTGCCGCCTGATCCCCACCGGGTCGGATCGCCGGCCAGCTCGGATTACCGCACCAGGTCGGATCGCCCGACCAGCTCGGATCGCCCCACCAGCTCGGATCGCCCCACCAGCTCGGATTACCCCTCCAGCTCGGATTACCCCACCACTGCCCACCAGGCGAGGACAGCCCATGAACACGCCCCCGTCCGGCACAGGCCGGATCACCGTAGACGACGCAGCCCAGCGCACCGGGCACACAGCCGACGGCACCGCCCCCCACGACAGCGTGTGGCTCCTGCTGGACGTCCGGGAACACGGCGAATGGCGTGCGGGCCACATACCCGGAGCCCTCCTCCTTCCCCTGTCCCAACTCTCCGAAGGCGTGCCGCTGCCTCCGGAGGCGGAAGGACGCCCCCTGGTGGTCATCTGCCGCTCCGGCAAGCGGTCCCAGCAGGCGGTCGACCTGCTCACGGGCAGCGGCGCCCAGGCGGTGGACGTGATCGGCGGCATGCGCGAATGGGCCCTGGCGAAGCTGCCCGTGGTGGACGCGCAGGGCCTGCCCGGTACCGTCGCGTGACCGCGCTGATCCTCGCTCTGACGGCCGGCGCGGTGATCGGGCTGGCGCTCGGTGCGCTCGGCGGCGGCGGCAGCGTGCTGGCCGTCCCCGCCCTGATCTACCTGCTCGGCTTCACCCCCGTGGCGGCCACCACCGCCGGTCTGGTGATCGTGGCCCTCACCTCGGTAACCGCGCTGAGCGGGCACGCTCGCGACGGGCATGTCCGCTGGGGTGCGGGACTACTCTTCGCCGCGGCCGGAATCGGTCCGGCGATGCTGGGCTCCGCCCTTGCCGCGAACATTCCCGCGGCTGCCCTGCAGGCGGCCTTCGCGCTGGTCGCGGCGGGCGCGGCCCTACGCATGCTGCGGCCCAGGGAGGAAAAAGAGGCCACCCGTACGACCAGGCCCGGGCGTGCGGCAGCAGCCGGCGCGGGACTCGGCGCAGTCACCGGTGTCCTCGGAGTCGGCGGCGGTTTCCTCGCAGTCCCCGCTCTCGTGGGAATACTCGGCCTGCGCATGCGCGGCGCGGTGGGCACAAGCCTGCTCGTCATCACTGTCAACTCGCTCGCCGCGCTCGCACTGCGCGGCGGCGCGATCACCCAACTCGACTGGGCGGTCGTTGCCCCCTTCGCCGGCGCCGCAGTCCTGGGAGCGTGGGACGGCAGGCGCCTCTCGTCGAAGGTGAGAGGGCAAACCCTGCAACAGATCTTCGCCGTAGCGCTGCTGGCAGTGGCCGCCTTCATGCTCATCGACGCCGTGGTCTGAGATACGAACAACATCTCCTCGTCACCCGTGCCGGCGACGACGGCACAGCCGACGGCGCGGAAGAAGATCGGCACCGACACCCCACGCCGCGATCACCGGCTCGTCCGACTGCATGCCAGGTGGCAGTTTCCGGGCCTGGGCCAAGTGATGTCGGCCGTCCGGCTTTCCCGTGGGGATGGTGGTCGCGAGGGGGCTCGGGCGGCCCTGGAGGTGTGGTTAGCGGCCGTGCAGCCAGATCCGCAGCGGACCGACCGGCTCGAAGCCATGGCGGACGGCTGCCGCCAGGTCGTCGCCGTGCTCGTAGCCGACCACCGGCAGGGCGGGGAACAGCCGGTCTACTGCGTCCAGCACGCCCGGCCAGGCCGCGCCAGGGCCGCCGTCCAGCGCGAAGGCATTGGAGATTCCGACCACTTGGTCGCTGCGGCTGGCCACCGCGCCGGCGACCACGCGGCCGTCGGCGGACTGTCCGGCGAGCACGAAGGTGGCGGGGTCGTCGAGTAGTTCGGGCCCGAAGAGGTCCGCGTTGCCGTCCCCGTCGTCCCAGGCGAGCGCCCAAGCACGCAGCGTGTCCGGGTCGTCCACCACGGCCCAGACGAGATCCGACGCGGTGACGGGTGCACCCGCCGGGCGGTGGATCCACTGCGCCTCGAACAGCACCTGGAAGCCGGCCTCCGTCAGGTCGAGGTCGGCGAAACTGTCCTTGACGGAGGCGCCCGGTGCGGTGGTGTCGATCCGGGCCGCCAGCGCGGTCCGGTCGGCGCCCGGCACCAGCGTCACCGCATCGGGGTAGTAAAGCGGCGTGCGAGACGGAGCAGTCCAAGTCTGGGCCCCGAACTCGCCTGTGAGGCCGTGCGATCGGCTCATCGCTGCGCACCACTCGGCGTTGTTGCGGGCGGCTGCCCGGACCAGGAACTGCTTCTGATTCAGAGTTGTCACAAGTGCGGATCATGACGTCTCCGGCCCGGCTCGTCTAACGGTTTTCCGCTCACTGCGAGAGGGACGCGCCGTCCCAAAGCCCTTCAGCCGGCCTCGGCGTGAGGCTGTGCTGCTCGTCTCCGCGGAGCCAGTGGTGGTGCCGGTGGCAGACGCCTTCACGGTGAGGGGTACTGCGGAGGACGAGACCGCGGACGTGGCGGCGGGTCGTGCAGAGGCGGCAGGCCGGGCGGCGCCGCGGCTCGATGCCCTCCTCGGTGGCGGACAGCGGTAGCCGTGGTGGCAGCCGAGGGTGTCGGTGACGCGGGGCCGGCATCTCCAGGACGTGCTGACGGTCGCCGCAGACCGGTCAGCAGTGGTGGGAAGCCGAGGGTCTTGGTCAAGTCGGCGAGAGGGCGCGGACGCAGAGGCTGGCCGGCGTGTCGGCCGGGGAAGTGCGGTCTCGCCTCTCTCGTGACTGCCGCAGTGAATGCGTACACCTCGCTCCCAGCGTGATCTCGGGCTGGGAGCGATCATGCGCGGCCATCGCCGGGGGTGCCGATCGGGGGGATGTCCGCTCTGCCGTGGTGAATCCGGAGTCTACTGCGGCTGCCCGACGAGCCGTCATAGCGTGCTGGGCTGCGGGCTCTTGGCTCAGCGGCGCGCGTTTCGCCTGTATGCCGGTCGGCCCCCTGCAGGGCCCCGCCGCGAAGGACGGGGCCGCGCAAGGGGCGCGTCAGCGGTTTGTGTCAGCGGGGCGCGGTGCTCAGGACCCGGCAGTCTCCAGGACCGGCGTCTGGTCCGCGGCGCCCGCGCTCTCGGGGATGCGGCGCCGGGCCGGGATCAGCAGGGCCGCCACACCGGCGAGTGCCACCATTGCGGAGCCGAGCACGAGAGCGGGGTGCAGGCCGTCGACGAACCTCTGCGCGGTCTCGTAGCCGCCCTGGGCGGAGAAGACCGACGACATGATGGCGATGCCGAGGGCTCCGCCCACCTGGCGCAGCGCGTTGTTGGCTCCGGAGGCGATGCCCTGTTCCTGCGGGCTGACGCTGGACATGACCAGGTTGGCGGCCGGAGCGAAGTACAGGGCCATGCCGATGCCGCTGATGATCAGCGCGGGCAGCTGGGCGGTGTACGAGGCGTGCGGGGTGGCCACGACCGCCATGTAGCCGAGGCCCACGGCCTGGAGAAACAGGCCTGCGGCCACGACCGGACGGCCGCCGAGACGGTCGGAGAGGATGCCGGCGACGGGGGCGACGAGCATCGGCATACCGGTCCAGGGCAGCAACCGCAGACCCGCCTGGGTCGGCGAGTAGCCGAGAACGCCCTGCATGTACTGGCCGAGCAGGAAGATCGAGCCGAACATGCCCAGGAACATCAGCAGGCTTGCGGCGTTGATCCCGGAGAAGGCGCGGGAGCGGAAGAGCCGCATGGGGAGCATGGGATTCTTGCCCCGAATGCCGTGCACGACGAAGGCGGCGACCAGCACGGTGCCCGCGATCAGGCCGGTCAGCACGAGGGAGTCGGTCCAGCCGTCGGAGGGGGCGCGCACCAGCCCGTACACGATCCCGAAGAGGCCGCCGCTGACGAGGAGGGTGCCGGGGATGTCGAGCGCGGCGCCGTCGCCGTGGGACTCGGCGAGGCGGAGGCGGGCGAGCGGCATGACGGCGAGGCCCAGGGGGACGTTCAGCCAGAAGATCCAGTGCCACGACACATGTTCGGTGAGACTGCCGCCGATGAGGGGACCCGAGGCGACCCCCAGTCCGTTGATGGCACCCCAGACACCGAAGGCCATCCCGCGCTTCTCAGCCGGTACCGCGGTGGTGAGCAGGGTCAGGGTGAGCGGCATCATGACGGCCGCGCCGACACCCTGGACGGCGCGGGCGGCGATCAGGGAGTTGATGCCGGGCGCGAGGGCCGCCGCGGCGGAGGCGGCCGTGAAGACGGCCATGCCGGCGAGGAACAGCCGCCGGCGGCCGAACCGGTCGCCGAGGGCCGCGCCGAACATGAGCAGGACCGCGAAGGTGAGCGTGTATGCGCTCACGATCCACTCCAGGCCGTCCAGCCCTCCTCCGAGGTCCTTGCGGATGGAGGGCAGGGCGGTGGTGACGACCAGGCTGTCGAGGGCCGACATGAATCCGGCGACACCGGTGATCACGAGGGCCCAGGCCACTCCCCCATGGCGTGCTGCCTGCTGCTGTGACATTGCTTCCCCCAGCGGGTGATTCGTGCTCTGCATGCGCTTGCCATTTAGTTATTGCTTACTAACTTTTCGGTCGCGGAAAGGCCCGGACGCCGCGGCACGGTAAGCCGCCGCCCTTGAGCCTTCTCGGCACTCGCTGCCTACATCCCCGGCCGACCGCGGCCTAGCCGAGCCGTACCCCGTCCCAGACCCGGTGTCCGGCCGGGAACCCCATGGCCATGAGGGTGTTGATGAGCATCCCGTACGCCAGGAACCTCGTGGTCTCGTCCACGTCGGCCCCCAGCGGGAGATGCACCGTGTCCCAGAGCTTCATCCAGCCGGCCCGTACGGCCTCACCGAACCGGCTGTCCCCCTCCGCCTCGACGGCCGCCACGGCGATGTACGTCTGCATCTGCATCTGGAGCTTTTCGGGGTGCTCCGTGATCAGTCGCGTATACGCGTTCGCCATGGCACGTACGGCGTCCTCCCCCTCCAGCCCCTTCGCCGCCTCCTCGAACACCTGACAGGTGTCCTCGACGCACCGGAGCGAGGCGGCGGTGAAGATCGCCTTCTTGCCCGGGAAGAGCCGGAAAAGGTACGGCTGCGAGACCCCCACACGCTTGGCGATCGCCTCGGTGGAGGTGCCGTGGTACCCCCTCTGCGCGAACTCGGCGATCGCCGCGCGAATCACGCTCTCACGCCTGTCTTCTGCGCTCATCCTGACCATGCGGGTAAGTTAGTGCTGACTCACTAACTAAGTCAAGACGCCTCGACACAGGTGCGCTCCACCATGGACACCCAGCTCACACGGGAACCCGGAGACGCGTGACTGGCGGCGGGCGACGGTTTGGGGGTCGACCCCTCGGCACGACGGCCGCCAACGCCGACGGCGTCGATCCCGCCTCAACAGATCGACGTCGCCGGCGCAGCCATATCGCACGAGAGCGGCGATGCGGAGCCCATGGGCAGTGACAAGAACCTTCTAGTTCGAGTCCTTGTAGTGGACCCTCCAAATGCTGTTACGGAAGCCCGTCTTCCCGCCGTAGACGTTGTCCTTGTTTCCGGTTTCGCAGTAGAGGTAGAGCTGCTTGTCGTGGCTGTTGACCTCAAGTTCGATGCGGTCGCCGACGCGGATCACTCGCTTGCCGTTACTGGCTGTGATGTCGCCGCTGGCGCTGACGGAGCTGCCGCTGATGGCGCCGCCGGTGAGCGGACCGCTGCCGGCGCTGACGGCGCCGCCCTTGAGCATGCCATTACCGACGTCGACCGAGGTGCCGGAGATGGCCCCGATGGTCAGTGTCCTCCCGCTCGCGGAGATGTTCTTGGCGATCGCGACCGAGTTCCCGCTCGCGGTGATGCTCCCGTTGACCTCCAGGTCGCCGCTCGCGAGCAGCTTCTTGCCGTCCAGCACGGATACCGGGTGGTGGAAGCTCGTCTCGCCCGCGGTACTCGTCGTCAGGTTCCCGTTGGCCGTGAGCTCGCCGAAGACCGTGACCGCGCCGTCGGTTGTCGTGTCGCCGGTCACGTGGAGCCCGGTGAGCTCCGGGTTGGCGACGGTGACGGTCGTGGACAGGGTGCGGGTGGCGCCGCCGATGACGTAGACGAGGTGGAAGGTCGTGTCACGGGCGACCGTTCCCTTCCACTCGAAGTCCTTAACCGGGACCCCGTCCCCGTCCTTCGACGCGGTGAGCGTGTCGGTCTGTCCGTCGACCGGTTTGGCCCCAGCGCCGTACAGCACCTTGTACTCGACGGTGTCCGGGCCGCGCCACACCAGGCGCACGTTGCCGCCCGAGGACACTTCGCACTGCTCGGCGTGGAAGTCGGACACGACCTGCAGGGGGATGGCCGGGGCCGGGAACTTGGTGATCGTGCAGGTGGTGAACCCCGGGCTGTCCGGCCAGTGGCCCTGGTCCGTCGTAGCGGTCTCGCGGATCTCGATCCGGGCCGTGCCCGGCTGCTTGGTGATGCGCAGGTTCGTGAGGGTGATGACGAGGCCGGAGCGGTCCACGGGGGCTTCACCCGAGGCGGCTTTGGGCTTGGCGACGAAGTTGGCGTAGTCCCCGGGCGGGAGCGCGATGTCGGCGCCGGCCTGGATCCGCTCCACGGTCCAGTCGTCGGCGCTGCCGTCGCCCGTGTCGGCGTCGACCAGGTTCTGGGCGAGGTCGCCCTGGGGCAGGGAGAAGAGGATCTCCCGGCAGTGGACGGTGTCGGCGCCGCCGTTGGAGACCACGATGTGCAGGGTGGTGGGCGGCGTGTCGTCACTGGTCGGCGTGTACAGCGGGAACGGGTCGCTGATGACGTCGTAGTCCAGCAGGCAGCGGCCGACGGGCGGTTCGTTCAAGGAAATGCAGCTCCTTCGGGGGTCAGGCGTGGTCGAAGCCGTTGGTCAGGCGCAGGAACCCGGTGCGGACGACGGGGCCGTCCTCGTCCAGGCGGGCGTTCTGGTCGATCTGCACGACCTCGTGGTGGGCCCACTGAGGGGCGGCCGTCGCGCCGCCGGTACGGGCGGCGGTGTCGGGGACCACCAGCTCGGACCAGTCCCAGACGCCCTGCGGGCCGGTCGGGTGCGGCAGGGCGAGGGCGTTGACGAAACCGCTCGGCTGGTCGCTCTCACCCTTCGTGCCATTCTCGACGTCGGTCTCCGTCTGCTTGGCCGGGACCTGGCGGGTGGTGGTCAGCACAGGGCTGAGCCGCAGCGCCACCTGCATCGCGGCCATCGCGGTCCGCGTGAACCGGCTCGGCAGTCGAAGGTCGGTGACGGGGAGCAGGTCCGTGGTGGCGTGGACCGCCGCCAGCGGATCCAGAAGCATCGTCAGGTGTGTGCGGTCCATGGAATCCGCCGCGAGGGCCGGCCAGTTGCCGCTGGAGATCTCCTGGACGTAGCCGGTGGGCTGTTCGGTAGCGGGTCCGGTCACCGCGTAGAACGTGGTGTAGTCCGCCTCCGAGAAGTAGCCGATCAGCCCGTCGCCGCTCTGTCCGGCGTTGCCGAGCCGGATGGGCCACCGGTAGTTGAGGTGGTCCATCTCTGCGGGTGCCCGGCCGCCGCCGGTCTTGCGCTCGCGCCAGTCGGTGAGGGCCCGCCAGTCCAGCGCGTACCGCCAGCCCGGATCGGTGACCGGTGGCCCGTCCAGCTCGAAGCCGAGGCCCGTGCGG
This sequence comes from Streptomyces sp. NPDC007205, assembly GCF_040634095.1. NCBI lineage: Bacteria > Bacillati > Actinomycetota > Actinomycetes > Kitasatosporales > Streptomycetaceae > Streptomyces > Streptomyces sp. NPDC007205. Next base: position 89,849 of record NZ_JBEYEW010000027.1, read on the forward strand.
ACCAGGGCCAGGGGCCGGCCGAGCAGCGCGCCGAGCACCTCGTCGCCGTACGGGTTGCCCGGGTCGATGCCGGAGAGCGCCCGGTCGACGGTGGACAGCAGGTCCAGGAAGACGGCGGGGTCAGCGGTGGCCAGGTGTGAGACGAACGCGTGGAGCTGCGGCCGGTCGGGGAACAGGCCGTCGATGGAGTGGACCTGCGAGTCGGGCAGCGGGCCCCAGCCCACGACCGTGCTGATGCCGCCCTCCGCTCCCGGGTCGGCCTGGAGTTTCAGACGCAGTTCACCCAGTGGCGCGCCGGTCGGGGCGTAGCAGAGCAGTGAGCGGTCGACGTAGCTGGGGATGATCCACGCGCACACCGGGGTGGTGTTCGCGGTCAGGTCGACGAGCCGGCCGTCGTCGTGCTCGGCGAAGAAGTCGAAGCGCAGCCGGGCGGGTTGGAGCAGGCGCGGTGGGAGCTGGACGAAGCGGTCCCTCAGCGTGTCCTCGGCGTAGCGGTCACCGGGCCGGAGGCTGTCGCCGATCACGGGCTGCAGATAGGCCGCGTCGCCGGGAAGCAGCACGTCGAGGGTCTGGCCGAACTCGTCCACGATGCTGAGTGCGTTCATCGCGAACTGTCCGGCGCGGATCTGGGTGAACCCGGACTTCTGCCAGCCGTCGAACGGCACGGGCAGCGGACCCGGGTCGGGCAGCCGGCCGAAGACGTCGCCGACCAGGCGGCCGACCGCGCCGGGCGGACTGAGGTTGGGTGCGGCGTCGACGCAGGCCAGGGCGTCGGTGAGGCCGTCCAGGCGCTGCGACAGCAGATCGAGGTCCTTGGCCTGCTCGGCCGCGGCGGCGAACGCGGCCACGGCCGCCGCCGGGTGGTCGGCAGCGTACTGGTCGAGGCCGCTGCTCAGCGTGTACTGCGGCAGCGGCACCAGGAAGCGCCGACTGGTGATCTCGAGCGGAGGTTTCGTCGCGTCGCCGCGCTCCCATGCGTAGCGTCCGCCGTCGAAGCTCCAGTTGGGCCGGTTCGGATCGCCGTACGGGACTGGCCAGTGCCGCACCCGCCACTGGTACAGAAGCGGCTTCCACGGCTGCCGCCAGGGCTCGGGCGCGACGTCCGGCGGGAGGGTGCCCGCGTGGTCCGGGTCGAGGACGTGGACGAACTCGCCGAGCAGGGCGGCCACGATCGGGGGCAGCCCGCCGGTCTTCAGGGCGGCGAAGGCGTCCGGGACCGGGTCTCCCGGTGCGACGCCGCCGAGGATCCGCGCAGGTGTGCGGCAGAGCAGCGGCTCGCCGCCCGTCAGCGGGTCGTGCCCTTCCTGCGACTTGGCGCCGGACAGCACGACCGTCGGGTCGCTCGCCTGCCAGAACGGCGGCAGCGCCTCCCGGCGCAGCTCGTAGCCGTCGGGCAGCTTCGGCGGGTGGGAGTCGATGTAGGCGGCGATGGAGCGGGCGAGCTCGACCGCGTCCGCGCCGTGCGGAACGCGGCCCTGCAGCTCCTTGAGCTCCTCGATGCGGCGCGCGACTTCGGCGGCCAGCCCGTCCGGGTTGGCGGGGTCGATCTCGGCGCGGAACTGCTCGCGCGTGTACCGGGGCGGCAGCAGCGGCAGGCCGTGCATCCACCACAGCGCGTACAACCGCCCTTGTAGTGCGGCCAGTTCGCGCGCCCTGGTGTCGTACGCGGCTTGGTCGCGGTTGAGCCGGGCCAGCCACTCCTCGTGCTCGGCGAAGACGCCCGACCAGGTGACCGAGGACGGGTCACCGGAGACGTTGCCCTGTCCCGAGGTGTCGGCGAGCCGCCACACATAGCCCCCGGGGAGCTGCTCGAACCAGCCCTTGTGCATCGCCTGCGCGGTGCGCACGGTCCCGTCCGCGCCGTCCAGGGTGTCCACCAGGCCCTGCCCGAGGGCGTGCAGCAGGCCCGGGTCCGCGTGGCCGAGGGTGTTGCGGGCGGCGGGCGGCAGGGCGGCGCGGGCGGCGGCGAGGAGCGCGGCCGTCGCCTCGTCCACGCTGCTGCCCACCCCGATCTTGATCGTGTTCTTGTCGGCCGGGCGGGCCGAGTCCGGGGCAGGGCCCGTACGGTTCCAGGCGACGCCGATGGCCCTGCCGCAGGAGGTGGTCGAGGCCGGTGTCCACCCCTGAGGGAGGTCGGCGACTTTCCAGCCCAGCTCGGCGAGGACGCCCGCCACGGTCGTGCCCGGCTGTCCCAGGCGGCGGCGCAGCTCCTCCTGGGCCGGGTCGGAGTGCCAGCCCACGACCTGGTAGTCCACGGTCGCCCGGTCCGGGACGCCGGTCATCGGGTCGTGCAGGGAGAAGACGTTCTGGTGGTACGGCTGGTAGATGTGGAAGGTCATCAGCCCAGGTCCGACCGCGGTGAGGAACAGCTCCCGGCGCGCGGGGTCGCCGGCCGCGGGCTCGCTCCACGCCACGCCGCCGTCGGGGCCGATGCCCTGGGCCCGGCCGATCTTCGTCGTGATGACGGTCGAGCGGTACGGGGTGGCCTTCGGGTCCTGGACGCCGGGCCGGAAGGGGTGCACGAACGCCGAGGTGCCCTCGCGGTCGTCCAGGAAGTCGCTCTCCACCACCCAGGCCGTCGTCAGGCCGGTGTGGCCGCGCACCTGCCGGACGACCAGCCAGCGGTTCGGCACCAGCGGGAACTCGGTGGGCCCGCCCTCAAAACGGGACTCGCCGTGACGCAGCGCCTCCGGCAGCTCCCAGCGCACGTACACGCCGTCGTGCTTCTTGTACGGCGTGTCGTCGATGCCCGTGCTGTTCCACTGCTGCTCGTTGGTGAACGGGCTGGGCTCGGGGGTCTTGTTGTGGCGCAGCAGGTTGAAGTTGGGCCGCCAGCGCCTGAAGCCCTGGCCGTCTCGCTGGCGCACGCTCTGGTTGACCACCAGGGCGTCCACGTTCACCGGGACGATGAGCGTGTCGTCGCCGTCAGCCATGGGGGTGGTCTCCTGTCGTCCTGGGGTCGGTGCTGAAGGTGCGGCGCTGCGCCGCGTTGATCATCTGGATGGCGAACTCGCTGGAGGTGATGGGGCGTTGCAGTCCCAGGGCGTTCTGGAGGCCGGCCGCGAGCCGCACCACGCGCAGTACGTTGTCGACGCGGGACGCGCCGCCGTCACGCAGGTACGGGGTGAGGCCCGGCTGCGCCGGGAAGTGCCGGCCGAGTTCCTGTCCGATGGTCGGGGGCGTGAGGGACCGCAGGCGGATGATGCCGTCCTGCAGGGGGTCGTCCGCGTGGCTGTCGTCCGGCTCGTCGATGCCGAAGTGGACGCCCTGCTGCGGCTCGGCGATCTCGACCCGGCCGGGTGTGCCCTCGATCAGGACGAGCAGCACATCGTCGGCGAGCCGCTCGCGGCGCAGCACGGCCAGTGCCCTCTCGCCGTCGGACGCACGGGCGGCCGTGTAGGGCCGGATCTCCAACGCGGGCCAGCCGGACACCAGTTGGGAGCGGATCAGCAGGCCGGTGAGCGGGGCGGCGGGCGCGGGCAGGGGGGCCTCGCCGTCGGGGCCGAAGAGCAGGTCGTCGGTGGTGAGGTCGAAGGAGTGGGCGAGCCCGACGCTGAGCGCGCCTTCGACGAGGGTGCTGGTCCAGTCGGGGTCGACGTGGAAGAAGCCCAGGCTTTCCGGCGGCAGCATGCGGGCGTCGGGGACCAGGTGGGCGAACGGCACGCCCGTCAGGTCCCGCAGCCTTACCAGCCAGTCGCGGACGGCGGTGAGGTCCTCGTCGGGCGTGCCGGCCTCGGTCGGCTCGGTGTTCTTGCCGGCGGGCGCGGACGCCGCGATGGTGCGGGGTGCGGGCGTGCCGGTGAGGGACGCGAGGGCCGAGCCCAGCCGGGCCCGGAGCCCGGCGTCCGTGCGCAGCCGGCGTACCGTCAGGTCCGCCGTGGTGGGCAGCTCGGTCGCGGCCGGGAGCGGGGTGATGACCGCGCGCGGCGCGGGAGCGGCGGCGCCGACGGTGCGAGGCCCGTCGGCCGGGGGCTCGGCCGCTGCCGCTGCCGGTGCCGCGACGGGGGAAGGAGCGGCGAGCAGCGCGCCGAGGTGGTCGGCAAGACCGTTCACCACCAGGTGTTCGAGCCGCTCACGCGCGCTCGGCAGCACGCTGGGCAGCGGGTCCGGTCCGGCATCCGCCGGCGCTTCGCCCGGCAGCGCGTACGCGACCGGCGCCGGCCCGTCGCCGGTGCTTCCCACGCTCTGCACGGCTTTGCGGACCTTGCCGCGCAGCCGCAGCAGCGCCGCGCTGAACTGGTGGTCGGCCAGGGCGACGCCGCGGCCCGCGGTGAACGCGACCGCGAGGCTCACGTCGAAGACCCCGTACTGCTCCAGGTAGATCATGGCCTCGGCCGCGCAGCGGCGGCGGTCGCGCGCCGGCCGCGGTTCGACGGGCACGGGCGCCAACGGCCCCCGGTACCAGCCGAAGGTGGCCCGCCCCGACTCGGTGCGGCACGACAGCGGCAGGTAGCCCGCGCGCAGCCGGTCGGCGACCTCCTGCTGTTCGGGGCCGGACAGGTGCCGCCCGTCCACCGGCACCCGCAGCAGCAGGTCCTTGCCCTGGTCGCCCTGGGTCTCGACGAAGTGCTCGGTGAGGGCGGCGAAGCCGGGCGAGTGGTCGGCGAGCGTCTCGAACGACCACGACCACAGCGACACCAGGCGCAGCTTCTGCGCCGGACCGTCGTACGCCTCCTGACCCTCCTCCGGGAGGCAGGGCAGCCAGCCCTCCAGGGAGACCAGGTGGGCGACGTAGCGCCCGCCGGCCGCGCGCGGCAGCCGGTTGCCGGTGACGACCGCGTAGTCCCCGACCTGTATCAGGTCGAGGCTGTAGGTGACGCCCTGGTGCCGCTCGTTGACCCGTCGTACGTGTGTCAGGTAGGGCAGCTCGTCCTTGGCGGGCGCGGCGGCGTGGAAGGCGGCGCGGTCCACCAGGACCGTGCGGCACAGGCGCTCCAGATCCTCCACCGGGACGGGGTCCCCGGCGTCGAAGGACGGGAGGACGACGTCGGGTCCGTCGTCGGGGCTGCGGTGCGCCGGGTCGGACAGCTGGGCCACGGTGCGCGCGTCGGTCCGGCCGAGACAGTGCGGATCGCCGGCCACCTCCCCCTCGCCGAAGACGAGCAGGGCCAGCCAGGGCAGACGGGTGCCGTTCCTGGCGGCTTCCCCGTCCCGCTCCCAGGGCAGGGTCGGCCGGGTCAGCGTCACGTGCGGCAGGACGTCGCTGTAGAGGCCGGTGGCGTCCGGGGGCGGGTACGCGCCGTGAATCCACTCCGGTTCCACGCCGAAGCGCGGCGCGCGCACCTCCAGCGGCTGCACGACGGGGGACGCGGCGGTCGGCAGGTAGCCCTCGTCCACCGGCTGTCCGCCCCGGGCGAGGGTCTGGTGCGCGGTGAGGGTGTAGCGCCCGGCGCTGAGCCTCGGTACGAGCGCGTCGAGGAACTGCACGTTCAGCTGCGGGTCGGGCTCGGGGGCGTATTCGGGGCGGATCACGCCGCACCGCCTTCCTGGGCTTCCTGGTCTTCTTGGGCTTCCTGCGTCCGGGATCCGCCGGTCCGCGAGGCGCCGCTGGGCGGTGCGGGCGGCGGTGCGGTGACGGCGAGTGCCACCGGGGTGTCGGTGAGCGGGATGGTGACGTCGAGCGGGATCGGCGCGTCGGCTGAGAGGTCCACCACCTGGAGGGCCTTCTCTCCGGACCGGGCGACGAACAGGCTGTCCCCGGCGGGCGATACGGCGAGCGCGATCGGGTCCGCGCCGACCCACACCGGGTCGGCCGCCTCCTGCGGCGACGTGCCGGAGACGTCGAACACCGACACCGTGCCGCTGGTCGTGTTCGCCACGTACAGCCGTGCCCCGTCGGGCCCGACGGCCAGGGCGCTGGGGTCGGTGCCCGTCCGCAGGGTCGCCACCACGCCCTGGCCGCCGGTCCTGACGTCGACGACGGATACCGTGGAGTGCCCGGCGTTGAGCGCGTACAGCCACCGGCCGCGCGGGTCCACGGCCAGTCGTGTGGGGTTCGGACCGGCGGACAACTCGCCCATCGGCGAGGGCCACTTGCCGTTCGTGACGTCCAGCAGGGCGACGGTTCCCCGATCCGGCTGGGCGAGATAGACGATCTGGCGCTGCGCGTCCCACTGGGTGGAGGCGACGGCGTCGCCGGGCGTCGTCTCCGTGCCGTACTGCCAGTGGATCGCCGGGGGCGTCTTCGTCAGGTCGAGGACCACGAACTGGTTCGGCTGCGCGAAGGTGGCGTAGGCGTACGCGCTGTCCGGCGAGGCCGACAGGGCCTGCGGCCTCTGCGGCACCCACAGCCGGTCGGGGAGCAGGGAGGGCGCCGCCGCCGGCGGGTTGGCCGAGATGTCCAGGATGTCGACGCCCTCCCGGGCGTCGACGACGACCAGGCGGCGGCCGTCGGGGCTGACCGCGAGGTGGGTCGGGCTCGCCGAGCCCAGGCGCGACGGCTCGTACGGGGTGAGGCTGTGTGCGTCGGCCGGGGTCGCCGTCCGTCCCGCGCCCGCCGCGTACAGGCGGTCGCCGGTCGGGACGGGCGGGCCGGGGATCGTGTGGTCCACCGGTGCCGTGGTGTCCCCGGCCACCAGCCCGTCGTCGGCCGCGAGGCGGTCGTTGGTGCCGGGGCTCACACCCAGGTGTTCCATCGCCGCGAACAGCCGGTCCCGGGCCCAGTCGACCGGCGTTGCGGCCTGACCCCCTGCCGCGCCGCGCGTGGACCCGCCGGCCCTGTCGCCGTCGGCTGCCGCGGCGCGTACGGGATGGGCGGCTCGTACGGCCTCGGCGACGGTCAGCGGCGCAGCTTCCGGAGCCGGGGCAGCGGCAGCCGCGACGGCCTGGGCGGAAACGGCGGCGGGCCGCAGCGGCAGTGCCCCGTCCGGGAAACGGTCGTCGTGCGCGAGCGTCCCGGCTGTGATCTCGCCGGGCGAGGCGCCCTGTTGAGGCAGCGGCAACCGCAGGTCGACGCCCATGAGCTGGTCGTCCGCCCACCGCGCGCTGTCGACGGTCAGCTTGCCGTCGTACGGGCCCCACAGCGCGGCCGGCAGGCTGTTCCTGGCCTCCGCGCCCGAGTCGGCGAACCAGTCGCCCAGCGGCTGCGGGGCCGCGCCCCTGGACAGGGTGACGGTGAGCACGGAATCCAGGTCCCTGCCCTCGGCACGCCGGGGGCGGAGATTGACCGCGCGGCCCGCGATCTCGGTGGCCGCATCGCCGTCACCCAGCCGCAGCGTCGTCACCGGCACGGCCGCGCGTACGGCGAACGAGAACACCCCGGGCGTGGCGATCCACAGGTCGCGGCCCCGCTCGTCCTCGGCCCGCGCCGCCGACAACCCGTCCATGGGGGTCAGCCGGACGGCGTCCTCCCGCGCCGGGAGCTGCTTGACCACCTCCGGCCAGGGGGCGGGCCGGTCGTCCTGCGCCCGGCCGTCGCCGAAGGCGATCGTGAACGAGATGAACCACAGGTGGACGGTGACCTCGCCGGCCGTCGGCGGACCCCACAGCCGCAGTGACGCGCCGACCTCGACCCGGATCGTCTCGCGCACCAGCCACAGGTCCAGCACGTAGCTGACCCCGATGCTGATCCCGATCCCGACGTCGAAGCGGAAGGGCGCCCACTCGATCAGCATGTCGGCGTACGCGGTCAGCCAGGCGTGCAGCTTGCCGGACCGGTAGTTCACCTCCAGCGCGCCGCCGGCCATGAGCGCGCCCGGGGTGAGCGCGAAGTACGAGCCGCCGCTGATGGTCAGCGCTTGCGTCACCGGCCAGCTGAAGCCGAGCCGTGGCACGGCCGGATAGTGCTTCGGCACCGGGAACCTGGGGTGGTAGCCGCCGAGCGTGAGTACGAAGTCCCCGGCGCGCGCGTCGTCCATCCACACGTACAGCGCGAACCCGCCGGTGAGCACGCACGCCTCGTCGATGACGAACGAGCCGGGGGCGAGCTGGGCGGTCAGCTTCAGCACGCCCTCGCTGGCCCGGTACTTGGCGGAGAGACCGAGCTGCGCCCTCGCGTACGCCTGGCCCGTGCCGCGGGGGAAGCGCGCATCGGCCGTGCCCAGCAGCGCGACCGCGAAGTCGTCGCCGACCTCCAGCACGAGCAGCCCCTGGCCCTGGAGGAACTCGGCGACGCTGAACGCCAGGCCCGCCGCGAACCACATCTGCCCCACGGCCGGGCGCACCCACGCGTCCTGGCCGCCGGCCATCAGTGTCCGCAGGACCTCCATCGGGTCGGTGCCGGGGTCGGTCGACGTCAGGTCTTTCAGGAAGGGGAAGTCCAGGACGCGGTCGCCGTCGGGCAGTGTGACCGAGGTGTTGAAGCCGAGGCCGGCCATGATGCCGGTGATCTGCACGGGCGGCGGCCCGCCGAACTTCCCGGACGCCCTGCCGTACAGGAACATCGACGTCGTGTCGGGGCGGTCCTTCGGCCGCGCGTACGCGCCGAGCACCGACAGGCCGAACCTCGCGGCCGACAGGACGAGGACGCCTTGGACCAGCAGCGCGTACTGGTCGTCCGGGGGCCGGTTGACCAGCGCGCCCTTGACCGCGAGCGGGGGCTTGGAGTACGCGACGCTCAGCCCGGCGAGGCGGATCTCGGGCCGGTCGGGGTGGGCCAGCGGGATACCGAGGCCCAGGCCCTCGACGCCGAGGACGAGCCCGGCCATGCCCAGCGACGCGTCGAACAGCACCCACACGGTGCCGTCGGCGTAGCCCACGCCGACGCGGCGCAGCCGCAGCGGGCCGACCGCGCGCTGCACGTCCGCCCACGCCACAAGGGGCATGGAGGCCCCCGGATCCGCCGCTCGGAAGGCGGCGTTGACGCCACTGGCGCCACCGGCGGCATCCGCAGCACCTGCGACGTCGGTACCCTTCGCGGTCAGCTGCCGCCGCCCGGCGGACGCGCCACCCGGGCGGTCGCCCCGTACCACCAGCGACATCAGCTCGTCGCGCCCCGGCAGCCGGAGGCTGATCGAGAACGCGGCGCCCTTGCCCAGCCCGTCGGCGGGCAGCGCGGGCTGCTTGTCGTCGCACGCGGCCAGAGCGCGGTTCAGCTCGGCCGTCCGGGCGGCCGTGAGGGTGTCGGAGGCGAGGAGCACGCCGAGGGCGCGGACGGCCACGTCCTGGTCGGCGGGGATCTGTCCCTCCAGGAGCGGGACTTGGGACAGGGCCGCGTTCAGCGCGACGCCGACGCGCGCCACCCAGGCGTGGCCGCCGCTCTTGTCCCGCTGGGACACGAGGACCAGGGAGCCGCCGTCGACGGTGCGGGCGGCGAAGACGACGGACTTGTCCGTGGACGCGTACCGCAGCCGCACCGAGGTGACCGTCCCCAGCTTCGCCAGGATCTCGGCGGGCGCGTCCACTCCCAGCAGCGTCGCGAGGTCGGCGGGCGAGACGCCCTGCGCATCCTCCCATGAGGCGGTGAACTCGGCGTGCTGGGCGTCGGCCAGCGTGAAGGACATCGTGCGCGGCTCACCGCCGTGCTGGGGGATCTCCAGCGACAGCGAGCCGGTGTACCGCTGGTCGTAGCCCGGCTGTCCGCCGGACCGCCTGGCGAGGTCTACGGTCAGGGTCAGCGCGGCCTTCAGCTCGCCCAGGGGGAAGGTCCCGGTCACGCCGAGCTGGAACTTCCGGTCCTTGTCGTCGTACGACACCCCGATGTGGCCGATGGTGACGTCCTTGAGGATCGGTGGCGGCGCGATGCCGAACCGGCCGAAGATGTCGGCGGGCGAGACGTTCGAGGCGGAGGCGGTGAGCTTCCAGCCGGTGCCGCTCGCCCACTCTCCGTGGACGTCCAGCACTGTCTCGTCGAGGTTCCACAGCGCGTCGAGGGACGCCGTGGTGTCCGTGCCCTGCTTGGCGGCGGACAGGACGACCCGGGAGAGCTTGACGCCGTCGGCGAGCTGCCAGACGTCGCTCAGTTCCGCATCGACGCCGTAACCGGACGCGCCGGGCGCGGCCGAGCCCCACAGGGTCAGGTCCTGGACGGTGAGCGCGGGTACGGGCAGGCCGGGGAAGTGCCGGTCCATCAGGGGCTTGAGCGGCACGGGCCGCCCGAGCGAGGCGGATATCTCCCGGTCGGGGAGGGTGATCTCCACATCGACGGCGATGTCCCCGGCGAGGACGACCTCGCCGCCCAGCACGGTCTGCACACGCGGCCTGGACCGTGGAAGGACAACCCCGAACTGGGCGTCAAGGCCATTGACCACCAACTGCCCGCCCGCGAGCGCCCACTGGGTGTTCATCTCCACGCGCAGCCACATCGACAGCAGCTGTGCCGCGCCCCCGCCCTCGCCCAGACCGAAGGACACGGACAGAGCCCGGAGGGAAAGTCCCTGTGCCTGCGGCACGTCCGACGGCAGCGCGAAGCCGCCGCCGCCCGGGGTGCCGGCCAGGTCGGCGAGGCTGGAGAGGTCCGCGAGCGGCACCGCCGGGAAGGTCCCGCCCAGCTGCCACGCCTCGGAGCTGTCCGCGGGTTCGTACGCCCACAGGTACGGCTTGACGGCGTCGTCGGCGGCGGCGGCGGGGAAGTCCAGCGCCACGCCGACGCCGGTCCGGGCCGTCACCCGCGCGTCGCGGCCGGGCTCCTCGCCGAACACCAGACGCGGGCGGCTCGGCTTCAGCACCGCGAGGCTCGCGGCGGCCGCCTTGGCCGCGTCGGTGAGCAGCTCGCTGTCCTGCTCCACTTCGGCGTCCACCCGGACTCCGGCGACGGTGGCGCCCGCGGCGTCCGGGACGAAGGTGACGCTGCCGCGCGTCGCGGCCCTGCCCTTCAACGTCACCGAGCCCTCGACGCGCAGGCCTGGCTTGTCGACCACAGTGACATCCGTGATGTTGAGCTCGGCATCGGCCAGGTAGGCGGTGCACTGCTCGGTGAAGCCCGCGAGTCCCAACTCCCCGGTGCCGAGCCGGAACGTCTCCCGCGTCTGGTCCAGCAGCGCTTCCAGCGCGGCGACCGTGAGTGCCATGACAGGCTGCTCCCTGTTCCCTGGGTCTGAGGAGTCGTCAGACGAATTCGAGGTGATAGTCGCCGGGCCTCGGGTCATCCAGGATCAGATGCCAGTCCATCCCCAGCCAGTCGCGCCCGGAGGGAGGCGGAGCCTCGGCCAGGGCCGTGCAGATGCCCTCGGTCGCGTCCTGTATGACGAACGGCGGTGTTCGTCCCCTCTGGAAGGACCCGTAAGGATGCTGCTGAGTCGGCGCGATGTCCGGCTGAGGGAGGCCGTGCGCGGCGAGGGTGGTGCGGATCTCGTTCAGTTTGGTGTCGGCCGGCATGCCGGTGCCGCCGAAGCGTCCGAGCCCGGAGCTGAAGAACAGCGCGTCGGGGGTGGTGTGGTCGAGCCAGTCCTTGCTGGTGGCCTCGGCGCTGCCGTGGTGACCGGCCTTCAGCCACAGGTTCTTCTCGCGCCGGTAGCGGTTCTCCACGAGGTCGGACTCCCGCAGGAAGTCCTCCACACCGCGTTCGGCATCGGCCATCAGCAACGCCTTCTGCCGCTTCTCGTCGCCCGCGGCGGGCCGGCCGCGCAGCATGAACACCAGGCTGGCTGCGTTCGTCCAGGTGGAAGGCCGCTTCCCGCGTGTCTTGGAGGTCACCTTCCTGCCGTCGACGACGGCGTAGAGCGAGGAACAGACGAGGTAGAGCTCCGGCAGGTCGGCGACCGTCGGAGCGATCTCGACGCGATGGTTCGCCGAGTACAGACCGACGGACTTCGGGGCGTTCACCACCGTGTGGGCGCCGTTGGTCAACCGGTGCTGCTCCCCCGGTTGCAGCAGCTTGTAGGTGAACGCGTTGGTGTCCCCCTTGTGGAACTCCCGGGGATCGCCCGTGTACCACACATCCTGGATCCCGAAGTCGAGCGTCCTGGCGGCGTTGCACAGCAGCAGCTCGAGCAGGTTGTAGTGGTCGGCGTCCGAGTGACTGAGGAACAGGTAGTCCAGCTTGCCCTGGCTCGCCCCGGTGTTCCGCGCGAGCCGGTCGGCGATGACCTCCCGGATGTGCGCGACCGTCCGCACGTCGTTCGTGCCTGGCCGACCGTGCGTGCTGCGGTGCGGAGTGGAGGGCTTGGCCCCGCAGTCGATCAGCGCGGCTGCCACGCCTACCCGGTCCGCGGGGTTCGACACCCCGGAGCCGCCACCCCGGACTTCGTAGAACCACAGGAACGTGCAGTCCCCCTGGCCGACGTTGAAGAAGATGACCTCAGCCGGCATCCCGCCGCCTTCCCGTTCCGAGATGAACAAGACCACTTCGCTGATGTGGTCGGCCATGACGACGCGACAGCGCATATGTCACCAGCAGTCGCCTGGCCCAGCCAGACCGCCCTGGCCCCGGCGGATTCGTTCCGGCCACACCCTGGCCACGCGCTCCACCACCGCCGGGAGCCGAACAGCGCCGTGCGGGCAAGGCCGTGCGGGGCCGCGAACACGGGCCCGGGGACACCGAAAGTCGTCCCGATTCATGTCACGCAACGTACGGAAACAGACACGGAGCGATGCTCACCAGCCAGCCCTGGCTGGGGAGTTCACGTAGGGCCGCATCGCCGTGCCGATGCGCAGCGACGCCGTCCGCTCTGCGGCGGAGCGCGGCCGCTCCCTTGGCGGTGGGGAGTCCCTGAAGTCAAGCCGCAGCCGATCCGTTCGCTGCTGTGCGTGCCGGGGTGGCGCGCCAACAGAGGTCCGCGGAGTCCTGGCTCATGTCCCGGACATCTATGGGCAACGGCTGACCATCACCGGCATCGAACTGCAGCCGAACGTCGTCCAACCGACCCGGGTCCAGTTCGCCCGGCGCTGATGCCCACGCCTGCGGAATCCGTCCGCGGCGAAAGATGCGCTCGCCTTTGCGAACGCAGACTGTTGACGATGCGCCCATGTTCCTTAGCATCCAAGATGCTCGGAAAATCGATCGCCGTTCGAGATAACGAACGAAGCTCAGGCATCTCATTGGTAGGGGCCGAAAGACGAGAACCATCCCGAGCATGTCATGCCCGCATCAGAAGCGGGCCGCCGTGCCGCACAAGCACTCAGCAGCGCGGCCACACGATCCGACCCGCGCCCACGCTACGAGGAGAACCATGAACCCGCTGACGTCTCCCGGACCTCCAGCGGCCCGCTGATCGCCCCGAAACCGGACGCCACGCACCAGATCGCCGGGATCAAGGACCCGTCGGTCGTCTGTCACAACGGCAAGTGGCACGTGTTCGCCAGCGTCGCCAGTTCCTCCGGCTACAGCCTCGCGTACCTCAGCTTCAGCGACTGGTCACAGGCGGGGGCGGCCACGCACCACTACCTCGACCGCACGGCCATCGGCACGGGCTACCGGGCAGCACCGCAGGTCTTCTACTACGCGCCGCAAAAGCTCTGGTACTTCGTCTACCAGACCGGCAACGCCTCATACTCCACGAACCCCGACATCAGCAACCCCAACGGGTGGAGCGCTCCGCGCAACCACTGACCGGTACGGTGATCTCCGCGAGGAGACGGTTCTGCACCGACGAGACCCTACCGGCTCTCAGGGCTTGCCCTGACTGTCGCAGGTCCACTGGAGGATGACGCGCGTCGAGGCGGAGTCGTTGATGACGTCGACGCACTTGTCGCTGTGGACGGCGACCAGCTGGTGGTCCTGGCTGTCGCCGAGGGCGGTGTTGCCGCTCAGCTCGTCGACGGCGGTGTAGGTGTTGGTCTTTGCCGGGGGCTACGGCACAGACGGCTTGCCGGGCGGTTCCCAGCCGTGTGTGAGGATGTCGAAGATGGTCTCGACGGCGGCTCGGCGGTCCTGCCGACCGCGAGCGAGGGCCGGGATGTCGAGTACGAATCGAGCAAGAGCCACACATGCGAGGTCGTCGTGGTCCACGCCGACCTCGTCGGCGATGGCTGCGCTGAGGCTGTCGGTGTACCTGGTCCACATGCGTTCGGCGTACGCGCGCAGCACCGGCGTGGACTCCACCAGGTGGGTGAACTCGGCCGCCTGAGGATGCGCCTCGATCGAGGGCCAGGTGTCAAGGACGTGCTGTCGGAGGGCGTTGAGGATGCTCTGACCGGAGGGTCGCTCCCGCACCGCGGCGATCAGTTCTGACTCCCGGTCCTGGTCCTGGTCGAATACCAGCGCCTCCTTACCGCTGAAGTGCTTGAACACCGTAGCGGTCGATACGTCGGCGGCGTCGGCGATGTCACGGATGCCTACCTGGTCGTAGCCACGTTCCAGAAAGAGCTGCAGTGCGGCGTCGGCGATTGCCTGCCGGGTGGCCGCCTTCTTGCGGTCGCGGCGGCTGACGGGGGGCACGGTCATGGCTAGAGCGTAGCCGATAGTCGAAACCGATCGCAAAGTAGAGCTGTTGCACTTTTTTCCTTGTTCTGTTTTTATGAGGCTGTGAGCACCTGAGCGGCACGTCCTTGCCGGCATGGTCATCGTCTGCGCCGCACCGCCCGTCGCCGTCCTGTCCGTCAAGGGGGCGCTCGAGGCACGTCCATGACCGAGGCCGACGCCGGAGTGCCCCGCCCTGCCCTGTTCGCCCGATGACTCCTCTTCGCCGACGGGAAGGAACAACCATGAACTCCCCAGAGCCCGCCAACGCCAGCATCAGCATCATCGGCGCCGGACCCGGCGGACTGACCTGCGCTCGCATCCTCCAGCAGCGCGGCATCGCGGTCACCGTCTACGACCGCGACCCGGGCCCCGACGCCCGCAACCAGGGCGGCACCCTCGACCTGCACGCCGACAACGGTCAGGTCGCACTGCGCGAAGCCGGCCTGCTCGACGAGTTCTTCGCCCTCGCCCGTCCCGAAGGGCAGGAAATGCGCCAGATGGACCCGTGCGGCACGATCACGTCCCATCAAGTCCCGGCGCCCGACGAGCTCTTCAAGCCGGAAATCGACCGCGGCCAACTGCGTAACATGCTGCTCGACTCCGTGCAGCCGGGAACCGTGCGCTGGGGCCACGCCCTCGACATGATCAGCGGACCCGCCGACGGGCCGCGGCAATTGCACTTCGCCGACGGCACGAGAATCGAGACCGATCTGGTCATCGGCGCCGACGGCGCCTTCTCCCGGGTACGCCCGGCCGTGTCCCCCGCCGTCCCCGAGTACACCGGGGTCAGCTTCCTGGAAGCATGGAGGCTTTTCAATTTGGCCACCGATCGGGTGACGAGGCCGGTCGAGTAACGGGCGAGGCCCTCGGACTGTTGAGCGAGATGTCTGAAGTCTCAACATCACAGTCCGGGGGCCTCGTTGGTTCCTTATCGTGCCGTACTCGACGTCCCGCATGC
>NZ_JBEYEW010000028.1:0-95944 GCF_040634095.1 Streptomyces sp. NPDC007205
CACCGCCCGGCGCACCGCCGGGCGCGGCGACGGCCCGGGCGACGACGACCGGCCCCGGCACGACTGGGCCATCGGCCGCAGCGGCAGAAAGGGTGGAAGGGGTGGAAGGGGTGGAAGGGGCAGGCGGGGTCGGCGGAGTAGGCCGTACAAGAGGGACGGCACCGGCGTCTGCCGACCGCGGGTGTGCCGTGGCCGGCCCTTCGGGCCGCTCCGGGGGCGTCGGCCGCGCGACGACCGGGACTTCCGGCGGGGTGGCCGCCGCCGGTGCGTCGGAGGGTGAGGACCCGGCGAGCGGGGTGCCTTGCCCGGCGTCCGCCACGCCGAGCAGAGGGACCGTACCTCCGGCCGCCCCCGACGGGGGCTGACGCGTGCCCGGAGCAGCGCCGGCCGGGCGTACCGGGGCCCGCTGCAGCTCCGGGCCGGCCGGGCGGGGTGGCCCGGCGGTCGGCGGCATGGCGGGCAGCGGCGCCCCCAGACCGCCCCGGGCCCGGGCACCGGACGCCCCGGGCCGGTCATCCCGGCGGGACCGCTGGGCCGGGGCCGGCGAGATCGGCGGGGCCGGCAACCCGGCATCGCCGCCCGACGGGGTCGCCGGGTTGTCGCCGCGCGGCTCCGGCACCGACGCGACGGAGTCCGCCTGCCGCTGCACGACAGGAAGCACCGGTCCGGCCGTCGGGCGGGCATCGGCATCGAACGGCGTGGCAGTGGCCGGGAGTTCGGCCAGTGGTGTGCCCAGTGGTGTGCCCAGTGGTGTCCGGGTGGCCGGTTGGCCGGGGGTGTCGGTGCGCTGGACTGTGGGGTGGTTGTCGGGGGTCAATGGCCGGGCGTTGACGGGGAGTTCCGGCAGTGGTGTGCCCAGTGGCGCTCGGGTGGTGGGTTGGCCGGGGGCTTCAGCTCGTTGAACTGTCGGGTTGGTGTCGGCAGTCAAGGGCGCGGCGACGGTGGGGAGTTCTGGCAGTGGTGTGCCCAGTGGGGCTCGGGTCGCCGGCTGTCCGGGGGTGTCGGTGCGCTGGGCTGTCGGGTTGGTGTCGGCAGTCAAGGGCGCGGCGACGGTGGGGAGTTCTGGCAGTGGTGGACCGAGTGGTGTCCGGGTGGTGGGTTGGCCGGGGGCTTCGGCTCGTTGAACTGTCAGGTTGGTGTCGGTAGCCAAGGGCACGGAGACGGTGGGGAGTTCCGACAACGGCGTGCCCAGTGGGGCTCGGGCCGCCGGCTGTCCGGAGGACTCGGTGCGCTGGACTGACGGTGCGGACGTCACAGGCGGCGTGCCCGGTGCCGGTCGGGAGGCCTGCGGGGCGGTCCCTGTCGAGGCCGCCGTGGGTGCTGTGTCCGAGGCCGTGCCCGGGGCGGGGCGGGCGGCGGGCCGCAGCGCGGCGATCCGGCGCACCGGTCCGGTCGTCCGCCGGGCCACGGTCAACGCGGGGCCCAGTGTGCGGGGACGCACCGGCTCGGCGCTCGTGCCGCGCGTTTCGGCGGACCCGTTCTCACCTGTCGTGAAGGGGCGTCGGGGCACTCCACCGGACGGTGTACGTCCCGTCCGGCCCGTGCCCGGCGTGCGGGCGGGGCCGGTTTCCGAGGGTGTACGGCGACCGTGCGGAGCGCGGTCCGGTCCGCTCGGCGCCGTGCGGCGTCCGGCTTCGTCGCCCGAGCTGTGCGGCACCACGGCGACCCGTCGTACGAGCGGGATCTCCGGTGGGACGGCCGGGCCCCCGGCACGGGCGGGCCGGACCGCCTGATCACCGGCTCCCGCCGCGGACCGCTGAACCGGTGTCCGGCGCGTGGTGGCGGCCACGGTCCCACGGCTCGGCGGTGCACCGGCCTGCCGCTGGTGCGAAGGGACTGCGGTCCGAGCACCTCCCCGTTCGTCGACCGTGCCGTCGGCCGGGCTCCCCGTACGGCGGTCGCCGGTGAGCGGGTTCGCGGGGTCGGCCTCGGCGGCCTCCTCGGTGTCCGGCCGTGGCACCCGCAGCAGCAGAGGGCCGCCGTCGGCGTGGACGGCGCGCGGCGTCGCCGGGCCGGTGACGCCGTGGATCAGGCCCACCGGGGCGGACGGCAGCAGCGCGTGACCGAGACCGGTGTCGAAGGACGGGTCCTGCCAGGACGCGAGGCCCGAGCGGAAGGCCAGCCCGTCGCTGACGCCCAGCGGAGCGCGGGCCACGGTCAGGGCCGGCGGCGGGGTGCGGCGCCAGCCGCCGTCCCAGTCGCCCGGCACGGACGCCTCGGCGGGACCGGGAGCCGCCGGAACCACCGGACCCGGCGCGGACCGGTCGGCCGCCCCGCGCGCGGCCGCTCCCGCGGACCGGGTGCCGGACCGGCGGCGCCGTGTGTCCCGCCACGCCATGGAACTCAACCGCCTTCGTTGATACGTGTGTTGATGCGGGCGATCTCGGCCACCCACTGCTGCCGCTCGGCATGGGTGAGGTCGAGGATCTCCTCGCGGGGCCAGTGGAAGTGGTAGGCGATGTACGCGATCTCCTCCCGCAGCCGGGGGAGCGCGTACGTCACGATTCCCCCAGGCGCCCACCCGAGAGGTCCACCTCGAAGGCGCCCTCGCAGTGCGGGCAGGTCACCGCCGCGCGGGTGTGCCCCTCGCTGTTGACGCGGCGGTAGAAGTCCTGGAGGAAGGCGACATCGGTGGCGTACATCCGCTCCACGATCCCCGCGTGCACATCGGTGATGGTGCCGAGCCGGGTGATCACCTGGCTCAGCAGCACCACACTCAGGTAGGCCGGGTTCTCCTTGACCCGCAGGTCGATCTGCGGCCGCAGCTCGTCGCGGGCGGTCGCCAGGCGCATCGCGCCCTGCCGGTGCACCGTGCCCGCCTCGTCCACGTATCCGCGCGGCAGCTCGAACTCGAACTCCGTGCGCAGCCCGTGCTCCTGAGGGGCCGCAGGGCGGGCGACCGGGGGCGGCGGCTGCTCGGCCGCCGGGGCGGGCGCCGTCGCCTCCAGGATCTCCTCCAGGCTGCCCGCCGTGACCGTACGACGCCTCATTCGACGACGATCTCCTCGAACACGATCGTGACGGTCTCGGTGGCCGGGGAGGACTCGCCGGCCTTGAGGGAGGGGCCCTCCCACTTGGAGGCCCAGCCGTTCATCAGCTGGATACGGCGGACCGTGTCCCCCTTGGAGTCCTTGATCTCGATGGTGAGGTTCTGCCGTGCCGTGTCGACGGCGCCGTTGTTGAGGGTCTCCTTGATCCACTTGGTGAACTCGCTGCTCTTGTCGAGTCCCCGGGTGATCGTGATCTCGCCGGCCTGTCGTGCCCCGGGCTGCTTGCGGATGATCTGCTTGCCCGTTGACGTGACCTGCTTGACCTCGACGACCTCCTCCTCGACGGAGAAGCCGCTGATCTCCTGGATCGACTCGACCATGTACCCGCCGAGCTGCACGCCGAAGACGTGAGTGGAGAGAGCGTCGCCTTCTGCCATGACTGTCTGTCACCTTTCCTTGGCCGACCCGCGGGTCACTCGTCGATGAGGCTGGTGCTGTCGGAGAACTGGGCCAGCCGGAACACCACGAACTCGGCGGGCTTGACGGGGGAGACGCCGATCTCGCAGATGACGCGGCCCTGGTCGATGGAGGTCTGCGGGTTGTTGTCGCGGTCGCACTTGACGTAGAACGCCTCCTCGGCCGTGCGGCCGAAGAGCGCGCCCCGGCGCCATTCCTCGGTGAGGAACGCGGTGACGTTGCGCCGGATGCTCGACCACAGCCGGTCGTCGTTCGGCTCGAACACCACCCACTGGGTGCCCAACAGGATCGACTCCTCAAGGTAGTTGAAGAGCCGCCGGACGTTCAGATAGCGCCAGGCCGGGTCGGAGGACAGGGTGCGGGCGCCCCACACCCGGATGCCGCGGCCCGGGAAGGCGCGCACACAGTTCACGCCGATCGGGTTGAGCAGGTCCTGCTCGCCCTTGCTGAGCCGGATCTCCAGATCCACCGCGCCCCGGACCACCTCGTTGGCGGGTGCCTTGTGCACACCGCGCTCGGCGTCGCTGCGCGCCCACACGCCCGCGACGTGACCGCTCGGCGGGACGGTGGTATTGCGGCCGGCCGCCGGGTCGAAGACCCGCACCCACGGGTAGTAGAGGGCGGCGTACCGGGAGTCGTAACCGGCCTCGTCGTTGCGCCAGTTGCGTACCTGCTGCGCGGTGAGCCCGGGCGGGGTGTCCAGGACGGCCACCCGGTCGCCCATCTGCTCGCAGTGCGAGATCACCGCGAGCTGGACCGTGCGCACGCCCTCGGCGTCGATGTCGCCCCGCTGGTAGGCGCCCATCAGGTCCGGCACCGCGACCATGGTGATCTCGTCGATGGCCTCCAGACCGGCGAACCCGGTCCGGGCGGCGGCGTCACCGACGTACTCGGCCGGATCGAGCCGCGACACCTCCGCCGAGCCGGTCACCGCTGGTGAGGCGGGGGCGTCGGGCAGGGCCACGGTCTGGCTCGCGGGCCGCGTCTGGGCGGCGCCGCGCTGCTCGGTGACCTCGATCAGCCGGGAGGCGCGGACCTGGGTGACCACATAGCCCTTGACGCTCTTGCGGGTGGAGACGTCGTAGGTCTCGGCCACCTGGTCGCCCTGGCGGACCAGCAGCCGGAAACGGTCCTCGGGCGGGTTCTCGCCGTCCGGGTCGGCGATCTCCACCGACACTCCCGAGGTACCGGGCCGGGCCGCGACCAGGAACCCGCCGAGGGACACCGGCTCGGCCGCCCGGAACCCGCCGGAGTCGCGTCCGCGGTCCGCCGGGGCGGCGGAGGAGTCCGCGCCGGAGCCGCCGATCCGCACGATGTAGGCCGCGCCGCCGCCGTTGGAGAAGTAGCCGTACACGGCGTGCGCGAGATAGGTGTTCTCGGTGAAGCCGCCGAACAGCTGCGTGTACTGGTCCCAATTGGTGACCAGCGTCGGTTCGTGGAAGGGGCCGCTCCGGGCGAACCCGACGAACGCGGCGACGGCGGTGCCGACCCCCTCGATCGGGCGGGCACCGGACTGCACCTCCTCCACGTACACGCCCGGGGTGAGGTACGTCGGCATGCTCGCTCCTTCGGGTTCCATCGGTCACCTGCGTCGATGCCGAGTCTCCGAGGCACCTCGGGCTCCGCGGCAGGGGCGGGCGTACCTGGCCGGGGGCAACCACGCTGCCTTTTGGTACGGTCACGCGGACCGTCCGGGTGCCTCGCCGGGCGGCGCCCTCCTGCCCGTGCGGCCCTGGACACCGCACCGTCGAGCACGGTCCACTGGAGGGTCGCAACAGGTGTGCCGACGAGGAGGCAGCAGGCGTGCAGACGTCCGGGCCCCGCACCGAACGCACCGGGGCCCGGAAGCCCGGACCCGGCGCCCGTACCGGGAGCCGCCCCCCGCCCGCCTGCCACCGGTGTCCGCAAGGCGCTGCGCTCGGCCGGCAGGCCGAAGGCCGGACCGCCCGGACATCTCGGGGATCACTCGCCGATGCCGCATCCGTGGAACGAGATGGCCCCGCTCAGCCCTCGGCGAGCAGCTCCCGTGTCCACGGTCCGAACTCGCTCTCCAGGACCAGCCGGCCGAGTTTGCGGTACTCCTGGACCACGGCCGTCACCAACTGCCGCATGGTGAGCGGTTCTCCGGACTCCGCCGCGAGGTAGGCGGCGGTCACCGCGCAGGCCCGGATCGAGCCGCCGGCCAGTTCGAAACGGTCGGCGCAGAAACGGAGATCGAGGCCGGCCGCGCGCGGCAGCCGGTCGCCCAGGCAGCGTTCCCACAGGGCGAGCCGGTGGGCGGCGTCGGGCACGGGGAACTCCGCCACCACATCCAGCCGCCGCGTGAACGCCTCGTCCAGGTTGGCCCGCAGATTCGTGGTCAGTACGGCGATCCCGTCGAAGGACTCCATGCGTTGCAGCAGGTAGGCCGACTCGATGTTGGCGTGCCGGTCGTGCGCGTCCTTGACCTCCGAGCGCTTCCCGAAGATCGCGTCGGCCTCGTCGAAAAGCAGCACCGCGTTGACCGCGGACGCCTCGGTGAAGATCCGCTCCAGGTTCTTCTCGGTCTCGCCGACGTACTTGTCGACCACCGTGGACAGGTCGACCACGTACAGATCCATGCCGAGATCCGCCGCGACGACCTCCGCGGACATCGTCTTGCCGGTGCCCGACTCGCCGGCGAACAGCGCGATCACCCCTCGCCCCCGGCCGCCGCCCGGCCGCATCCGCCACTGCCCGAGCACCTGCTCGCGGTGGCGGGCGCGCACGGCGAGCTCCCGCAGCCTGCGGTGGACCGGCGGGGGCAGCACCAGATCGTCCCAGCCGACGCCCGGCTCCACCCTGCGGGCCAGCCGGGCCAGACCCGCGCCGTTCTGGGCCCGCACGGCCGAGCGCAGGTCGTCCGGACAGACCGGGCGGCCCGCCAGCGCGGCACCGCGCACCGCCGCCTCGGCGGCGCGGCGCAGCTGTCCTCCGTCGAGGCGGTGCGCGGCGACCGCCCGGGCGAGCGCGTCGGTGTCATCGTTCACCGAGTCCCCGGCGCCGGCCAGGGCGAGGGCGTGCCGCCAGCGTACGGCCTGCCGGGCGGGGGAGGGCGGGGCCACCGGGAGGACGACCGGGGTGTCCGCCGCCCACGCCGGGTCCCAGCCGGCCGTACCGTAGGTGAACAGCGGTGTGCCGCGCAGCGCCGTACAGAACTCCCGCAGCGCACGGGCCTGTTCGGCGGGTTCCGGGGGCAGCGCCTCCAGCGGGCCGAGGACGACCCCCGCGCCGGTCAGCCGGGCCTCCAGCGTCGTGACCCGGGCGAGCGCGGGTACGTCGCCGGAGCGCCGGGCGAGTGCCGCCGCGTCCAGGACCAGCGACGGCAGTCCGGCCGCGCGCAGGGCCGCGACGGCGAGGCCCGGCGGGTCACCGCCCCGGTCGAGCAGATGCACCAGGCCCGTCCCGGAGCGGGCCGCCGACGCCGCCCTGGCGACCTCGTCCGCCTCGGCCGTGGGGTCGCTCCCGGTTTCGCCGAGCACCCCGGCGAGCCGGGCGTCCGGCTCCGTCCCGCCCAGCAGATGTGCGGTCACCCGGTCCGGCACCGTCAGCACCCGCGACAGCGGCGGCCGGTCCGGCTCGGTGATCCGCACCAGGCCTCCGTCGACCAGGGGGGCGCCCGGGGCGAGACGGAAGCGTGCGGTTGACGCCGACGGGAGCCCGCACAGTTCGAGCGCCAGCCCGACGGTCGGCCTACGGCGCGTCAGATCGTCGTGGAGATAGCCGTACAGCCGCTCGAACCGCGCGTCCAGGTCCGGGGCCAGCGCGACCAGCAGCAGATCCGTGTCCAGCGGCGACAGACCGAACCGCGCGGAGAGCGCGCCGAGCACGGACCCCGGCGGCGGGGGCAGTGGCTCGTACCCCGGTACGTCGAGCCCGCCCTGCTCGTCCAGGATCCGTTCCACGGCCTCGGGCGTGAGGTACTGGCCCCGGTAAGGATCGTCCGGGTCCGGGTCGGTGGTACGCCGGGCCGCGACCGCATACCGCACCCGCTCCTCGACCAGGCGCAGCCGTGCCCACAGGGGATCCGCCCCGACGGCGGCACCTCCTCCGGCGTCAGCGCCGACGAGAGGGCCGAGGTCAGCGGTGTCGGCGTCGGCGAGGTGGGCGGTGTCGGTGCCGGTGCCGGGGCGGTGGGCGGTGTCGGCGGGGTGCGTCACGGCTGGCGGTCTCCTCGGCGGCGGCGGACGGGGGCCGGGCGGCGCTCGCGCGGACCGGCGAAGCCGTCCGGGCCCGGGTCGCTCACGCCCTCGTACCGCAATCTGCGCCCCGGCACCGGATCCCCGTGCTGTCGCCGTTCCGTGCCGCGCACCACGAGCCCTTCGGTGACCGGCGGCGCGGCGGCCCTGGCCACACCCGCGAGCGGGGCCCGGACCCGCACCCCGAGCGACGCCTTCAGCTCTCCGCCGAGCGCCGACCACACATCGGAGGCGGCCGGCGCGTCCAGCGCGGCCCCGGCGGTCTCCAGCCCGACGGTCAGACCGAGTTCGGCCAGCGAGCCCGTGAGCAGCCGTTCCGGCAGCGCCTCGGCCGCCACCAGAGTGGCCAGCACCTGCGACAGCAGCCGGTGCTCGTCCTGCGGGCGGCTCGCCCACGCCGTGACGAGGTACGTCAGCTCGAACCAGCGGGGCGGGGTGCGCCGTGCCACCACGTACCCGTCCGCGTCGTACACCTCACCGGCCCCGCTGCCGCGCCGGCTCGGGTCCTCCCGGATGTCGTACAGGAAGGCGCAGATGGTGGGCGCGTTGCGGCGGGCCGCCCAGTCGCGGGTCGGCGCGTCGAAGACGATCTCGACCCCGGACGCCTCCAGCCCGGACTCGCCGAGCAGGCCGCGCAGCGCATCATCGACCTCGTGGATCACCGGCGGGTCACCTCGTCGGGCGGCTGCACGCTGCCGTTGACCACCAGGAAACCGGTCGTCACGGGCGAGAATCCCGGGCCGCGCGCGGTGATGGTGCGCGGACCCGTCTGGTCCTTGGCGAGGATGAGCAGCTGGCCGATGAACGTGCCGTCCGGCAGGGGCACCGTCGGCGCCGCCGCCGCCGTGATCCCCGGCTTCCAGGAGAACCGCACCGGGACTCCCGGCGGGAAGTCCCTGCCGCGCACCGAGGTGACGAAGCCGGGCCTGCCGATCGGCGGTACGGCGACGATCCGCGGCTGGAGGATCCGCAGGGTCGTGCGCGCCCTGTTGTCCCCCGGGTCGGCGTCCGTCCCGGTGGTGGTGAGAACGCCGGTGGCACGGCCGGTGAGCGCATGGTCGGGGGCGAGCACCACCCGTACGACGGTCGAGGCGCCCGGTGCCAGGTCCGGCAGCGCGCACACCCAGCCGGTGTCGCAGCCCGGCGGCGGCCCGCCGCCCGGGATCCCGGCGGGCAGCCCGATCCGCAGCCGCAGCCCGGTGGCCAGCGCGTTGCGCCCGTTGCGGACGGTGTACGTCACCACCACCCGGCCGCCGACATAGCCCGGCTCGGGCTGGGCGGTGACCCGGACACCGGGCCCGGCCTTCGGCGGGGGCGGCGTCGGCACCGGCCTGGGCGTGGGCGGGGTCGGGCCGGGATGCGGCGGGGTCGGAGTCGGGCGGGGGTGCGGCGGGGCGGGCGGGCGCACCGGCACCACGGTGCGGGCGGTGTTGTCGCCCGGCTCCGGGTCGATCACGCTGCCGGTGACGGACCAGTCCACCGGCTGGTCGCCCACGGTCTGCCCGGTCAGGGTCACGGTCAGCGGCACGGTCGCGCCGGGCGGCACCACTCCGATGTCGCACTGGAGGGAGACGGCGTCGCAGGTACCGCCCGGACGGCGGATCCGGGTGACGGTCACGCCGGCCGGCGGCGCGATGGTCAGCCGGGTGCCGGGGGAGGCGGCGGGACCGTTGTTGACGACGTCGACGCGGACCGTCGTGGCGGTGCCGACGGTGACCGCGGGCGCCGTGCCCGGGGCGCGCACCGCCAGGTTCACCGACTGCTGGACGCCGGGCTCCTTCTGGCGTCCCGGCAGCTCCGTGGTGAGCGGGGACAGATGACCGGTCGCGACCTTCAACAGGTAAAGGTTTTCAGGGCAGTTGACGGGCAGGTCGGTGCGGGAGCTGAAGACGATCCCGGTGCCGTCCGCCGTCCAGGCCGCGTCGCGGGGCTGGTGCGGGCCGGTGACGGAGGTGTCGGGCAGCTCCCGGTGGCAGGCGTCGGCGGTGCCCCGGGCGGGCGCGGGCAGCACGGCCCGGCAGTCGTCGCCGGACACGGAGGTGACCAGGAGTCCGTTGTGCTCGTCGATCCGGCCGCCGCCGTTCTTCCGGTTGAACGCGATCGAGCGTCCGTCCGGCGAGAACGCGGGACTGTCGTCGATGACCGCGCAGGTGTCCGGGCAGATCCGCGCGCTCAGATCGCGCTGCTGGTCCAGGGCGTTCACCGGCACGGTCCAGATGTGCTTGTTGCCGCCGCCCCCGTCGATCACCTCGTTGCGGGTGAAGGCGAGGGTGGTGCCGTCGGAGGACCAGGTGGGCTGTGCGTCGCCGCCCGCCTGCTGCCCCGCCGGCGGCACGATCTCGTGGACGATCGCGCCGATGGTGGCGTCGGCGATCAGGATACGGCCGGGACCCGAGGCGGACCCGACGCCGCCCGGCGAAGTCCGCGTGAACGCAAGGTATCTGCCGTCGGGCGAGAACGTGGGGTCGGTGTCCCAGTCCTTCGGCCCGCGTCCGGCCAGCGGCATCGGCGCCGGGTCCGAGCCGTCGGCGTCCACCGTCCAGATCCGCTCGATCCGCCCGGCGGTACCGTCCTCGAACCGGGTCACCACGATGCGGCGGCCGTCGGGCGTGTAGTTCTGCCGCTCGGTCCACGGGTCGTACCCGGACGCCGGGTTGAACAGCGGATCCTTGGCCGGATCGGTGTTGGTGTCGGCCGCCGGATCCTCCTTGAGGATGGTCAGCCCGAGGTCGCGCGGGTCGGCGCCGTCCAGGCGGGCGTCCTGCAGGGTCACCACGTGCGGGCCGGCCGCCGAGGTACGGTCCACCACCACCTGGCCGCCGTTCAGCGGGCCCAGCCAGGTGGGCGAGCCGACCGCGCGGTCCTCGCTGAGCACCAGCTGCGGGGTGTCCGCGGCATGGGCCCGCACCCGGAACACATGGTCCCAGTCGCCCTCGCAGCCGCAGGTGCGGTCCGGGCTGAGGAACAGCAGCCCGTCCCCGTCGGGCAGCCAGGCTGCCCCGCGGGTCCGCCACTGTGCCTGCGTGCCCGCCAGCAGCGGCTGGTCGCCGTCCGCTGTGCCGGTCACCCGCAGCCGCGGGCCCGTCGCCTTGTCGGCGGTGAAGGTGTACGCGATGAGGTCCCGGTGCGCCGGGTCGTTCACCGGGTTCCACACGGGTTCCGCCGCCGTGCCGCCGAGCGCGCCGGTGACCCGGGTGGCCGTGCCACCGGCCAGCGGGCGTACGTAGATCTGCTGCCCCAGCACCGGATCGCCGTCGTCGGCGTACGCCATGCGGGTGCCGTCCGGGGAGACGGTCGGGCTGGTCTCGTCGGACGGGGTGTCCGTCAGCCGGGTCAGCCCCGTGCCGTCGGTGCGCACCCGCCACAGGTCGCGCTGCTTCTTCCCGTGCGGGCCACCCGGCTCGGCCGAGTCGAACACCACCGCCCTGCCGTCCGGGGTCAGCCGCGGGTGCGCCGCGTCCCGGCCGCTGGTCAGCTTGCGCACCGAACCGTCGGGGGCCCGCAGATAGATCTGGGGGCGCTTGTCGTCGCGGCGGCTCGCGAACACCATCGCATCACCCTGTGCCGACGGCTGGACGTCGTAGTGCGCCGGGCCCGCACCGAACAGCGGCTTGCTGGAGGTGGTGGTGGCGACCCGGCCGAGACTGCGGTGCCCCGTGCCCGCGTAGGCGATCCGGGTGGCGGGGGCGGCGGCTGCCCGCGGAGCCGGGGCCGCGCTGCCCGGCCCCGAAGCCGCCGTCATCACGAGCAGGGGAACCAGCAGGAGCAACGACGCGCCGAATCTCCCCAGCCGGCGCTGCCCGCCGGGGCCAGCGGTGCCGTTCACGGTCCACCTCACAGTCTCGGAACACCAGGGTCGCCCCGCCACTGTGCGCCGGTGCGCGCGGCGCACGTCAGGGCGGCGGGGCCGTGCCCGGGGGAAGCGCGGGGTGCGCTTTCGGGCAGCGGGCGGGTCCGGGCCGCCCACGCAGCGGCCGGCGCCCCGGGCCGGACAGCGGCCGCACGGTGCGCGGGGGCGGTTCTCAGATCAGCCCGTTGCGCAGCGCGTAGCCGACCGCGTGTGCCCGGTTGCGCAGCTGGAGCCGCGTGGTGATCTCATGCAGCACGTTCTTGACGGTCCGTTCGGAGTACGCGGTCTTCTGCGCGATCTCCGAGGTGTCGAACCCCTCCGCCACCAGACGCAGCATGTCCGCCTCGCGTGCGGTCAGCGTGGACAGGGCCAGACCGTGCGGGTCGAGCGCCGAGCGCTGGAGGCTGCCCACATGGCTCAGTAACTTGCCGAGCAGATCACCGGGGAGCACTCCCTCGCCGTTGGCCAGGGCGAGCACCAGATGGAGCAGCCGGTCCTGGTCCGCCTCGGTGCGCCGCAGCACCGCCGCGACCCCGCACTCGACGACCCGTTGCAGCGCCGCCGACTCGAACGTGCCGACCACGAGTCCGGTGCGGGTGGCGCCGTTGTGCTGCAACCGCCGCAGCAGGGCCATCACCTCGTCGTCCACGGCGTCGACGACGACGAGCGACGTGTGCGCCCGGTCCGCCTCGGCGTCGGTGACCAGCTCCACCTCGGGGCGCTGGCGCAGCTGGTGGACGACGCCGATGCGCAGGACGAGATCCTGGGCGTAGACGGCGACGGTCACCCGGTGCGGGTGGCCGGCGGGGGCGGCACCACGTGGCGTGCCGGTGGTGTTGAGAGCGTTCTCATGTGCGGAACGGGACATGGTGGATTCCTGATTCATGACGGGAAACGACGGAGACGGGAAACGAAGGCGAGAAACGACAGGAGAGGGGCGGGGCGGGGAGTGACGGCGCGGGGAGCGGCGGGGCGGGGAGGACAGGGGGAGGCCGGCGCTGTCGGCCGGTGGGCCGCGCGCAGCGCGTGCTGTGTTCAACTGCCCTGCCGACCGGCTGAGTCGGCGTTGACCGCGCGGGGCATACCGACTGCCCCGGTGTTGCCCTCGCACCTCTCGTGACGGTGCGGCCCGGCTTCTACGGTCGTGGCGTGACGCCATCTGCAGCCTCTTCCGGACCCGGGGCCCCCGGTCTCGACATCCCCGCCGTGACGGTGACGCCCGGCGGCACCGCCTCGACCAGCCTGACCGTCCGCAACGACAGCGACATCGTCGAGGCGTACACCCTGGAGGTCGTCGGCGACTGCAAGGCCTGGGCCACCGTGGAGCCCGAGCGGGTCTCGCTCTACCCCGGCACCTCCGAGACGGTGACCATCCGCCTGGACCCGCCGCGCTCCCCCGAAGTCCGGGCGGGTGACGTGCCGCTGGGCATCCGGGTGCTGCCGGCCGAGCACCCCGAAGCGGTCACCGTGCCCGAGACCACGGTGCACATCGAGGAATTCCGTGAACTGCGGGCGGAGTTGCTGCCGCGTCGCCGGCGCGGCTGGCTGCGGGGCCGTTACCGGCTGGCGGTGCGCAACGAGGGCAACTCCCCGGCCCGGGTGGTCTTCACGCCCGAGCAGCCGGGTGAGGAACTGCGATTCGGGTTCACCCCCGGAGAGCTGCAGCTGGAACCGGGTGAATCGGCGGAGACCCGGCTGCGGGTGCGCACCGGCAAGCCGGTCTGGTTCGGCAAGCCCGCCGTCTGGCCGTTCATCGTGCGTGCCACCGACACCGGGGCGGCGGAGAGCGCCGAGCGGCCGCAGGCTCTCGTACGGCCGCCGCTGGAGGCCGAGTTCGTCCAGATCCCGGTCTTCCCGAAGTGGCTGCTGGCCGTGCTCGCAGCCCTGCTCGCGCTGGTGATGGCCTGGTTCGCGCTGGTCCGCCCGGCGGTGCGCAGTGCCGCCAAGCAGGCCGCCAACGAGGTGGTCCAGCCGCGCCCCACTCCCGGCGGCGGGCAGAACGGGCAGGGCCCGGGGGCCGGCTCCGGCAACGGAACGGGCACCGGCGCGGGTTCCCGGCCGGGCGGACAGGGCACGGACGTGGCGCCGGACACCGGCGGCGGCGGGGGATCCGGCGGGGACGGCGACGGCCGGACCGGGGCCGGTCAGCAGAGCTCGGCCACCATTGACGTACAGACCTCGGGAGGCGGGAACAAGACCGGTACGTATCTGGTGCCGGCGGGCAAGGTCTTCGGTGTGACGGACATCGTCGTCGCGAACTTCCAGGGCGACGAAGGGGTCATGACCATCACGTTCGGCCAGCGGAAGATCACCACGATCGCCCTGGAGACCTTCCGCAACCAGGACTACCACTGGGTCACTCCCATCAAGATCCCCGAGGGTGCCGACGTCACCGTGAACGTGACGTGTGCGAAGCCGGGTACACCGGCGACCGGCCGGCAGGCGCAGCAGTGTCATGAGGTCCTGAACGTGAGTGGTGTGCTCAGCGATACGAAGCGGTGATGACAAGGTTCTTCGAACATCGTTCGCCGCGTGGGGCCCAAAGGGGAAGGGGAGACTCCCGATCCGTCCGAAAACCGACAGGGCGCTGGACGTAACCCGGCTTGTTCGTGACCGCGTCCGCGCAACCGGGCGGGGCGGCAGGTCACCGGCGGGCCAAGAATGCTCCAAATCGGCGACCGCCGTTCCGTATTCCGGACGGAAGCGGCGTGTCCCGGTCAGTCGCCCGTGCGCGGAGCGTGGGCACCCGGCCCGGTGTCGTCCACGGTGCGTGGCGTCCGGCGGGGCCGCGACGACCTGACGAGCGGGGACACGGGGCCCGGACGGGCGGCGTGCCTGCCGGGCGCGGGTGGCTTGAACCCTTCCTTGTCGCGCCGTGGGTGCGTCGTCATACTCGTCGACGCTTGGCATGGGCACGCCGTATCGGCGTTCCGGCGTCCCGTGCCCGCATCCCTCCGGCCCCGGCCCGCGCGACGGGCGGGGCAACCCCCACTGGAGGCTCCCCATGACGCAACGTCGCACGGCCCTCGTCCCCTGCGCTCTCACCGGTCTGAGCGTGCTGGCCCTGACCGCGGGCGCGCTGATGCTCCCCGGCCCCACAGCGGCCACCGCGGCCACCCCCGCCACTCCCTCCGCCGTCCGCGCCGAGGCCGCCGCCGCCCTCGCCGCCCGGCTCGGCGACCGGGCCGCCGGCTCCTACTACGACACCGCGGCCCACCACTTCGTCGTCAACCTCACCGACCCGTCCGCCGCGGCCCTGGTACGCGGCACCGGAGCGGTCCCCCGAACGGTGCGCCACTCCACCGCCCAACTCCGCTCGGTCATGGCCACCTTGAGCCGGCGCGCCAGGATCGCGGGCACCGCCTGGGCGATCGACCCCCGCCAGGACAAGGTCGTCGTGACCGTCGACCCGACGGTCACCGGCACCGACCGCACCCGGCTCGAGGCCGTGACGGGCGCGCTGGGCGACAAGGTCGCCGTACGGCGGGCGGCCTCGGTGTTCAGGCCGCTGCTCGCGGGCGGCGACGCCATCTGGGGCAGCGGCGTCCGCTGCTCCCTGGGCTTCAATGTGACCGTGGACGGCTCCCCCTACTTCCTCACCGCCGGACACTGCGGCAACGCCGCTTCCAGCTGGTCCGACACCCAGGGCGGCGGTGAGACCGGCCAGACCGTCGACTCCCGCTTCCCCGGCACCGACTACGCCCTGGTCCAGTACGACGACCCGGGTGGCGACGAGCCGAGCGCCGTCGACCTCTACGACGGCGGCACCCAGCAGATCACCCACGCCGCCGACGCCTACGTGGGCGAACAGGTCCAGCGCAGCGGCAGCACCACGGGCGTCCACGGCGGCTCGGTCACCGGCCTGGACGCGACGGTGAACTACGAGGAGGGCACGGTCTCCGGACTCATCGACACCGATGTGTGCGCCGAACCCGGCGACAGTGGCGGCGCCCTGTTCGACGGGGACGCGGCGATCGGACTGACCTCCGGCGGCAGCGGTGACTGCTCGTCCGGCGGCGAGACGTTCTTCCAGCCGGTGACGGCCGCGCTGAGCGCGGAGGGCGCCACCCTCCCGTGAACCGGTACCCACCCGGCTGAAGCGGCTCCGGGCCATCGCCCGGAGCCGCACCGCCGGTGCGGGGCCGCGGGTGACCCGGTACCCGGCGGCTCAGCCCTTGCTGGAGCCCAGGGTGAGGCCACTGACGAACTGGCGCTGGAGCGCGAAGTAGACCAGCAGGGTGGGGATCGCGGTCAGCAGGGAGCCCGCGGCGACCAGGTTGGGGTCGGTGAAGTACTGGCCGGAGAGGTTGTTCAGCGCCGAGGTGATCGGCATGTTCTGGCCCGTCGAGATCAGCACCAGCGCCCAGAAGAAGTCGTTGTAGATCCAGATCGACAGCAGGGTTGCCAGCGCCGCCATCGCCGGCTTGCACAGCGGCAGCGTGATCTGCCAGTACAGCCGCCACACCGAGGCGCCGTCGACCAGTGCGGCCTCCGTGAGCTCGTGCGGCAGCGAGCGCATGTAGTTGCTCAGCACGAACGCGCAGAACCCCGACTGGAACGCCACATGGATGAGGACCAGGCCGAGCGCGGAGTCGTACAGCTTGCCGCTTTGTGTGATCCCCGGCAGGTTCGTCAGCAGGTACAGCCGGTACAGCGGGGTGATGACGACCTGCTGCGGGAGCAGGTTGCCGGCCGTGAAGACCAGCAGGAGGGCAAGGTTCAGCCGGAAGTCGAACCGGCTGACGTAGAAGGCGACACAGGAGGACAGGAACAGGGTCAGCAGCACGGCCGGCACCGCGATGACCAGGGTGTTGCCGAAGTAGTGCAGCATGTCCGACTGCACGAACGCGTTCTTGAAGTTGTCGAGGTCCAGCGTGTGCGGCCAGGACACATAACCCCGTGCGCTGGTCTCGCCGTAGGGCCGCAGCGCCGAGAAGACCGCCCACAGCAGCGGCGCCAGCCACGCCAGCGCCGTACCGGCGAGGAAGACGTGCAGCAGGACACGGGCGGGCCGGACCGGGGCGCGCCGCTTCAGCGGCACAGTGGTGCTGCTCATGCCCGCCGCTCCTTCCGGAAGGTGGCGATCAGATACGGAATGATCACCGCTAGGGAGATGACCAGGAGGACCACGGCGATCGCCGAGCCGTAACCGATACGGCTGGACTCGCCGATGATGTTGTTGGTGACCAGGATCGACAGCAACTCCGTGCCCTGGGCGCCCTTGTTGAAGACGAAGACCAGGTCGAAGGCGCGCAGTGCCTCGATGATGGTGACGACCAGGACGACCGTGTTGGTCGGGCGCAGGGTGGGGAAGACGACGCTCCTGAACGTCTGCCACTCGTTCGCGCCGTCCAGCGCGGAAGCCTCCCGCAGGGCCGGGTCGACGCTCTTCAGACCGGCCAGGTACAGGATCATCATGTAGCCGGTGTGCCGCCAGGACGCGGCGATGAGGACCGCCCACAGGTTGAGGTGCGGGTCGCCGATCCAGTCGATGTAGTGGCCGGGCCTGTTGGCGTCGAGGATGCTGTTGATCAGGCCCGTGTCCGGGTTGTAGACCAGCTGCCAGACGAAGCCGATGCAGGCCATGGAGATGACGACCGGCAGGAAGAACGCGGTCTGGTAGACCCGGCTGAAGCGGATCCGCTTGTCCAGCTGCACGGCCAGGAACAGGCCGAACGGCGTCGGGATCAGGATCAGTACGACGAACCAGATGATGTTGTGCTGGACGGCCGGCCAGAACTGCGGGTTGTCGCTGAAGAGTTGCCTGAAGTTGTCCAGGCCCACCCACTTGATCGAGTCGAAACCGATGCCGTCCCAGGTGGTGAAGGCGAGGAGGACCGAGGCGATGGCGGTGACCCAGACCAGGGCCACGTGCAGGATCGTCGGCACGCCCGCCATCAGGGCGAGCGTGAACCGGTCACGGCGGGTCAGCAGGCGTCGGTGGCCCCGCGTGACCCGCTTCTTCCCGGGTGCGGGCCCCGAAGGCGGCACGGCGGCCGTCTCCGGGGTCTTCGTCGTCGTGCCGGTCGTCATCGGGCCGCTCACCGGGACGCGAAGATCTGCTTCTTCTGGCGCTCGATGGACGACAGCAGGCTGTCCACGCCCCTGGGGTTCTGCAGGAACTTCTGCAGGCCCGGCTGCATCACCGTGGAGGTGAAGTCGGGCCGGGAGTCGCGGTCCATGAACTGGGTCAGGCTCTTGGCGTTGCCGATCATCTCGAACGCCTTCTTCTGCAGCGCCGAGTAAGAGGAGGTGCTCGCCTTGCTGGAGGCGGCCACCACGCTCGGGTCGCCCTTGAGGTACAGCTCCTCGGCCGCCGGGGAGCCCAGGAACTCCAGCAGCTTCACGACACCCGCGTGGTTCTTCGGGGACTTGCTGACCATGAAACCGTCGGTCGGCGCCTCGACCGTGTCCTGGCCGTACACGGAGTTGATCTCCGGGAAGGGGAAGAAGTCGAGGTCGTCCAGGTCGGCCTTGTTCGTGAACTGCTGGGCCACGAAGGAGCCGAGGAGGTACATGCCGGCCTTCTTCGCGACCAGCGTCTGCGCGGCGTCCTGCCAGGTACGGCCCATGAAACCGTCCTGGTGGTAGGGCAGGAGCTCGCTCCAGTGGTCGAAGACGGCCTTCACCCTGGTGTCGGTCCAGGACGCCTTGCCCGCCATCAGCTGGACGTGGAAGTCGTAGCCGTTGAGCCGGAAGTCGATCTGGTCGAAGGTGCCCATCGCCGGCCACGCGTCCTTGTCGCCGAAGGCGAGCGGGACCAGGCCGTCCTTCTTCATCTGCCGGCACAGGGCGACGAGTTCGTCCCAGGTGGCGGGGACCTTGTAGCCGTGCTGCGTGAAGACGCTCTTGCGGTAGAAGACCGCCCAGGGATAGGTCGTCAGCGGCACGAAGTAGTACCTGCCGTCCTCGCCCTTGCTGAGCTTCTTCATCGCGTCCGGGAAGTTGCCCCCGATCTTCTGCCACACGTCGTCGACCGGCGAGGCCAGGCCTTTCGCCGCGAAGAACTGCATGCGGTAACCGGCGAACCAGTTGAACACGTCGTCCGGGGTGCCCTGCAGATACGAGTTGATCTGCTCCTGGAAGGTGTTGTGGTCCTTCGTGTTCACGTCGACGGTGATGCCGGACTGCTTCTTGAAGGCCGCGTAGACGCTCTCGAACGCCGTCTTCGGCACGGCGTCGGACGCGTTGGAGCCGAGCGTGACGGTCTTCGGGTCGGAGGCGGAACCGCTGCCTCCGCAGGCCGACAGCAAGGGCGTTCCGGCCCCGGCGAGCAGCGCGGCACCGCCCGCGGTGCGCAGGACCGAACGCCGGCTGGGACCCGGGAGGGAAAGACCGGAGGGGGAGAGGCGCATGGCGGCTCCTGAGGAATACAGGGCTCGGTCAAGGGGATGAGTTGATCAATGAACGGTCTTCGAAACCGCTCAGAAACCAACTCGACCGAACATCGTGGGCGTAATGACAGCCCCATGTCCGCTCATGAGTCAATAGGCCGGATCGCGTTGGGGTCTCTCTTGCTCGAAATGTAATCGTCACCGTCACCTGCAACTTTGTTGAAGATCGGGCAGCCTCGCGCGCGGGATCACCCGGTGCCGTTCGCTGCGGGGTGCGGTGTACTGGGCTCATGCCTCAGGTTGGTCTCGGGGGGGTGAGGTGTTCATGATTTGTCCTTACATTCGGACCTGCTTGTGCAATGATGTCTTAACAAAGTATTGACAGCGGGCTCGCCAAGGACTTGGATCGCGTCCCAACGCAACAGCGTCCCTTCCCCCGTCGCACGCACAGTGAGGTGCAGGAAAGATGGACCGCTCTTCTCCCTCCCGCTCCCGGAGACTGGCCCCCCTCGTGGCGGTGGCCACCGCGGCAGCCCTGACCCTCGCCGGGTGCGCAAGCGCCCACGGCGGCAAGAAGGCCGAGGAGGCGGCGCAGAACGCCTCGGCGGGCCGGGCCGACACTCCGCACATGACCGTCGCGCTGGTCACGCACCAGGCACCCGGCGACACCTTCTGGGACACCGTCCGCAAGGGCGCCGAGGCGGCCGCAGCCAAGGACAACGTCAAGCTCGTCTACTCCGCCGACCCCAACGCCGGCAACCAGGCCAACCTGGTGCAGAACGCGATCGACCAGCACGTGGACGGCATCGCGGTCACGCTGGCCAAGCCGGACGCGATGAAGAACGTCATCGGCAAGGCGGAGCAGGACGGCATACCGGTGGTGGGCCTGAACTCCGGACTGAGCGACTGGCGGAAGCTCGGCCTGCTGGAGTTCTTCGGGCAGGACGAGAGCGTGGCGGGCGAGGCGTTCGGCGACAAGCTGAACACCACCGGCGCCAAGAAGATCGTCTGTGTCATCCAGGAGCAGGGCAATGTGGGCCTCACCCAGCGCTGCGACGGCGTGAAGAAGACGTTCAAGGGCACCACTGAGACGCTGTATGTGAACGGCACCGACATGCCGTCCGTGCGGTCGACCATCACGGCCAAGCTGAAGCAGGACAACTCCGTCGACACGGTCGTCACCCTCGGCGCCCCCTTCGCCCTGGCCGCCGCGCAGGCGGTGGGCGACGCGGGCAGCAAGGCGAAGGTCGCGACCTTCGACCTGAACAAGGACCTGGTGAAGGCCGTCCAGAACGGCTCGATCGAGTTCGCCGTCGACCAGCAGCCCTACCTGCAGGGCTACCTCGCGGTCGACGCGCTGTGGCTCTACAAGAACAACGGCAACTACAGCGGCGGCGGGGTCCAGCCGGTGCTGACCGGCCCGGCCTTCGTCGACAAGTCCAATGTCGACAAGGTCGCCGAGTTCGCCGCGAAGGGGACCCGGTGATGAGCATGGCCCAGCAGGCTGAGCCGGCGGTGACCGCGCCGTCGGGATCCGGTCCGAAGCAGACCGACGGCCGTACGGTCCGGCGCCCGCTGGCGCTGCGGCTGCTGGCCCGGCCCGAAGTGGGCGTCTTCCTCGGCGCCGCCGCCGTACTGGTCTTCTTCCTGATCGCCGCGCCCTCGGTCCGCCAGGGCAGCTCCATGGCCACGATCCTCTACCAGTCCTCGACGATCGGGATCATGGCCCTGCCGGTGGCCCTGCTGATGATCGGCGGCGAGTTCGACCTGTCCTCCGGCGTCGCGGTGATCTCCTCCGCGCTGACCGCGAGCATGCTCAGCTACCAGCTGACGCTGAACGTGTGGACCGGGGTGATCGTCGCTCTGGCCGTGTCCCTGGGCATCGGCGCGTTCAACGGCTGGATGGTGGTCAGGACCGGCCTGCCGAGCTTCCTCATCACGCTCGGCACCTTCCTGATCCTGCAGGGTGTGAACCTGGCCGTCACGAAATGGGTCACCGGCAATGTCGCCACCGACGACATCAGCGACATGGACGGCTTCGCCCAGGCGAAGAAGATCTTCGCCTCGTCCTTCGACGTGGGCGGGGTCCAGGTGAAGATCACGATCGTATGGTGGCTGGTCTTCGCCGCGCTGGCCACCTGGGTGCTGCTGCGTACCAAGTACGGCAACTGGATCTTCGCGGTCGGCGGCGACAAGGAGTCCGCGCGGGCGGTCGGTGTGCCGGTGAACTTCACCAAGATCACGCTGTTCATGCTGGTCGGTCTCGGGGCCTGGTTCGTCGGCATGCACAACCTGTTCTCCTTCAACACCGTGCAGTCCGGCGAAGGCGTGAGCAACGAGCTGATCTACATCGCCGCGGCGGTGATCGGCGGCTGTCTGCTCACCGGCGGCTACGGCTCCGCGATCGGCCCGGTCTTCGGGGCGTTCATGTTCGGCATGGTCAACCAGGGCATCGTCTACGCCGGCTGGAACCCCGACTGGTTCAAGGCCTTCCTCGGCGTGATGCTGCTCGGTGCCGTCCTGATCAATCTGTGGGTCCAGCGCACGGCGACCCGGAGGTAAAGCGATGACCGACAACACGACCCACGGTGCCGTTCTCCAGGACACGCCGCCCGCCGGGGACGGCCCCCTCGTCGAGCTGCGCGGGGCGGGCAAGTCCTACGGCAACATCCGCGCCCTGCACGGCGTCGACCTCACCGTCCACGCCGGGAACGTGACCTGCGTGCTCGGCGACAACGGCGCCGGCAAGTCCACCCTCATCAAGATCATATCCGGGCTGCACCAGCACACCGAGGGCGACTTCCTGGTCGACGGACGGCCGGTCCGCTTCTCCAGCCCGCGCGAGGCCCTCGACAAGGGCATCGCCACCGTCTACCAGGACCTGGCCACCGTCCCGCTGATGCCGGTGTGGCGCAACTTCTTCCTCGGCTCCGAGATGACCCGCGGCCCCTGGCCCGTCCGCCGCCTGGACATCGCCGGCATGAAGAAGACAGCCGACCGCGAACTGCGGAACATGGGCATCGTCCTGGACGACCTCGAACAGCCCATCGGCACCCTGTCCGGCGGCCAGCGCCAGTGCGTGGCCATCGCCCGCGCCGTCTACTTCGGCGCGCGCGTCCTCATCCTGGACGAGCCCACCGCCGCCCTCGGCGTCAAACAGTCCGGCGTGGTCCTGAAGTACATCGCC
Organism: Streptomyces sp. NPDC007205; assembly: GCF_040634095.1. NCBI lineage: Bacteria > Bacillati > Actinomycetota > Actinomycetes > Kitasatosporales > Streptomycetaceae > Streptomyces > Streptomyces sp. NPDC007205. Next base: position 22,056 of record NZ_JBEYEW010000028.1, read on the forward strand.
GCCGCCCGCGACCGCGGCCTCGGCGTCATCTTCATCACCCACAACCCCCACCACGCCTACATGGTCGGCGACCACTTCAGCGTCCTGCGCCTGGGCACCCTGGAGCTGTCCGCCGACCGCAGCGAGGTCAGCCTGGAGGAGCTGACCAACCACATGGCCGGCGGCGCCGAACTCGCCGCGCTCAAACACGAACTCGCCCAGGTACGCGGCGTCGACACCGAGGAACTCCCCGAAGAGAGCGACCTGACCGCACCCGTCGCACCCTCCCCGGAAGGAACCCCCTGACCATGGCCACCCCCACCCCGCTGGACCGTATCCGGGTCGGCTCGGCCCCCGACTCCTGGGGCGTCTGGTTCCCCGACGACCCACGGCAGGTGCCCTGGGAACGCTTCCTCGACGAGGTCTCCGAGGCCGGCTACGACTGGATCGAACTCGGCCCCTACGGCTACCTCCCCACCGACCCCGCGCGCCTGCGGGACGAGGTGGCCCGGCGGAACCTGAAGGTCTCGGCGGGCACGGTCTTCACCGGTATGCACCGCGGCCCGGCCGTGTGGGAGGACACCTGGGCGCACGTCAGCCAGGTCGCCGCGCTCACCCAGGCGACGGGCGCCCGGCACCTCGTCGTCATCCCCTCCTTCTGGCGGGACGACAAGACCGCCGAGATCCTGGAGCCGCCCGAGCTGACCGCCGAGCAGTGGGCGCACCTCACCAAGGGCATGGAACGGCTCGGCCACGAGGTCAAGGACACCTACGGCCTGGACATCGTGGTCCACCCGCACGCCGACACCCACATCGACACCGAGGAGCACGTCGAACGCTTCCTGGACTCCACCGACTCCGAACTGGTCGGTCTCTGCCTGGACACCGGGCACTACGCCTACTGCGGCGGGGACAGCGTCAAGCTCATCGAGACCTACGGCGAGCGCATCGGCTATCTGCACCTCAAGCAGGTCGACCCGGACATCCTCGCGGACGTGGTCGCGGGCGGGGTGCCCTTCGGGCCGGCGGTACAGCGGGGCGTGATGTGCGAACCGCCGTCCGGCGTGCCCGAGTTGGGGCCCGTCCTGGAAGCGGCGCAGAAACTGGGCGTGGACCTGTTCGCGATCGTCGAGCAGGACATGTACCCGTGCGAGCCGGACAAACCGCTGCCCATCGCGGTACGGACACGGCGGTTCCTGCGCTCCTGCGGCGCCTGAGCCACGCCCTTTGAACCGGGCCCCGTCGCGGGGGCCCGGTTCCTGCGTGAGCGCAACGGATTCGGCCAGGGGACGGCCGGGAACCAACCTGGGCACGCGGGCGTTCACTACGAGACGGGGGACGCCCGCGCAGACGGGAGGACGAGATGACACACCGTACACAGGACCGCAAGACGCCCGGGGACACCATCGATGCGGCAGCCCCGCACCACGGCCGCTTCGGCACGCTGCCCGAGCGGATACGCCCCGAGGACACGATCGAGACCAAGCCGGCCACCGTGCCGGACCCGGCGCGGGACGCCTACAACCCCGACGAATGGCTGATCCGGTACTGCGGCTGAGAGGAGCGGTACGGCGCCCGCGCCCGTGCCGTGCGGACCGGTTTCCCGAAGCCCGGCTCTCAGGCTCCCCGCACCTCCGCCAGCGTCACCGGCCGGTGCTCGTGCAGGGACAGGGTGCAGGCCTCGGCGATCCAGCCCGCCTCCAGGGCGTCCTCGATGGTGCAGGGGGAGGGGCGGGCGCCGGACACGACCTCGGTGAACGCGGTGAGTTCGGCGCGGTAGGCGTCCGCGAAGCGGTCCATGAAGAAGTCGTGCGGGGTGCCGGCCGGGAAGGTCACACCGGGTTCGACCGAGCGCAGCGGGAGTCTGTCGTCCAGGCCGACCGCGATCGAGTCCGTGAAGCCGTGCAGCTCCATGCGGACGTCGTGACCCCGGGCGTTGTGGCGGGAGTTGGAGACCACCGCGAGGGTGCCGTCGTCCAGGGTGAGGATCGCGCCGGTGGTGTCCGCGTCGCCCGCCGCCCTGATGTAGTCGGCGCCCCGGTTGCCGCCGACCGCGTACACCTCGGTGACCTCACGGCCCGTCACCCAGCGGATGATGTCGAAGTCGTGCACGGAACAGTCCCGGAAGATGCCCCCGGACGCGGCGATGTACGCGGCCGGCGGCGGCGCCGGGTCCAGGGTCGTGGAGCGGACCGTGTGCAGCTTGCCCAGCTCGCCCGTCCGGACGGCGGCCCGCGCGGCGGTGAAGCCGGCGTCGAAGCGCCGGTTGTAGCCGATCTGGATCGGCACGCCGCTGTCCCGTACGGCGTTCAGCACCTCCACGCCCTCCGCCATGGTGCGGGCGACCGGCTTCTCGCAGAAGACGGGGACGCCGGCCTCGACCCCGGCCCGGATCAGCGCCGGGTGGGCGTCGGTTGCCGCCGCGACGACCAGGCCGTCCACCCCGGCCGCCAGCAGCGCCTCCGGGGAGTCCGCGACGTCGGCGCCGAACCGCTTCGCGGCGGCCTTGGCGGCGTCCGCGAACGGGTCGGCGACGACGAGCGACTCGACGGCGTCCAGTCCGGCGAGGGTCTCGGCGTGGAAGGCGCCGATGCGGCCGAGGCCGAGGATTCCGATACGCATGCTGCTCCTTGAGTGCGAAGGTTTCCGGAGGGAGGTCAGTCGAGGGGGCCCAGCACGTTCTGGTCCCAGTCGATCACCGGACCGGTGACCACCCCGGACCGGTCGGACAGCAGGAACACCACGAAGTCGGCGATCTCGTCCGGCTGGCCCAGCCTGCCCATCGGCAGTCTCGCCGCGGCCTGCTCCCGCCAGCCGTCCGCCCGCGCCGTGGAAGACGCGCTGGGTGGCGTCCTCGCCCTCCGTCGCGGTCATCCAGTGCGTTCCCCACCCGGTCGCCGGCGCCCGGCCTGGCGAAGTGGTCGCCGGCCTCCCGCAGCCGCTCCCCCTCCTCGTACACCGGAACGTTGTCCGTCACCGCGGCGGCGTGCGGATGGTGCGCGAGGTCCGTCGACCGGTCGACGAGTGCCCGCAAGGCCTCCAGGTCGCAGCCCTGCCCGGACAGCCGGACACGGGTGGATACGGCGGCGACGGACATCGGTGTCCCTCTTTCGGTGACAGGAGCGGCGCAGCCCTGCCATTCTTGTCAGTACAAACCCCTCGAACAACCAGCAGGCAGCCATCAAAAACCCCTCAAGGAGCCGGGCCATGGGCCACCCGTTCCCCATCCGGGAGATCGCACGTCAGGCGGGCCTCAGCGAGGCCACCGTGGACCGTGTGCTGAACGGCAGGGGAGGGGTGCGCGAGAGCACCGAGCGGGAGGTGCGCCGGGCCATCGCCGACCTCGACCGGCAGCGCACCCAGGTGCGGCTGGTCGGCCGTACCTTCATGGTGGACATCGTGGTACAGGCCCCCGAGCGGTTCAGCACCGCCGTGCGCGCCGCCCTGGAGGCCGAACTGCCGTCCCTGCACCCGGCGGTGGTCCGCTCCCGCTTCCACTTCCGCGAGACCGGACCGGCCGCCGAGCAGGTCAGGACGCTGGACCGGATCGCCCGGCGCGGCTCCCAGGGCGTGATCCTCAAGGCCCCGGACGTCCCCGAGGTCACCGCCGCCGTGGGCCGGCTCACCGCGGCCGGCATCCCGGTCGTCACCCTGGTCACCGACCTGCCCGCCAGCGGCCGGCTCGGCTACGCCGGCAGCGACAACCGGGCCGCCGGTGCCACCGCCGCCTACCTCATGGGCCAGTGGCTCGGCGACCGGCCCGGCAATGTCCTCACCAGCCTCAGCAGTGGCTTCTTCCGCAACGAGGAGGAGCGCGAGATGGGCTTCAGGAGCGTCATGCGGGCCCGGCACCCGCAGCGCACCCTGGTGGAGATCGCCGAGGGCCAGGGCCTGGACGCCACCCAGTACGACCTGGTCCGCGCCGCCCTGGAACGCGACCCGGAGATCCGGGCCGTGTACTCCATCGGCGGCGGCAACGACGCCACCCTGCGCGCCTTCGCCGACGCCGGCCGGGAGTGCGCGGTGTTCGTCGCCCATGACCTCGACCACGACAACACCCGGCTGCTGCGCGAGCACCGGCTGTCCGCCGTACTCCACCACGACCTGCGGCACGATCTGCGCGAGGCCTGTCACGCGGTCATGCGCCACCACGGTGCCCTGCCGCCCGCCGGCCCGCTGCTCCCGTCGGCCATCCAGGTCGTCACGCCGTACAACATGCCCGCGCCGACGGACGGCTGAAGGGGAAGCGATGGCACGCACCGAAGAGATGGAGATCGAGGGCGTCCCGATGGTCGCGACCCTCGTACCGGGCCGCGGCGGCGTCGGGCTGCTCGCCCTGCACGGCAGCAACGAAGGGGGCACGGCCCAGCTCGCCGCGACGGTGGCCCGTCGCTGCGGCGCCACCAGCCTCGTCTTCACCCAGCCGGGGGTACGGCGTCCGGTGCACATCCCGTCCCCGCGCATGGCGCCGGAGCACTGCGCGCTGCTGCGCGAGTTCCTCCAGCGGGTCTCCCTCACCGTCTCCCTGCACGGCCATATGCGCCCCGAGGCGCCGCACTCCGTCTTCCTCGGCGGACGCCACCGGGACGCGGCCGACGTCCTCGCCGAGGCGCTCACCGCCCATGCCCCGCACTTCCCGGCCGTCGTCGACCTCGCGGCGATCCCGGCCGGCCTGCGCGGCGTGCACCCCCGCAACCCGGTCAATCTGACCCGCCTGGGCGGAGTCCAGGTGGAACTTCCCCTTCTGGCCCGCACCACTGCCGACGCCGACATCCCGCCGGGACCGGTGGTCGAGGCGCTGACCGCGGGGGTGAAAGAGCTGAGCAGGCAAGCGCCCCGCAGAACAGCGCCCCAAAGGGGCGCGGGGATGCGCGCGATCAACCACGGCGGCGATGCAGACGTCTGACGGCATGTCGTGGCACACCCCTTCCGAGAGCTCAGCTTGACTCGACCTCCACCCAGCAGCCCCGCCCGGCGGAAAGCGTCATCGCATCCAGCACAGCCGCGCAGCGAACCGCGTCCGCGAGCGTGGCGCCGTACGGCGTTCCCTCGGCAACGGACCGCACGAACCGGTACGCCTCGATCACCTTCAGATCGTCGTACCCCATCGCATTGCCCGCCCCCGGCTGGAACGCCGCGAACTCACCGGCCCCCGGCCCGACGTACACCGTGCTCACCGGCTGGTCCTGGTACGTCGCCCCCCGGCTCACCGCCAGCTCGTTCATCCGCCGGAAGTCCCAGAACACCGCCCCCTTCGTGCCGTGCACCTCGAAGCCGTAGTTGTTCTGCTCGCCGACCGAGACCCGGCAGGCCTCCAGGACCCCACGCGCGCCGGAGGCGAAGCGCAGCAGGCAGCTGACATAGTCCTCGTTCTCTACCGGCCCGGGTGCACCGCCGGAGGCGAGGGCGTGGCCGGCGGTGGCGCCGGTCGGCCGGGCGCGCTCGGGGAGGAAGATCGCGGTGTCTGCGGTCAGTGACGCGATGTCGCCGACCAGGAAGCGGGCCAGGTCGGCGCCGTGCGAGGCCAGGTCGCCGAGCACCCCGCTGCCGCCGCGCGCCCGCTCGTACCGCCAGGTCAGGGCACCGTCCGGATGGGCCGCGTAGTCGCTGAACAGCCGGATGCGGACGTGGGTGACCGCGCCGATCTCGCCGGAGGCGATGAGATCGCGGGCGGCCTCGACGGCGGGCGGGTTGCGGTAGTTGAAACCGACCGCGCCCTGCACGCCGGCCTTGGCGACGGCGTCCGCGACCGCTCGGGCGTCGTCGGCGGTCAGCCCGACCGGCTTCTCGATCCAGATGTGCTTGCCCGCCTCGGCCATCGCCACCCCGATCTCCCGGTGCAGGAAGTTCGGGGCGGTGATGCTGACGGCCCGCACCCGCGGGTCGGCGGCCACCTCGCGCCAGTCGCGGGTCGCGGTGGCGAACCCGAACCGCCCGGCGGCCTCCTCGGCCCGCCCCGGCACCTCCTCGGCGACCGTGATCAGCCGAGGGCGCAGGGGAAGCTGCGGATAGTGGTGCGGGAGACGGGCGTACGCCTGGGTGTGCACCCGGCCCATCCAGCCGAACCCGACGACGGCGACGCCCAGCTCATCCACCATGACAGCCCCTTCACGACAGTCGTTTGGACCGGTCCATGCTCTGTCCAGGCCACCTTTGTGCGGACATGGCCAGGGTGTCAACCCTTTGACAGGGCGGCACGCCGCATGGAACGGTCCATGCCATGAGACCGCCGACGATCCGTGACGTGGCCGACCGGGCCGGAGTGTCCAAGTCGCTGGTCTCGCTGGTGCTGCGCGGCTCGGGACCGGTGAGCCCGGAGAAGCGGGAGGCCGTGCTGCGGGCCGTGCGCGAGCTGGGTTACCGGCCCAACGCGGCTGCCCGCAGCCTGAGCGAACAGCGCACCCGGACGGTCGGCGTCCTCCTGGACGACCTGCGCAACCCCTGGTTCGTCGACCTCCTCGACGGCCTCAACTCCCTGCTGCACGACGCCGGTCTGCACATGCTGCTCGCCGACGCCCGGCTGAACCGGCGCATCGGGCACGATCTGGCCGAACCGTTCCTGGACCTCGGCGTCGACGGGCTGGTGATCGTCGGCACGGTCCCCGACGCGGGCGGTCTCGGTGCGCTCGCGCGGCGGATGCCGGTGGTCGTGGCCGGCGCTCGTGAGCCCCGGCCGGAGGGCGTGGACCTCGTCGCCGGGGACGACGAGCACGGGGCCCGGCTCGCCACCGAGCACCTGCTCGGCCTCGGCCACCGCCGGATCGCCCATCTCGCGGGCCACGGCGCGGTCGGCGCACTGCGCAGGCAGGGCTTCGAGGCGGCGATGCGGGCCCACGGTGCCGAACCGGTCGTCGAGCCGGGCGACCTGACCGAGGAAGGCGGCTACCGGGGGACCGTACGCCTGCTCAGCCGCCCGGAGCGGCCGACGGCCCTGTTCGCCGTCAACGACATGGCCTCGGTGGGCGCTCTCTCGGCAGCCGAGGAGCTGGGCCTCAGGGTGCCGCGCGACCTCTCCGTGGCCGGCTACGACAACACCAGCATCTCCCGGCTGCGGCACGTCTGGCTGACCACGGTCGACACCGCGCCGTACCGGATCGGGCGGCGCGCCGCCCGCTGCCTGCTCGACCGGTTCGAGCGGCCGGACGGCGAGGGACGCGTCCACCTCGCCGTACCGACGCTGGAGGTGCGGGGCACCACGGCGCCGCCCTGCGAGGAACTCAGAGGTTGATGGCGTACGCCTTGCGCAGTGTCTCGTGCACGGTCCACGTCGTACGGTCACCCGCGCGCAGCACCGCCATGTCGCCGGGACTCACCCGCAGCGTCGGCCCGTCCGCGACCTCGATCGTCGCCGAACCGCTGATCACCACGAACAGTTCGTCCGCCTCCGTGTCGGTGACCACGCCCGGTGTGATCTGCCAGACACCGCGGATCTGCCGGCCGTCCGGCGACTCCCAGACCACCTTCCCGGTGACCTCCGGGTTCCCGGAGACGATCTGCTCCGGGTCGAGGGGCTCGGGTTCGAGAGCGGCGTCGGGGATGTGGAGCGCGAAGCTGTGCGTCATGCGGTGACCCTAACCAGGGTCACGCACCCCCCGCGGCCGACAGTGTGTGGAGCATCGGGGCTGGTGGGAGGACACTTCGTCGGTCCGTCGGACTGGCGGGCGGGTGCGGCGCGGGTGATCGTGGGGAACATGGCTGACTCCACGGCGGCCGGCCCGGCACCGCCCCGGCACCACGACACCCGCGAGGCCGTCCTGTTCGGAGGGGTGTACGGCGCCGTCCTCGCCAGCTCGATGGTGGCGGCGCTCACCCAGTACGGGCACACGTCCGCCACGGTCCGCGGCTACGACGCCGCCTGGGTGCTGGTGACCGCGCTCGCCTCGGCCCTCGCCCACGGCTACGCCCACTACGTCGCCGAGCGCCGCCCCCACAGCCGGTGGGAGGCGCTGCGCGCGATGCGGGACGAGTGGCCGCTCGTCACGGCCGTACTGCCCACGGTCCTCCTGCTCGCGGGCGCGCGGCTGGGGTGGTTCCCCGCCAAGGGCGTCGAGTACGCGGCGTTCGTCCTCAACACCGTGATCCTTTTCGTACTCGGGCTCCTCACCGCCCGCTGGTCGGCGCGGCGGTGGCCGAAGGCCGTGCTCATCGGGGCGGGGGACGCACTGCTCGGGATGATCGTGGTGGTGGCGAACGCGCTGATCAAGTAGGCGGCTCCTGCCCGATGGCGGGATCAGCGGCCGGTGCGGACGCCGTCCAGGGCGATCGCGAGGACCCGGTCGCGCTGGGCGTCGTCGTCGAACGCGGTGGCCGTGATGCCGGCGACCATCCGCACCAGGTCGGTGAAGTCCATGTCCGTGCGGGCCACGCCCGCCTGCTGGGCGCGCTCCAGCAGGGGGCCGCCGGCCGAGTACATCGAATCGCGGCAGGTCTGGAAGATCGCCGACTCGTCGTTCAGCGCCTCGCGCACCGCGCGCTTGGTGACCATGTAGCCGGCGAACCGGTCCAGCCAGGCCGTCAGCGCCTCCCACGGCTCCAGGTCCGCCAGCTCCACGGCTGCCCGGCACAGGGCGTTGACCTCGTCGGCGTAGACGCTCTCGAACAGCTCACGGCGGGTGGGGAAGTTCCGGTACAGGGTGCCGATGCCGACGCCCGCGCGACGGGCGATGTCCTCCAGGGAGGCGTCCGAGCCGTGCTCCGCGAACGCCTCCCGGGCGGCGGCGAGCAGGGCGTCGAAGTTGCGGGCGGCGTCCTTGCGCTGGGGCCGGCGGGCCGCCACGATCTCGCCGACGGGGAACGGCGTGGCCGTCACTGCTGCCTCCCAGAGGGAATCGATGAACCGGCTTCCGTTGAACCGGACTTCAGTTGAACCGGACTTCAGTTGAACCGGAGGGGCGCATCCGATTCAGTTGAACCGGAGGTGTGCCTCCGTTAGAGTGGAGGGGTACCTCCACTTTAGCAGTGCGGGGGCGGCTCCGCCCTGGGCAGACGTGCCCGGCAGCAAGGCCCCTTTCACCCATCCCAGCGCTCCCACCCGGAGAGGCTCCCTCATGCCCCGCAGGTCCACGCGCCTCACCTTCGCGGTTCTCGCGACCGGTGCCGGCGTGTTCTCCATGCTCCAGTCGCTGATCGCGCCGGCCCTGCCGACCGTCCAGCACGCCCTGCACACCTCCCAGTCGACCGCGACCTGGGTGATGACGGCCTACCTGCTGTCCGCCTCGGTCTTCACCCCGATCCTCGGGCGCGTCGGCGACCTCGTCGGCAAGAAGCGCACGCTCGTCGCCGTCCTGCTCACCGTCCTCGCCGGCTGCCTGATCGCCGCGCTCGCCCCGGACATCGGCGTCCTCATCGTCGCCCGCGTCGTGCAGGGCGTCGGCGGCGCCCTGTTCCCGCTGTCCTTCGGCATCATCCGCGACGAGTTCGCACCCGCCGAGATCAGCGGCAGCATCAGCAACCTCTCCGCCGTGATCGCGGCCGGCGGCGGGGTCGGCATGGTGGCCGCCGGGCCGATCGTCTCCGCGCTCGACTACCGCTGGCTCTTCTGGATCCCCGTGGCGATCGTCGCCGCGACCGCCCTCATCGCCCTGCGCTACGTCCCCGAATCGCCCAAGAGCGCCCAGGGGAAGGTCGGTTGGTACGGCGCCGGGCTGCTCTCCGCCTGGCTGGTGGCCCTGCTGCTGCCACTGAGCCAGGCCGGGCAGTGGGGCTGGGGCTCGCCGAAGGTGCTCGGTCTGTTCGCCGCCGCCGCCGTCCTGTTCGCCGCATGGGTGACGACCGAGGCCCGCTCCCGCAGCCCGCTGATCGACCTGCGCGTGATGCGGCTGCCCACGGTATGGACGACCAACGCCGCCGCCCTGCTCTTCGGTGCGGGCATGTACGCGATCTGGTCCTTCCTGCCGGGCTTCGTCCAGACGCCGTCCACGGCCGGCTACGGCTTCGGCGCGAGCGTCACCGCCTCGGGGCTCCTGATGCTGCCGATGCTGCTGGCGATGTTCCTCTCCGGCATCCTCTCGGGGCGCCTGGAGCCCCGCGTCGGCGCCAGGGCGCTTCTCACCACCGGTGCCGCACTCGGTGCGCTGGCCTGCGGATTCCTCACCCTCTGGCATGACGCCCAGTGGCAGATAGCCGTGGTCGCCGCACTGTTCGGCCTGGGCATCGGACTGGCCTTCGCCGCCATGGCCAACCTCGTCGTCGGCAGCGTCCCGCCCGAGCAGACCGGCGCCGCGACCGGCATGAACGCCAACATCCGCACCATCGGCGGATCCATCGGCGCCGCGCTCACCAGCGTCCTGGTCACCGGCCGCCTGCAGCCCTCCGGCCTGCCCTACGGCTCCGGCTACACCCACGGCTGGGCCCTGCTCGCCCTCCTCTGCCTGGCCGCGGCGGGCGCCGCCCTCCTCGTCCCGGCCCGCCGCCCCGGCCCTACGACGATCCCCGCCATGCCGGGGACGACCCGGGCACCCGCACAGGTGCGGTAGGGTTGACCTGCGTGATCACACGGGACACCCCGGGTGAGAACGCAACGGGACGTGGCGCAGCTTGGTAGCGCACTTGACTGGGGGTCAAGGGGTCGCAGGTTCAAATCCTGTCGTCCCGACTTGCGAGAGTCGCAGGTCAGGGCCGGTTTCGGAGGATTCCGAAACCGGCCCTTGACCGTGCTTGGGGACCAGTTGGGGACCAGCGCCCTTGACCGTGGTCAGCGGGTCACGACGATCGGGCTCGGCAGCGAGCGAGGTGCGCGGAGCACGCTGAGGTGCGCGGAGAGCGCCGCCCCGGCGGCCGTGATCTTGCGTACGTCGGGGTGTAGGTAGCGCTGGGTGGTGGCCAGAGAGCCGTGGCCGGCGATCCGGCGCAGGACGTGTACCTGGACTCCGGCGTCGGCGAACCAGGTCAGTCCGGTGTGCCGGAGGTCGTGGCGGCGCAGGTGCTCGTAGCCGAGCTTAGTGACCACGTCGTCCCAGTGTGTCGCGTCGCGCAGAACGGCGGTGGAGATGCGTCCGTCGCGGGGGCCGGTGAACAGGCGGGCATCGGGATTTGGGCCAGCGGACAGGACACGCTGAGCGACGAGGGGACGGATCTCCTCGATGATGGGAACCTTGCGGGCCCGCTTGCCCTTGGTGCCCTTGTCGGTCAGCCCGCCGGGCGCGGGTGTGGTCTGGCGCCGTACGGTCCAGATCCACTGGTTGGTGTCGATGTCCCCGACGCGGCAGCCTGAGACCTCGCCGATCCGTGCGGCAGTGCACGCGGCGAAGACGACCACGTCTCCCCAGCCGCGGTACTGGTCGTGGGAGGCGGCAACGAGAGCGTCGGCCAGCGCGACAAGGGTCTTCCAGTCGGGCAGGGCCAGCGCCCGTGGGTCGAGGAGCTCGTCCTCGGCCTGCTTGTAGAGCTTCTGCCAGCCAGTCACCCGGGCGGGGTTGACCTTGATGATGCCGTCACGGACTGCCTGCTCCATGACGCGGACCAGGACGGCGATCGTGTTCTTCACTGTGGAGCGGCTGTGCTCGTCGGCGATCCAGTTCTGCACGGTGCGGTCGACGACACCATTGGTGATCATCCGCACCGCGAGGTGGCCCAGGGCGGGGACAACACGCATCCGCCACCCCGACAGGTAGGGGTCCAGCGTTTTCAACTCCAGGCCGCGCAGGGCGAGATCCATGTTCGCTTCGCCGTATTCGGCGAGCTTCATGGTGGCCAGCGACGGGCTCAGGCTGGCCTCTGCGGCCTCGATGATGGCCTGGAGCCATTCCTGCGCCTCTTCTTTGCTGTCCTTTCCCTCGGACAGCGACTGGCGGCGCTTGCTGGTCGGATCGGTCCACCGGACACGCGCCCGATACGGAGTGGGGCGGTCAGGACGGTACTCGATATCGGTTGAGAGCCGGACACCGACAGGAACGTTGGTCTTATCGGCCATTGAGTCCCTTGGTCGGGACGGTACGTCGGTGGCGCAGCCATTCCTCGACGTCAAGGACGCTGTACATGACGACGCGTTCCGAGACCGTGACGAATGGCGGCCCTTGAGGTGGCTGGGCGGTGCGCCAGCGGCGCAGGGTTGAGGCGTCGACTCTCAGGCAGGCAGCGAGGTCACGGGTTGAATACCAGGCGCTGGTGAGAAGAAGCGCTCGGCTATCAGGTGATACGGCATGATGGTGAGCAACTTCAGGGTCCGCTGTGGACTCCTTCTCGCGATGCGGTTCGGCGTTGGCAATGGTTGCTATCGGTTCATTGAGCAAGTGCGGTTGTTCTCCGGGGAGTACGGAACACTAGACGGATCTGCGGAAGAGTCCAGAGACGGACAGCACAGTTCGCGAACGGAGAACGCGCGGCGGATTTCCAGCAGGCAGCGGCGACGCGCCTTCGTCATCGCTTCGATCTGTGGTTGTGCTCGGGTGCGGACGTTGGTGCATTAATCGTCTCCGGGAACGCCGGTTTGCTAACCGGCGTTCCCGGGCTATGTTGCCGCCGAGTCGGACGGCGGTAGGCGGTCATTCGGATGTTTCACTGCCATGTCCATTGACGCAGCCGGAAGTTTCAGGAGGGTTCCACAAGACTCCTGCCGTCGACGGCCGTTCTTTCGCTGCTACCCAGGGTGAGTGGGGGGCTGGGAAGCACACGGCCGGGAATCTGAGTGCCGGGAAAATGACACTGGGCCTATGAGCCCATTCCCTGCTGGACCGAGGTCCGTTGACCGTCAGCTGGAGCAGTGGGACGCCGGCGCGGGATGACGTCCCGCCGAGTGGTGTATCAGCGATCACGTCTATCGCCTTGTCCGTACCACGGTGCTGGTCGATGGACTGCTTGTGAGCGGCAAGATCGGCCCGTTACGCCTTGGGTGCCCAGGCGCGAGCGGTTTCCGGAGATACCGATGGGTGCCGAGGCTGGGCGACCCTCTGCACGGGGCTGTTCGTTCCTGATGATCAGTTGTCCCGGAAGAGACCAGCCAACGCCGTGACCTGCGGGGTCTGGCCGTCGCAGGTCGTTGACCTGCATGAATGCCCTTTCGGTTGTTTCACGCTCGTACTGGCTGATGCGGCCGGAAGTCCCAGGAAAGTCCCGATAACTCCCACGGGCAGGAGCCACTCTTTCGCCTCTGTACGACCCCTACGACCCTCGACCACGCAAGGCATTTAGCAAGGTCCTCCAGCAACCGGGAAGCGCGGGCCCGTAGAGCTACCAGGTTGCGACTGCCGTGGAGTTCCTGCTGTCGCCTCGCAGCAGCTCGACCAGAATGCGTGCCTCGCGCCGGGCCAGTTCGTCCAGCGGATGGCGCCAGGCGGGCAGGTAGATCAGTTTGAACTTGTCTAACTTGCGGGCAAGTCCGTGCTTGTTGGCCAGCCGGGAAGTAACCGTTCCCACCTGTCGGTGCAGGGAGACACTCCAAGATTCAGCGTCTCCGCCGAGGCGACGGCGGCCCGTGGTACGAAGCTCACGGCCAAGCCGCTCTTCCGCTTCGAGGGTCTCTCCCAGCGCATAGGTGATGTCGATGCTGCGCTCCACGCCTGCGTCAGGCGGTGCCAGTACAGCTGAAGTCGGCCGTGGCAGCACGGGAACCGGCTTCCGGGATGCGCGAGGTAGAGCGCGTCTGTGAGCGTGGTCTTGCCGACGCCGTTCGCACCGATCAGCACACTGAATCTGCCGGGAAGGGTGCAACTCATTGGAGTCTCTGCGCTCGCCCGCAGGCCGCTCACCGCAACTCGGCTCAGATGCATGGCAGATCCCCCGATCAGCTCGGTCATTCTGTTAAACATCATCGCTCAGCGATACGCACGTGCACGCCCCTTCTGACCGTTGGGGACATCGCATTTCCCTGGGGCGCGCAGGGTGACCGTGTGGGTCTCCCGGTGCTCGCTCAGAACAGTGCTAGGCCCTCGCCGCTGGTGTCCGCGATGACTGGCCGGGACCGGGCAGGGAGGCCGTCCAAGCGGTCAGGGCCAGCTGCGGAGGCCACGGCAGGCGCCGTCTCGGCCAACCAGATGCGAAACCGCTCGGCGGCTTCGCGGTAGGGGACTTGCGCCAGGACACGGTGCTCGCCGGAGGGGCAGAAGTCGACGGCGACAGTGAGCAGGCAGGAAAGGGGCGCGTTCTGACTGCCCGTCCAGGACACGCGCAGGACACCGCAGGGCTTGCGACCCCGGGAGGCGGGGTGGCTCGGGCGCAGCGTTCGGCAGGCTATGTGGGCGGTCCATGCGGCGAGGTGCGGCAGGGGCAGGGTGGTGCGTGCGCGGCAGCCGGGGCAGCGGTGCCAGTGGCGAAGCCAGTCGTCGGTGTCGGTGTGGAAGAGGCGTGTGTAGCGGTTCGCCACGCGGATGTCGTTGCTGTACAGGTGGTCGGGGCGTTCTAGTGTGTTGCAGGACTGGCAGACGGGGGCGCGGACGTAGCCGTGTTCGTGGCAGTGGTCGAGGACTGCGGCGGGCGCAGTGTGGCAGACGGCGCACGCCCATCCGGCCACCCTGCGGGAGGTGCCTGGCTTCCTGCTGAGCACCGAGTACAGCTGGCCTTCCAGCTCTTTGTTGTACGGGTGCAGTGAGGCGGTGGGGCCCTCGGGGGTCGTCGTCTGCCGACTGTCGCAGGCTCGGGCCTGCTGGGGGTGGTGGGCTGGCTCGGTGGCGGCTGCGCTGGCCTGGCGGGTCCGCGCGGCTTGCACCCACTGCGTTTCGGTGTGCTCGGCCGCATCCAGCAGCCTGACCACAGCGCGCGGCAGCCACCAAGTCCGCTGCGTCCCGTCGCTGGTTTGCTCCACGAGTATCTGTCGCCAGTCGATCCCCGCCAGATGGTGCGGCCGGCCGTCTTCACGTCGTGCTGCCCGCTCGGGGCCGTGCAGTTCCTGCAGTTCCCGCGTGATGCGCCGGCGCCAACGCAGCGGCGTTTCCTCGTTGCACTCCTGCCTCGGCGCCCCACGGAACGGACCGATGCGGACCAGGTCCTGCCGGTCCATCCCGACCGCGTTCAGTTTCGCGGCTGCCCGGCGCACCTCAGCCTCCGGAACAGTCCACTGACCGCTGCTCGCGCTCACCGTCGCCACCGCATGGCCGCCGAGCAGGACGTACCCCACCCGGGCATGGGCAGGAGAGCAGGTGAATGCCCCAGACGCCGTCGGCACAGCGCTGTCGGCCGTCAAATTGACCCACAGAGCGTCCGCGATACCCAGGGTGATCAGGCCGTCTGTGCGACCGGGGATGACACGCTCTGACATACCGACAGGCTAACGGCCTGCAAACGCGGCAACGGGTCTCCAGGCGCCTCGTTCAGCCGGGCTGCCACCCACGCCGCATCCGCCGGCCCGCAACTTATCCCTGAGCATCTGGTTCGGACAGCCTCATCACCAGAACGTCAATAATCGGGTGATCCGCCCTTGCGTATCTGCGGTCCCCGAGCCCAGACGAATCGAGCAACAGAGTCGAACCCGCGTCGGCAAGTTGGGACCTGTCCCTGAGTGGTGGACACCTCTGAGCCCGGCCCCGGCAGGGGCCGGGGAGGAGGGGTCTCGTTGATGAGTGCCGATCTGCCGGCAGTCCGGAGGACGACCGGCACCAGCCGGATGCACGTCCAGACCGAGTCCCCGTGGATGTTGCGATCCTCGGTCGCCCCGGAGGACGACCGCCACCTGGAACCCTGTCCGACGGATACGGGCCCTACGCGGCGTTGCGATCCTCAGCCGCCCCGGAGGACGACCGCCACCTCGGCGCCGTGGTGTCAGGCCAGCGCCATCAGGTCGTTGCGATCCTCGGCCGCCCTGGAGGACGACCGCCACCAGCACCTGCAGTGGCGTGGTGGTGACGCTCTTGGTGTTGCGATTCTCGGCCCTCCTGGAGGACGGCCGCAACCGATGTAGAGGGTTCCAATGCCGCCGGGGCACCCGGTGTTGCGATTCTTGGTTGCCCCGGAGGGACGACCGCCACCCCTCGCTGGTGACGACCAGCCAGTCACGGTGCCAGCGGTTGCCATCCTCGGCCGCCCTGGAGGACGACCGCCACGCTGGTCGACCAGCGAGATCACTGTAGTCGGTGCTTCCTGGAAAACCACTGATGTGAGACAAACCGGATTAAATGGACTGTTCGGCTTCGGTGCGGTTCGCGTGTCGCGCGTGCACTTGGGGTTCCGAAGCACGATCTGGCGCCGGAGCAATGGCGACCCTTGGCTGTCCTCGCGGACGACCGCCACCACCTGTGGCCGGCGACGCCAGCTGGTCGTGTCGACGGTCAGCCAATTCGGCTCTGTCGGGGATCTTGTGACGTCACCTGCCTGATCGGGGCATCTACCGGGTGTGCGGTTCAGGGGGTTTGGGGCGGTTGCTGCCGCATTTACCCGGTGTGGTGGTCGAGTCGATCGAGCGTGCGGCCGGAACGGCCACGTTCCGCGCCCACTCCGCGGTGCCGTCGGCGAGGTGCCCAAGATGCGGGGTGGTGTCGTGGCGTGTGCACGGCCGGTACGCGCGCCGGCTCGCTGACGCGCCCGTCGGCGGAGCCCCAGCGGTGATCGAACTCATGGTGCGCCGGTTCAAGTGCCTCAATCCGCAGTGTCCAGCAGTGACGTTCGCTGAGCAGATCGAAGGGCTGACCAGCCCACATGCCCGGTACACGCCGCTGCTGCGCACGCTGCTTACCTCGATCGCCGCTGTTCTGGCGGGCCGGCCGGGTGCACGGCTCGCGGCCACGCTGAGCATCCGCGTCGCCAAGGACAAGCTCCTTGCACTTCTCCGCGGGTTGCCCGAACTGCCACCGTTCAGCGTGCGGGTCCTCGGGGTGGACGACTTGTTACGCAAGGGCGACTCGTACGCCACGATCCTGGTGGACCTGGAAGGCCGGCGCCCGGTCGATGTACTGCCGGGCCGGGACGCCGAGCCGCTGGCCGACTGGCTGCGCGGTCACCCCGAGATCGAGGTGATCTGCCGTGACCGGGCCGGCGCCTACGCCGAAGGTGCCCGGAGCGGGGCTCCGCAGGCCCGGCAAGTGGCAGACACCTGGCACCTGCTGCGCAACCTCGCCGAAGCTGTGGAGAAGACGGTCGGCGCCCATCACCCGTGCATCCGCAAGGCGTTCACAAGACCCCCGGCCGTCACGGAGTCCGCCACGGCACCCAGCGGGACGGCGGAGCCACCGCCTGAAGGGGCCTCGTTCGTCCCGCCGGACGGCACCCGGGACGTCCTCGGCCACCCAAGGCGGCTGGTGGCCCGCACCACCGAGCGGTACACGGCGGTGCAGCAGCTGCTTTCCGAGGGCAAGTCCCTGGCCGCGATTGGCCGCCAGCTGCGGCTGGACCACTCGACCGTACGGCGCTTCGCTCGCGCTCAGAGTCTCGACGAACTGCTGGTCAAGGCCACCAACCGGGCATCGATCCTGGACGTGCACAAGCCCTACCTGCACCAACGCTGGCGCGAAGGCTGCCATGACCTCCAGCAGCTGCACTGCGAACTGCGCGCACGTGGCTTCGCCGGAGACATCCAGTGCGTCCGCCGCTACTTCCGCCCCTTCAAGAAGCCGCACAGTCCCAAGCCGAAGAACCCGCCCGCGCCTGCTCTCGAGCTGCGGCCTACCCCGAAACCCCGGCGCGTCGTCCGCTGGATCATGACCAACCCCGGGCACCTCGCCGAGACCGACGCGGCCGAGCTCAAAGAGATCCGGGCCGCCTGCCCACACCTCGACGCCACCGCAGGCCACGTTCGCGATTTCGCCGACATGATGCGCGATCTGCGGGGCGAGGATCTGCCTGCGTGGATGGACCGCGTCCTCGCAGACGACCTGCCCGCCCTGCATTCCCTGGTCAACGGCATGAAGAGGGACCTGGACGCGGTCACCGCCGGCCTGTCCACGCACTGTCTGGCCAGGTCGAGGGACAGGTCACGCGAATCAAGCTGATCAAGCGGAAGGGTTATGGTCGCGCCAACCTTGATCTGCTCCGCAAACGGATCCTTCTGATGACCTGAGCAGGCTGCGTCGCCCTCTGTGTCCTCGCCGGCTACGGCCGCTCAGGCCACGGAGGCTCGCTTCGGATCAGTCGGGTCGATTGCGTGCTCCTCGAATCGAGCCTCAAGTTCCTCAAGGCCGTTCTCCCGGCGGAAGTCCTTCTCGGCCGCGGTGATCGGCAGCAGCCACAGGATCTGGGCGTGGGCTCCTCCGTTCCACTTGCAGATCTCGAATTCCGGACCGAAGGGATAGGGCAGGCTCACCAAGTAGTGATCGCATTCCGAGTTGTCGAGCCATGGTCTGCCGATCGGAACGGTGTGCCCGACATCGAGTCGTTGGTGGGCCGGCCCGCAGTGGTAGTACGCGTTCATGGTGAGGCTCTCCAGGTTGAGCCACTCGTCGCGTGGCGCCGCGAGGAAGAACTCCACCCCGTGACCGTCACGCTGAGCTGCCTCCCAGCAACCTGACGTCACATACAGCCACCAATCGCCAGGATGCGCGGGATGAACCCGGAACACCCGAAATCCGGGCACGCGTTCCTCGATGGGCCCATCGACTCCTGGGACTTCGTCGATGACGCGACCCGGCAGCGTCTTGCGAAGGTGATCGAGAAGAGCAGAGCGGGCTGCGGTGTTCGACATCCGCTCATGATGCCGAACACCACCGGCGACTGCGAGGACGGGGGCCCAGAGCACTGCCCGATCACAAGATCGTCGCCAGAGCCGAATTACTTGACCGCTGACAGGTCGGGCACCACGTTGCGGCCCTCGGTCGTCCCGTATGACGACCACCGCTTCCTGTCCGCGGCTGCGCACGCCGCCCACTGATCTCGTTCGCAATCCTCGGCTGTCCCGAAGGACAACCGCCACGTCCAACCACGAGTCCAGGCCGACGGACCAGTGGGTGTTGCGATCCTCGGCCGTCCCGGAAGACGACCTCCCCAGCTGAGGCCCTACGTCACAGCCAACGCGTACCCAGTTGCGATCCTCGGCCGCCCTGAAGGACCACCGCCACCAGGCCGTCGGCATTCCACTTGAATCCGACCTCGGAGTTGCGATCCTCGGCCGTTCCGGAAGACGACCGCCACGGAGCAGGCCCACGACGCCGAGCTCGACCAGGCGTTGCAATCCTTGTCGACGATCGGGCCCGCGACGACGTGGTTGCGATCCTCGGCCATCACGCAGGACGACCGCCACAGCTCACCGCCGGCCTGCGTACGGATACGGCAGCGACGTTGCGATTCTCGACCATCTGGTAGGACGGTCGCCACATCGATGTACTGCTCCATCAGCCACAGCGGCGGGACGTTGCGACTCTCGGCTGTCCCGGAGGACGACCGCCACGATCCGCTTGGGCGCGTCCGAGACGGCGGATGCGGGGGTGCGGTCCTCGGCCGACCCGAAGGGCGACCGCCACTTCTGCCCCACACACCGCCAGGTTCGGCTGGCCGAAGTAGTTGTGGTCCTCGGCCGTCCCGGAGGACGACCGCCACATGGCACGATCAGCATGGACGGCACGGCCACCACGTGGTTGCGATCCACGGTCGTCCCGGAGGACGACCGCCGCGACGGCTTCTGTTGCTCGCGGACGCATCGGTCACGCTGTTGCGATCCTCGGCCATCCCGGGGAACAGCCGGTACGTCGACAGCGGCGGATGCTGCCACCAGGCAGGCAAGGTTGCGGTCCTCGGTCGGCTCTGGAGGAGGACCGCCACCTGCTGTACGTGCAGGGCTTGGCCGGGCACATGCCGTTGCGATCCTCGGCCGTCCCAGAGGACGACCGCCGCGCGCTCGACGACGCGTTACGCGGTCTTTTCGTTGGCGTTGCGATCCTCGATAGCCCTGGAGGACGACCGCCACCACCGCGGACCGGGCGATGCGGCTGCTGGGCGACGAGTTGCGATCCTCGGCTGTCCCTGAGGACAGCCGCCACTGCTGAATCTGCTTGGCATCCAGCCGCGTCTCCAACCCGTTGCGATCCTCGACCGTCACAGAGGACGATTCGCCCCCCGACTATCCCGCAGGCTGTCCGGCGCCGGTCGCCCTGTTGCGGTTCTCGGTCACGGAAGACGACCGCCACGTGACCCGCAGGACTTCTACGGCGTCGACCGCGACAAGTTGTGATCCTCGGTCGTCCCGGAGGACAACCGCCACGCTGGCCCCCTGCCGGGTAGCCAGGTAGAGACCGAGGCTGCGATCCTCGGCCATCCCGGAGGACGACCGCCACGGCCACCATACGGGGCGCCTATCGGCTGCACGAGAGGTTGCGAGTCGCGTAGTTGCGATCCTCGGCCGTTCCCGAGGGCGACCGCCACTCGCTGGCCAGATTCTCTGCCATCCCAGAGGACGGCCGCCCCCGCCCTCATCGGCAGGAGCCTGTACGAGACGACGGGCACGTTGCGATCCCCGGTCGTCCCGCAGGACGACCGCCACCCGAAGGAGCGTTGGGCAGACGACCGCAAAGCGCCGCACTGCCCCCCGCCGGCTCCAGACGAGGTTGCCTCCTCGTCGGCCATCCTGGCGGACAGCCCCCACGCTAGTAGGCCAAACCGGCCATGTCGGCAGATCAGTTGCGACTCTCGACCGTCCCGAAGGGCGACCGCCACCTTCAGTTGATGACCGGGACGAGGCCAAGGTTGTGTGTGTTGCGATTCTCGGTCGTCCTGCAGGGCGACCGCCACTTGTGCACCACACCGCGGTATCGGCCGGCCGAAGTAATTGCGATCCTCGGTCGCCCCGAAGGACGGCCGCCAGCGAAGCTCGCCCGGCGGAGAAATCCGGGAAAACGACTGCTGCGATCCTCGGCCGTCCCAGAAGACGACCGCCACAACACGACCCAACGCACATCGCGTCCGTGGGGGACGTTGGGATCCTCGGCCATCCCGGAGAACGACCGCCACGCGGTACGTCGCTCGCAGCGCACCGTTGCGATACACGGTTGCCCCGAGGGCGACCGCCACCTCCCGAGAATACCGATGACGCGCTCGGCTAGGGGGCGCGATCCTCGGTTGTCGAGAAAGGTGAGCGAGGCCCAGCGTTGGCCCAGTGCACTACGCAGGTGGTTCGATCCCGCGTTGCGGGTGGTAGGGGCCTGTCCACTCATACAGGTCGCCGGCGATTTCGAGGGCGTGACCGGCGCTGATCGCTGTCTCCAGTTCTTTTTGCGGGATGGAGGACATGTGGTCCTGGAGTGTGCGGAAGGTCTCTGGTGTCGGTACTCCGTTGCGGAGTTGTTCGACGGCCTTCTGGGCGGCTTGCCGGTCGTTCTCAGTGAGCTGGGAGCGGATAACGACGACAGCCACCGACTGCTCGTTGTCGATCACCCGCATTCTCCGAGCGACTTCCGGGTAGTCCAGCTTTTCTCGCAGTGCCTCGATGGCTTCTCCGGTGGCTCCGTTCGGATCGGTGGAGGTACGTCCGGCCTGGAGTTGGTAGCGGTGCTGGTAGTAGGAACGAAGTTTGTCCAGATCGTCGGGGTCTGCCAACCCTTCGCCGAAGCGGCGGGATGCTGCGGCGATGCCAGACCGGTTGTAGATAACGTGTGGCTGGAGACCGTCGGTCGGTTCAAAGATGGTCATGACGCTGTCCTCGGCTGCAAGGTTCCCTTCGCGGTTGATGCGTCCGGCTGCCTGCTGTTCGGACTCCGGCAGTGATCTGGCGCGGAATCCGCGTGGGAAGTCGAGGTCGACTCCGGCCTCGATCAGCGATGTCGACACCAGGAGTGTGTCCAGGCCGGCTGCCCGGCGGTGTTTTGTCTCCTGGATGGTCTCTTTGCGGTGGCCGCCGGTCATGCGGGTCGACAGGTGCAGGGTGTGGGGACATTCCTCGTGGTCGCCGAGCCACTTCTTGTGCACCATGCTGGCATCCTTGGTTCCGTTGACTACCACCAGAGCGTGCCCGTGCTCGGCGGCCTCTGCGGCGATGCTCCCCAGCGTCACGTGCGGTCCGGTGCGCCAGTCGTAGCGGACCCGGCGCAGTCGTTTGAAGATCGGCGCGGGGTTGGCGACGATGTCGCGCTGCCGCAGGCCGGTCTGCCAGGGGTTGAGCGCGGCGAGTTCCGGTTGCGTCGCGGAGGACAGTACAAGCGTGACTCCATAGTGCTCCACGAGTTCGCGCAGTCCCGACAGGATCGGTGTCAGCAGATGGTCAGGGAGGGACTGGACCTCGTCCAGGACGATGGCGGAGCCCGCTATCCGGTGAAGGCGGCGGGTGGCGGATGGGCTGTTGCCGAAGAGGGTTTCGATCAGGCGGACCGTGGTGGTGACGATGAACGGGGCATCCCAGTTTTCTGTGGCCAGTTTGGCCCAGCGGTTGAGACGGCCACGCTCTTGCTCTGCGTTTCCTG
Source organism: Streptomyces sp. NPDC007205 (assembly GCF_040634095.1). Classification (NCBI taxonomy): domain Bacteria; kingdom Bacillati; phylum Actinomycetota; class Actinomycetes; order Kitasatosporales; family Streptomycetaceae; genus Streptomyces; species Streptomyces sp. NPDC007205. Next base: position 44,279 of record NZ_JBEYEW010000028.1, read on the forward strand.
CCCTGTCCGATGATCGTGGCGTCCGCGGGTCGGCGGTCTCGAAGTTCACGGCCGAGTGGTGTTCCAGTACCACCCGGGGCCCGTGGTCTGGATCCAGAAGGCCCCGGTAGACGGCCGCGTTCTGGTCGGTGATCGAGGTGAACGGGACTGCGACGATGATGCGGCGCAGACCGTGCAGTGCGGCATGGCGCAGCGCGAAGCCTCCGCCGGTGAACGTCTTTCCAGCCCCGGTCGGCAGGTGTAGCCGGTAAACACCCGGCTTTTCCGCGGCGGATTCGATCGCTTCCTGATAGATGTCTTCGCGGAGTCTGTCCAGCCACGAGGGCTCCTGCCGACGCCGGCGCTCGGCAAGGGCATCCTGGCGCCGGGTCTCGTACCGCTCCCACAGCTCCGTCATGCTTACGTCGGGACGGGGGAGTGCTGCGGGCCTGAAGTGTGCCGAGGTGTCGAGCCGGTCGGCGTCGACCACGGCCGAGTAGGTCATGCGGACCAGCATCTCCACGCTGGTCTTGTCGCGCGGATCAAGCCAGTCCGGGACAGAGGGGGCCGATCCTTCCAGGATCTCCGGCATGACCTTGGCGATCTGGCTGATCGCCTCGTCCACCTCGGCCGAGCCCCACATCAGAGCTTTCAGCCGGGACCTCACCTTCGACCAGGCAGATAGGCCCGTGTGGTGCCCCTCGATGACGCCAGCGAACGGTGTCAGCACCGGATTCTGCCGGGCAGCCCGGGCGAAGAGCACCGCTCCCGCGTCGTTGTGCGAGGGCCGGTGGACCTTCCGGCCGGACGTGGCTTCTTCGACCAGCCCGTCCTGCCAGGCGCACGCCCCCTTGCCGGTGTCATGGTCACGCCCCAGCCGATAGGCAAGCTCTCCGCCTCCCCACGGCTCGGCGAAACCGCGGGCGAGTTCACTGGTACCACGAGCGTGGTCTTCGTACCAGTGCCAGCTACCCCGGTGGCCCGGTGAGTGGGCTACGAGTCTGCCCGCCGGAACCGGCATAGGCACACATAACGGATCAACTGCCTCGTTTTCAAGTATATTTGACATCTCGTCAGTCATGCGCTCTTATCCAATCAGATCGCCGTATTCCGCTGCCGCCCCGATCTGCGGCAGGCCGTGGGCCGTCATCGCGAGATGACGCTAGCCGCCGGCACTGACAACGGGCCGCGGCCGACCTGTGCATGAGGGAGGAAGATGCATGATGACGGCACAAATCCGGCAACGCGGAGAGAGGGCTGACCGGCCACTTCACGTGCAGGTGGAGGCGTGGGGGCCACTGGCTTGCTTCACCCGCCCGGAACTCAAGGTCGAACGGGTCTCCTACCCGACCATGACTCCGTCGGCAGCGGCAGGACTGCTGCAAGCGATCCTGTGGAAACCGGAGTTGACCTACCAGGTCGAGCGGATCGAACTGCTCAAGCCGGTGCAGTGGACCACCTTCCGACGCAACGAGGTCAACAACTCGGTCATCACGAAGAAGACCTACGCGGAGCTGCGCGCCAACAGCGGCTACCGGTATGACGTGGCTGAGGATCGGGGGCAGCGCGTCACCGTCGCGCTGCGCGATGTCGCCTATCGCATCCACGCCACCATCAACGCCACCGAACGGTGCACCGCGCCGCTGCCGAAGTACCGCGACCAGTTCGACCGCCGTCTCAAGCGCGGTGCCTGCTTCGAGCAGCCCCACTTCGGCTGCCGCGAGTTCGCGGCCTTCTTCGGTCCCCGCGGATCAGCCGAGGAGGCCGGCGTCGTCACCGCTGCCGACCGGACAGGGATTCCCCCGGTCGACGAGATCGGGCTGATGCTCCACCACATCGAGTACCTGCCCAAGGGCCAGGAGCGCTACCACTGGTTCCGCGCTCGCCTCGAACGAGGCGTTCTCCACGTGCCGGACAAGCCCCTCGACCCGGCCCATGCGGGCGGGATGCCCGGGGCCGAGGGCCGCGCGTCTGCCGAGGGGACGGTCTGACGTGCTACTGCACAGCCTTGTCCAGCACGCCGACAGCCGCGAGGACGCCGTTCCCGACTACTACCAGCGCCGCGCGGTCATGTGGCGGATCGACCTGTCCAGCACGGGCAACGCCGAGCCTCTGATCACCGATCTGCGCCCTGCGAAGGTGAAAGAGCCGCGGACTGTCACCGCTCCGTACACCGGCCGCTCCGGGAAGAACCCGCCGCCGTTCCTGCTCGCCGACAGCGCGCTGTACGTCCTGGCCCATCCCGGCCTGGTGAAGCAGCCGGACGGAAAGAAGGTCCCCTCAACCAGCGCGAAGGACATCACCAAGGCGAACGAGCGTCACGCCGCCTATCGCGCCATGGTGACGTCCTGGTGCAACGAGCACCCCGGCCTTCCCCAGGCTCACACTCTTACCCAGTGGCTTAAGACCCCTGCACCGGACAGCTGGCCGGAGGGCATGGAGCAAGGGCACCTCGTCGCCATCAGTGTGGACGGCGAATGGATCCACGACCTGCCCCAAGCCCAACGATGGTGGGCCGAAAAGGTCAGAAGCGCGAAGAGCGGCAAGCCGGGCACGTCCCAGGAAGGCATCTGCCTCGTCTGTGGACAGCAGGGATCGCTGCTGTCCACTCTCCCCGTTCCCATCAAGGGCCTGCCCGGCTCCGGGATGAACACGCAGTTGATCTGCCTCAACCAGCCCGCCCACTACCGGGCCGGCCTCAAGCAGCTCGGCGCCACTCCCATCTGCGTGGAGTGTGGCACCAAGGCCACCACCGCCTTGAACACGCTGCTAGCCGACCCTGACCACCACACCGGCGTTGGCGACTCCGCCCTCGTGTGGTGGACTCGCGATGCCACCACCGAAATCGACATGTGGACCCTGGACAACCCCGAACCCACGGAAGTTGCCCAGCTCATCGACGGCCGCAACCACCCCCGCCAAGGACGCGATGCCCTGGCCGCCGTCGACGAGGACGCCTTCCACGCTGTCACCCTGCGCGTGAACACCAACAGGGTCATCGTCGCCGACTGGATCACCATCCCCGTCCCCGAGCTGAAACAGCGGCTCGGGACCTGGTTCGCCGACCAGCAGACCTGGGACGGCTGGAACAACACCTACCTCTACTGGTCCGTCTGGCGCCTCGCCCTCGCCGCCGCCCGCTGGGACAAGCGGAAAAACAAGTACATCGACACCACCACCCCCAAGCATCTGCAGGCCGACCTGGCCAAAGCCGCACTCCACGGCACCCCACCACCCGCCCACGTCCTGCCCATCCTCATGCAGCGCATCCGCGCCGACCACCACATCGACTGGCCCCGCATCGCGCTGCTGCGCCTCACCCTGACCCGTACCACCACTCGCCACAAGGAGCTGTGCGTGCCCCAGCTAAACCCCGCCTCAACGGAGCCCGGATACGTTTGCGGGCGGATCATGGCCATGCTCGAAGCAATCCAGCGCAAGGCTATGCCCAAGGTCAACACCACCATCACCGACAAGTACCTGACCACCGCCGTCGTCTCTCCCCGAGCACCCCTCACCCGGCTCCGCATCGGCGCACGCCCCCACCTGCGCACCATCGCCCGCACAAGCGAACCAGCCGCCAAGGCCATGGAAAACCGCATGCGGGAAGCCTTCGACCTGCTCGACAGCCTGCCCGCCCACCTCAACGCCGAACAGCAGGCACTGTTCATCCTCGGCTACGAACACCAACGCGCCCACTCCGCCCGCGCCGCCGCCCAAGCCATCAAGGCCCGCGAAGCCGGCAAGGAACTCTCCGCCGACCAGGCCGCGGATGCCCTTCCCGAAGCCGCCGATGATGCAAAAACCTCCGACAGCACCCTCTGGTAAGCGTCCGACAGCCCACACAACCACAGCCGAAAGGACATTGAACACCGTCATGACCGCCGCACACCTGGACCCCACCCGCAAGCACGACTACGTCTTCCTCATCGACGTCAAGGACGGCAACCCCAACGGCGACCCCGACGCCGGCGGCATGCCCCGCACCGACCCCATCACCAGCCAGGGCCTCATCACGGACGTCGCCCTCAAGCGCAAGATTCGCAACACCGTCACCCTCGCCCACCAGGGGCAGCCCGGCTTCGAGATGTACGTCGAGGAAGGTGTCGCCCTCAACCCACAGATCCAGCGCGCGTACCACGAAGGCGGCGCCAAGGAAGGCGAGACTGCCTCGGCCCAGCAGTGGATGATCCGCAACTTCTACGACGTGCGCCTGTTTGGCGCCGTGATGTCTGTGGGCGACCAGAAGAAGCACGCCGGAAGGGCCCGCGGACCGATGCAGCTCACCTTCTCCCGCTCCATCGACCCCGTCACGCCTCTTGAGGCCGGCATCACCCGCGTCGCCCCGAACAAGCCCGAAGACCTCGCCAAGGGCAAGGTCACCGAGATGGGCAACAAGCATTACGTGCCCTACGGGCTCTACCGCGGCCACGGCTTCTACTCCGGCGCCCTCGGTACCAAGGGGGGCGTCTCCACAGAAGACCTGGTCGCCTATTGGCAAGCCATGACCATGATGTTCGACCACGACCGCGCCGCCTCCCGCGGCGAGATGGCCATCCGCGGCCTCTACGTCTTCACACACGACGACGCCTATGGACGCGCACCCGCCCACAAACTGTTCGACCTGATCCGCATCAAACCCCTGGGCCACAGCGAGGCACGATCCTGGGACGACTACACGGACCGGATCACCATCGACCAGGACAGCGTGCCTGAGGGAGTAACCCTTACCCGCCTCATCGGCTAATACCAACCCGGAGCGGCTGACGTATCCAACGGTTCCGAGCAGCAACCGAACATCGCAACGTTCGGCCTTGCTGGGCCTGGCGCCGGACAAGCAACGCCGGGAGTAGCGGTCGCCTTCCGGACCGGGTGAGAGTCGCAACGGGCCGCGGGAGTCCAGAATGGTGGACGTAGGCGTGTGGCGGTCGCCCCTACGGGCGGCCGAGGATCACAACGGATATCGGGCAGGCTGGAACGACATGTAGTTGTACCAGGCGGTTGCCCTCCGGGCGGATGAGAATCACAACGCTTCGTACCGCAGCGTCGCCAGCCCGGCGTGGCGCTGGCCCCGGGCCCTCTCAGTTGGGGTTGCCGAGGCGGCGCGCCGGGCCAGCCGGCCGCCAACATCGCCGCCCTGGACGTATGCCCTCCAGGGCAACTGGGGATCGCAACGCCAAGTAGGGCTTCAACAAGTCCCACGCCTACGCCGTGGTGGCCGCCCTGAGGGGGCCAAGGATCGCAACCTCCGGGCCGTAACGGACAGCGTCGTCTGCGGCAACGGTGGCGGTCGTCTTTCGAGACGACCGAGGGTCGCAACTCGTTGAAGAGCTGGAAGTCACGGATCGTCGGCCGGGGCGGCGGTCGCCCTCCGGGTGACCGAGGATCGCAACAGAAGTCGGTCCTGACGGCGAGTACCGGCGCCAATGGTGGCGGTCGTCCTCTGGGGCGGCCGAGGATCGCAACGTCCCGCCTCTTTGGCTAGAACACGAATTCGTCAACTCGAGGGCCGTCCGTCGGGGCGGTCGAGGATCGCAACAAAGACACGGGTGGCTCAGATTTCGTGGTCGGCCAGGTGGCGGTCGCCCTCCGGGGAGACCACGGATCACAACCACGTGCACCGAGTGGCGGTTGCCTTCTGGGGTGGACGAGGATCGCAACCGCCCGCACCAGTCGAAACGCGGCGACGTGGATGTGTGACGGCAGCTCTCCGGGGCGACCGAGGATCGCACCTTCGTCCACGCTCTCCGTGACGGGCCGCGCGTAGGGCACGTGGCGGTCGTCATCGCGGACGGTCGAGGATCGCAACCTGTGCAGATGCATAGGCCCGGCCATGGTCACGCCGGGTGGCGCTCGTCCTCTGGGACGACCGAGGATCGCAACAACTCCGGGCCCTACGACATGTGGAACCAGTGTCAGCGTGGCAGTCGCTCTACGGGGCGAGATGGTTCGGTGGCGCTTGGTCCCGCTGGCCTCCCAGTGACGGTCGTCCTCCGGGACGGCCAGGGATCGCAACCGGTTGACCTTGCGAGCAAGCTGTCCAGTCGTTGGGGCGGTCGCTACCGGGGGCGTAGCCAGGCAGCTTGATGAGGCGGGCGCCGTTCGTGGCGTCCGAGGATCGCAACGTCAAGTGGGGAGGCTTCTGCTTCACCGACGACCCCGTGGCGGTACTTCCCTGGTGCGGCCGAGGACTGCAACACCAGGGCGGCAGGCCGCACGAAAACCGGAAACGGGTGGCGGTCGTCCTGAGAGGCGGCCCAGGATTGCAACGAGCACATGCCTGACGAGGCGTGGAGGGGCAAGTAGGTGACGGTCTCCCTTCCGGACGGCCGAGGATCGCACGTACTTCGGCCTCGACATGGCCAACGGCCAGGTCAAGGTGGGGCGGTCGGCCACCAGAGGCGGCCGAGGATCGCAACGGAATGTTGATGGTGTCAGTACCGGGCGGAAGAGCCTGTGGCGGTCGCCCCCCAGGGCGGCCGAGGATCGCAACGACGGCGACGTTTGCCCGGACACCATCGGTTTCCCGCGTGGCGGCCGCTCCGGGGCCCCGAGGATCGCAACTTCGACACCGACACGTCGAAGAACGGGGCCGATCACGGTGTCGGCCGTCCTCCGGGACACCCAGGATCGCCACTGCGCGCAGGCGGCCACGATCGTGCGGCTCCGCCGGCGGCGGTCGCCCCCCCCGGGGCGACCGAGGATCGCAACCACACCACGCTCGCATCGACGATCGCAGCCGGCGTCAGGTGGCGGTCACCCGCCGAGGCGACCGAGGATCGTAATGGCCAGTAGCGCAGGGCGTTGTCGAGCAGGACCATGGGGTGGCGGTCGTCCTCCAGGGCGACCGGGGAGTGCAACCGTGAGGACATCGACAAGGCCATCGGCGCCGCCCTGTTGTGGCGGTCGCCCTCCGGGGCGACGGAGGATCGCAACTACTGGCTCCCGGAAGGTGTGGCCGTCGAGCCCCCAGGTGGCGGTCGCCGTTCGCGGTGACCGAGGATTGCGACAAAGACCGGGTCGTTGCTGGCGAGACCATCACCAGCGTGGCGGTCCTCCTCTGGGGCGACCGAGGACCGCAACACGCCAGGCGGTACGCCAGCGGGCGACGGTCCGGGGGGTGGCAGTCGCCGTCCGGGGGCGGCCGGGGATCGCAACGACCGGTGGAGGGCCGGCGACCTGAAGGGCATGCCCCGTGGCGGTCGTCCTCCAGGGCGACCGAGGATCGCAACATCAAAAAGGAGTGGGGCGAGATGGTCAGGCTCGTGGTGGCGGTCGCCCTTCGGGCGCCCGAGGATCGCAACGAATACGCCCTTCCCGGCAGCCTCCACTACTACGCCGTGGCGGTCGCCCTTCGGGGCGATCGAGGATCGCAACAGCATGTACAGCAGTGGTGACTCATCCGCGGCGACGTGTGGCGGTTGTCCTTCGGGGCGACCGAGGATCGCAACCAGGCGGAGGTGAACGCCATCACCAGACCACCGCCGAAGTGGCGGTCGCCCTCCGGGGAACTGAGGATCGCAACTGCTGCGGACATGGTGGGGCGTCTCCGCTCCTCCGGGTGGCGGTTGCCTTTCGGGGCGCCCGAGGATCGCAACGACGTCATGAAATGCGAGCACGAACAACTGCTGCGCGTGGCGGTCGCCCTGCGGGGCGACGGAGGGTCGCAACGACCAGGAAGCGCCGCACTGGGCGCTGTCCATGGGTGTGGCGGTCGCCCTGGCGGCCGACAACCGCAACGACTACGCGGCCAACGAGGTCGTCTTTTAATGAGCAGGGTGGCGGTCGCCCTCGGTGGGGCGATCGAGGATCGCAACCACGCTGCCGTGACAACGATCGGCGGCCGCGTCTTGTGGCGGTCGTCCTCCGCGGCGGCCGAGGAAAGCAACACGCACAGGGTGATTAGCTTCGGGGCCTTCAGACGGGTGCGGTCGCCCTCCGGCGCGACCGAGGATCGCAACGAGACGTACCGCGTGGAGTGGTTCTACGGCGGGTCGCCCCCTGGGGCGACCGAGGATCGCAACGTCAGCCGACTCGGCGGTGACGGCCTCTGGTCCCAGGTGGCGGTCGCCTTTCGAGGGCGACCGAGGATCGCAACCGCGAGATCTGCCCGTGCGGCCGGCAGCTGCGCATCGAGTGGCGGTCGTCATCCGGGACGACCGTGGATCGCAACAAAAAAAAAATGGTGGCCGCTGCTGCTTGTGACCTTCCTGGTGGAGGTCGCCCTTTTGGGGCGGCTGAGGGTCGCAACTGCGGGTGGTGCCGGATTAGGGGCTACGACTTCGGGTGGCGGTCGCCCTCCAGGGTAGCCGAGGATCGCAACTGCCCGGACTGGCCGGCCAGGAGCTGCGCCATCAGAGCGGCGGCCGCCTTTCGGGGCGGCCGAGGATCGCAACACCCGCAACCTCGGCCTTGTCCCCGTCTTCGACTGCAGTGGCGGTCGTCCTCCTGGGCGACCGAGGACCGCAATAACTCCGGGACGCTGGTCGGCCGTGCGCAATGTGGCGGCCGTCCTCCGGGGTGACCGAGGATCGCAACATGACGAAGTCGGTGTAGCCCTGCCCCCAGTCAGCGAGTGGCGGTCGTCTTCCGGGGCGACCGAGCATCGCAGCAGCGTGCACTCGCCGATGTTGGGGTGGGCGCGGTGGCGGCGGTCGCCTTCTGGGACGGCCGAGGATCTTAACACCGCCCCAGGGACCCCGCTGCCCCGTCACTCGCCGGTGGCGGTCGCCCTCCGTGGCGACCGAGGATCGCAACCTCTATCAGGTCCGCTCGAGACCGCTGTTGGAACTGGTGGGGGTCACCTTCCGGGGCGACTGAAGATCGCAAGTCCCAATCCAGCCAGATGGCGTTCAGTCGGCTGGCGGCGTGGCGGTCGTCCCTCGGGGCACCGAGGATCCCAACATGGGGTAGAGGGGCGGCAGAGCGGGTATTCGGTGTGGCGGTCGCCGTCCCGGGGCGACCGAGGATCGCAACTTCGGGTCTACGTCGACCACAACGGCGTCGGGGGGAGGCGGCGGTCGTCCCCCGGTACGCTTGGGGATCGCAACAGCGCAGTCTGTGCAGCACTGACCGAGAACATCCAAGTGGCGGTCGTCCTCCGGGGCGATCGAGGATCGCAACAACACCACGTTCCAGTGGATCAACGGCTACGCTCTCGTGGCGGTCGCCCTCCGGGGCGACCGAGGAGCGAAACGCTAACGAGGGCCGTCAGGTGGCCTCGACGTTCGGGTGGCGGTTACCGTCGGCGGCGACCGACGATCGCAACGTCTAACGTCGGTCGGCCGGGTACCAGGGTGGCCGGCGCGGCGGTCGCCGTATGCGGCGACGAGGATCGTAACGCAAACGGCTTGTGGCCGACGTCGCACAGTGGGCTCTCCGGCACGGCGGCCGTCCTCCGGGGGAACCGAGGATCGCACTGTATACGTGCGGCGTCGTCTTCGGTGGTAGCAACACAGCGGCGGCCGCCCTTTGGAGGCGGCCGAGGATCGCAACCGTTGATGCGGCACCGACGCTTGCGAGGGATGGCTGTGGCGGTTGCCCTCCGGGGTGACCGAGGACCGCAACATGGAGCAGAACGCGGCCGCCTGGCGGGCGGCGAAGGCTGTGGCGGTCGCCCTCCGGGGCGACCGAGGATCGCAACTGCCGGGCAACGGCGGCCGGGGTCACGGACTGGTCGGTTGCGGTCGCTTTCCGGGGCGGCCGAGAATCGCAACGTCAAGGCGTACGGCGTGATCAGCGGCTCGAACGTCAGTGGCGGTTGTCACCCGGGGTGACCGAGGATCGCAACTACGCCGCGCAGGAGTGGGGCGGCATGGTCGACATATGGCGGTCGTCCTCTGGGGGCGACCGAGGATCGCAACGGAACGTCGGCAAACAGCTGCTCGCGCTCCTCCTCGTGGCGGTCGCCCTCCGGGGCGACCGAGGGTCGCAACAACCAGCTCTACGAGGGTCATGCCCGAGCGCTCGCCGGGTGGCGGTTGCCCTTTCGGGGCAGCTGAGAATCGCAACTGGGCGTTGTACTACTCGACGACCGACGCTTCCAAGTGGCGGTGCCCTTCGGGGCGACCGGAGATCGCAACTATGCAGCGGTGACGGAGGCGTGGCAGCGCTGGGCCGTGACGGTCGCTTTCCGGGGTGACCGAGGATCGCAACTGCATGACGGTGCAGAACACGAAGTTGGCCTTGACGGTGGCGGTCGCCCTCCGGGGCGGCCGAGGATCGCAATACTTACGAGGGCGGAAAGGCCAAGGGGTGGGGGAGGCGGCAGTGAGCCTTTCCCAACCTCTCGCGTTGGTTCGGACGTAGAGGAACAAGCCAGGAAGCGATGGCTGGAACTGAGGGCGACTGCGAGCTTTCGCCGGAACACACTGTCCACGAGCGAGACGGAATCGGTTTCCGGTCGACAAGTCATAGGAGTTGCGACGATGAAGATCCAGAACAGGATCACCGTCCTGGCGGCGACGCTTCTGAGCTGCGCAGGCATGGTTACCTTGGCGACGGGAGCGAGTGCCGCCGTGCCGACGCCGGGCTCTACGACGGGAGTGTCCGCCCGTGTCACGGCCGCCGCTGCCGCGAGCAGCTATCACACGATCAAGAACATGGCCTACAGCCAATGCGTGGACGCGCCCGGCGGGGTGCTCAACGTCAGACTTCAGCTGGCCAACTGCAACGGCTCCAGCACGCAGAACTGGGCGTTCGTGTCGACCGGTTCGGCGGGCACCTACTACCTGGTGAATCAGGCGAGCGGGTACTGCGCCGAGGTCAACAACGGCACCAGCGTTCCGGGCGAGGCCGTCGACGAGTACCTCTGTGACGGGCTGGCGTCGGAACAGTGGGTCGAGACCGCCGTGATCGTCGACCAGAAGATCGGCGCGAAGTTCAGGCACGTGGGCACCAATCTGTGCCTCGACACGGTCGGCGGTGCCGGCAGCCAGCTCATGCAGTGGAGTTGCGACGACGCACACCCGGCGGCGGCCCAGGTCTGGATCGTGAGTTAGGCCGCTTCCGAGCAGCCTGCCGCTCAGCGTTCGGCGGGCTTGCTCAACCGAACGCCGTTCCTGCCGGGGCGAGCCCACGGCAGGAGCGGCGTTCACAACAGCAGGGCCTCCTGGCGGTTCGGGATGCGATCCCGGCCGAATACCAGGAGCCCTGCTGTGGCAGTGAGCCTTTCCAACCTCTCGCGTTGGTGGGGCAGTTGGCCTGACAGACAGGTGAAGCCCCTGGTAGATGGGTTTCGACCAAGAGAACCGTCTCCACCAGAGGCTTCGCATGCGTGTCTACCCGTCCGGCGTCGGCGTGTCCAGCTCTGCCCTCCGTTTCCTCGCCACCCGCCTGAGAGAACGTCGGCGCGCTCTCGGCACACGGTGGCGGCGCCTGAACGCAGGCCGACAGGCCCTGCTCACCCTCGCCCACCTCCGCAACGGCCAGCCCTACGCACAGCTCGCAGCCGGCTTCGGGATCGGCACCACCACCGCCTATCGCTACATCACGGAGGCCGTTGGGCTCCTGGCCGCTCTAGCCCCCACGCTCGCCGAAGCAGTACGGGCCGCGTCGATGAAGGCGTATCTGATCCTCGACGGGACACTTCTGCCCATCGACCGGATCGCCGCCGACCGTCCCTTCTACTCGGGCAAACACAAGAAACACGGCATGAATGTGCAAGTCATAGCCGACCCCCAAGGCCGTCTCCTGTGGGCTTCACCGGCCCTGGCGGGTGCCGTCCATGACGTCCGGGCCGCCCGTGAGCACGGCATCATCGACGCTCTGACCGAGGCCGGCATCAACTGCTGGGCGGACAAGGGTTACCAGGGCGCAGGCGGCGCGGTCCGCCTCCCGTACCGCGGCCGATGGAAGAGCCTCTCCGCCGGTCAGCAGGCCGTCAACCGGTCCCACGCGAAGGTCCGAGCCCTGGTCGAACAAGCCATCGCCACCCTCAAGTCCTGGCGGCTCCTGCGCAAGCTCCGCTGCTCGACAACCCGGATCACAAGCCTCGTCCAAGCGGTCCTCACCCTCCATCTGGCCAGCTCAGACTGAGGTTGGAAAAGGCTCACTGTCGCATTGTCTTGCGCCACGGATCGCTACTCGGAACGATCTCCAGTGTGCGTTTGACCTGCCGCTCTACCGCCAACCTGTAGGGGCCCTCGTGGTTCAGGGCGATGACGTCGTCGAGAGGGAACTCACCCCCCCTGCTGCAGGCAGATCGAGTCCGGAACCACGTCGAGACCGGGCACGTTCACGCCACACAGCAAGGCAACCAAATCAAGGGCTGCAACGCGATACTCGTAGATCGTGCCGCCTCCGCCCGAACCAATTGAGGAGGCCGACCTACTCAAGTACCCACTCCTCGCTCCCACGTGCTGCGCCAGACTTTCAGGACGTTTATACGCACCCTGACTGCGGGGGTTAGGTGTCTGGACCAGCCCGGCGGCGAGAATGCATCACGTCTCGTGGGGTGGGGGCGGTAGAGAGGGAAGCAGGTTAGGCGGCGGCGCCGAATGAGCGCTGTGCGTGGGCGGGGCCCCCTCCAGCGGAGAGGAGGTGCCGTCGGCAAACCTCGGAGGCAACGGCGCCGGCGGCCGTCTGCGGGGTGCGGCGTTGTAGGTGTGACACTCAGGCGGCTCGGCGCCGTCTCAACTCGGGCGCCTAATGGTGGCCGATCCAGCCGTGATAGTCGAGCAGAGTGCGGGGAGTCCAGTGCGACCGCGCCGACTAGGACCGGGGGCGCCGTCGGTGGCTAGAGCCTGCCTGACGGGTCAGTGACGGTCGGGGAGGGCAAGTCGTTTCCTGCGGCGACGATGCCGTTGATCGTGGAGCTCTCTGTACCCCACCACCTGGGTGGTGGGGTACAGAGGATGCCGTCAGCGAGGTCGAGGCCCGTGAGCAGAGCCAGTCGACGCGGGACATGGTGCCCACGGCGGCGTCGGCGCGGACGGTCTCTCTTGCCTGTACCTGCTCGCGATCGAAGTGTTGCAGGTGGGCCTTGCGATGCGACCTGCCCCGGAGCCGCGTGGGGACCAAGTTTGGGGACCAGTGGTTCATACACGTATTCCAAAGCTGTTTGTGTCCGCGATCAATCGCCGCGAACCTCGGTAGGAGGGGTCGGCCGAGACCTCGGGTACCAAGACGAGCTAGAGGATCGTGGCGCGCTGGCGAGTAGACGAGGCAGCGTCGGTCCCGGCAGTGGTGAGTAAGCCGTGGGCTTGTGCGCTTGGGGACCAGCTGGGGACCACACGGTGTCAGCAGCACTGAGCGGCACGCACGCAGACGCACGCCCTGCGCCCGAGATTCGACCGTTATGCCCAGAAAGGGTGGCGACCCCTCACTCCTGGGGGTCAAGGGGTCGCAGGTTCAAATCCTGTCGTCCCGACACGGAGACTGCTTCGTAGTCGCACGTCAGAGCCCTGCTTCACGGTTTGTGAGGCAGGGCTCTCGATCGTTTGCCGCAGGGTCGCCCCGTGCTTGTGGCATCGTTCCGGCAGTCGCCCGCCGCGGAACCCGCACGGCACTGGTCGGGACATCTGCCGCTGGGTCGTCGAGAGCGCTGTGCACCTGGACCGGCAGGCTGCCGCTCTCGTGGAGCACGACATCGTGCCGCAGCGGCTCATTGCCGGCCACCAGGGACGAGGCCTCGGGGCGATGCCGTTCCGCGGCGGCGGCCAGGGTCACGGTGGCTCCCGGGATCGCCGTGCCGTCAGCCCCGGGAACCCGTTCGTGAATCACCGCTCGCCGACGGGAGTTGCTGGAGCGTCAGCGCGGGCTGACGCCGCGTGCGCGGGGCCGTCGGAGGGCCGCGGAGCGCCGGCCACGGGCTTGCGGCTGCGTGCCGCGAGGAGGGCGACCATGGCTGCGGCGGCCAGCAGGATCAGACCGGAGGCCCAGATGGCGTGGTGGAGACCGGTGACGAAGTGACGGCCGGCTTCCGGGGCGAGGCGGCCCCCGCCGTGGCCGTGGGGAAGCTGCGCGTAGACGAGGACGCCGAGGACGGCGACGCCGAGCACCTGGCCGAGCTGGCGCAGCGCGTTGTGCACGGCGGAGGCCATCCCGGCACGGGAGGCCGCGACGGAGGCGACCGCGGTGGTGGTCATCGGCGTCAGGCTCAGCCCGACACCGCCGCCGACCAGGGCGAAGTCCCACCAGATCGCGCCGATCCCGGTGTTCGGACCCAGCCGCAGCAGTCCCAGGGTGGCCACCCCGCTGACCGCCAGCCCGGCGAACATCGGCCAGAACGGGCCGATCCGGCCCACCAGTCGGCCGGAGAGCGGCGCGGCGAGGGCGAAGGCCACGCCGATCGCCGAGACGTCAAGTCCGGCCTCGACGGGCGAATGGCCCTGGACGTTCTGGAAGTAGGCGCTGAAGTACACGATCGCGCCGACGAAGGCGAAGAAGACGATCATGGCGGCGACGTTGGCCACGGCGAACGCGGGGCGCAGGAAGAGCCTGACGTCGACCAGTGGTTCGGGCCTGTGGAGCTCCCAGCCGATGAAGAGGCCGAGGGCGACGAGGCCTGCGGCGAAGGCGGCGAGGATACGCGGCGAGGCCCAGCCCCAGTCGGGGCCTTCGATGATCCCGAAGGCGACGGCCGCCATGGACAGGGTGCTGAGGATCGCCCCGGCCCAGTCGAAGCGGCTGGTCGCCGGGTTGCGTTCCACCCGGGGGATGAGGCGGGCCGCCAGGGCCACCAGCAGGGCACTGAAGGGCACGTTGACCAGGAACACCCAGCGCCAGCCCAGGCCGTTGACGATGACCCCGCCGAGCGCCGGGCCGACCGCCAGGGCGAGGCCGGAACTGGTCGACCACAGACCGATGGCGGAGGCGCGCTTCTTCGGGTCCTCGAAGATGGCGCGGATGATGGTGAGGCTGCCCGGCACCAGCAGGGCCGGCCCCAGTCCCTGGACGACCCGGCCCACGAGGAGCACCCCGGTGTTCGGCGCGACGCCGGTCACCAGAGCGCCCAGGCCGAAGGTCGCCACGCCGATCAGGAACAGGCCCTTGCGACCGCGCCGGTCACCGATGACGCCGCCGGCCACCAGCAGGCTCGCGTAGACCAGGACGTAGGCGTCCACGATCCATTCCAACTGGGTCGCGCCGGCGTGCAGTTCGCGCCCGATGGTGGGCAGGGCCACGCTGACGACGGTGGTCGACACCACCGCCGCGAACAGACCCCCGGCGAGCACTGTCACGGCGAGCCAGGCCCCGCGTGGGGTTGGCTCGCTGTTCTCTCTGTCCATATCGATCCCTGTCCGGTGTTCTGTGGCTTCTGTAACTTCTGTAGCCGAGACGACTGGTGGGCTCTTCTACCGTGCCCACGGGATAGCCAGAAGTCCAAGAGCTTGTTTTTCTGCCGCTTAGAAGGCCTGCTTCTGCGGCAGGCCTCCGGTTCGCCGGTCCGAGTCGACGTACAGCGCGTCGCCGTAGATCCGGTTGCCTAATTCAGCGTTGATCACGGCACCCCGTAATCGGCGCCTCGGATTCAGTGCCGCCTGCGCGGAAGCCAAATACCTGAAACGTATACGTGCCAGAAGCGAAGGCTCTTGCCGGAGCCTCGATTTCGCATCGACTCGGGACTGACTTCGAGGGGGTACTGTGGTAAAGATTGGAAGCGCCGAGAAGAAATGGGGTGGGGGCTTGACCATCGTGGATCCTCGCCAGCGGATCGGATATCTTGCGTGGCAGCTCCGGCTGGCCACCAGCCATCGGGCCGAAAATTTGCTGACACCGCTGAAATTGACGCTGACACAGCATTCGATACTCCTCTTCCTGGCGCTGGAGCCTGACCTGTCCAGTGCCGAACTGGCCCGGCGGGCGGCGGTGAGCAGGCCGTCGCTGAGCAAGGCACTGGGTGAGTTGGAGGCGCGTGATCTGGTCCGGCGCCGCCCGCACCCCTCGCATGGCCGGGTGGCGCTGCTGCGTCTCACTCCTGACGGTCTGCGGCTGGCCGAGGATTCGCAGCGGAGGCTCGACTTGATCGAGGCCGAGGCGTTCGCGGGGCTGTCGGAGGAGGAACGGAGACAGTTGTGCCTGCTGCTCTCCCGGGTGGTGGAGCGGTTCGCGGCCCGGTGAAACACCGGAGCAGGTGCTCGACGACCTGGCGGGGGTCGCGGTCTGCCGACCTGGGCCCCGGTGCGGCGCAGGACCTCGACGAAGCCGCTCCCACCGCAGACCGTCCCGTCTCGGCTCGGCCCGTCCCGGCCGGGGCACGGTGACGGTGCGCCCGGTGACCGCGGCTCCCGCGAAGAAGCAGGAGGCGGTGGAGGCGTCCGGCGCCGAAGCGGCCCGTCATGGTGAGGGTGATGTCGGCACAAGGCGGCTGTCGAGCCTGTTCTCCATGAGTGCTCACCACTCTCCGTCGGCCAGGGAGCGCTTCAGCCCGGCCATGCCCCGGAAGATGTGCACTTTCACCGCTCCGCTGGAGATGCCCATGGCCTCCGCTATCTCCGTGTCCTTGAACTCCATCCAGTACCGCAGCACGATCGCCTCGCGCTGCCGGTGGGGGAGCTCGCCGAGGGCGTGGACCACGGCCTGGTGGCCGTGGCTGGCGAGCACCGACTGCTCCGCGGAGCGGCAGAACTCGGGGACGGCGGTCAGCGTGTGGGAGCGCCGCCGGGCCACCTGCTTGCGACGGATGTGCATACGAGCCAGGTTGCTCACGGTGGACCGCAGATACCCGACGGCGGCCTCGTCGTCGCGGAGCGCGGTCCAGCGGCGGTGCAGTTCGCAGAACGCTTCGGCCACCAGGTCCTCGGCCTCTTCCTCGGCCCCCAGTAATCGTGCGAGCCGCAAGAGACGGGCGTAATGGCTGGAGAAGAGCGAAGCGATGGCTCTTTTCTGTTTCCCGGCCGGGGGGCGCTGTCTGGCCGGATGCTGTTGGGCAGGGAATTCCGGGGCTGAACTGCGATCAATGGGGCGTTCCAGGACGCCGCAGGCAGTTTTCCGTTCCATTCTGTCCGTCCCCCGTATGTTCTTCTGAAACGCTGCGGGAGGGTCGGGTGGACCGCTCCCGATGTGGTGCGGTGTCGCCTGGTCCCGACCCGAAGAGCGTCACACGGCGATTGAGTGTTAGTCAATTAACATCTTTTCGGAACTGATCGTTCCGCCTTGGTGCGCCATGTCGGCGGCGCCGGTGACCTGGGTATACGCAAAACGAAGAGCCAAATCGTCTGGCTGTCAGAAGCCTCCGTTATGCGTCGGTACGTGTGGTGCGGCTCACACAGTCGTGCTGTCAACCGATTACGTGCGATGAGCAACCAATGAGCGAAACGCCGGCGCGGGAATGCGCTGCCTTGGTTGGCCGACTCGAGAGGATGCCCATGTCCGCTGCAGCGGTGGTCTGTGGACGACGGACAGCGGGGAACCCATCGTCATTCGGGGCCGGGACCGCCTCGCTGAACATGCCGTGTGGTCGCTGAAGTGCTTTCCGGACTGGCGGTGGTTCGACATCGAGATCCCCGACACACCAAGCAGCAGCGCGAGTTCATGAACCTCTGCCGGCAGTTCCGCGCTCTGGGCCTCGACGTCCCGGAGATCAGGCGGGTGGGCATCCCCACCTGACGCGGCAGCCCCGTCCATCCGCACAGGAAGAGAGTCGATGGGAAACGTCGTTACACAGGTCCAGGAAGCCGCGGCCGGCCAGCAGCCGCAGTGGCCCGATCCCTCCCAGGTGCGGCGCGTGCGGTCCATCCTCGCTGCCCGGCCGCCGCTGGTGAGGGCGGAGGATGTGCTTGCCCTGCGCACCCTGCTGGCCCGAGTCGCCCACGGTGAGGCCCACATCATCCAGTCCGGGGACTGCGCCGAGGACCCCGAGGAGTGCACCACCGAGCATGTGTGGCGCAAGTCGGCCGTGCTCGATCTGCTGGCCGCGACCTTGAAGATGACCGTCCACACGCCCGTACTGCGGGTCGGCCGGATCGCCGGACAGTTCGCCAAGCCGAGGTCCAAGCCCACTGAACAGGTCGACGGTCTCGAACTCCCCGTCTACCGAGGGCACATGGTCAACGAGCCGGCGGCCGACCCGGAGAGCCGCCGCCCCGATCCGCTGCGGATACTCACCGGTTACATGGCCGCGGGTGACATCGTCGAGCAGCTCGGCTGGCGCCGCTCCCCGGCGCCGCACCCGGAGATCGAACCCCGGGTCTGGACCAGCCACGAGGCGCTGCTGCTCGATTACGAACTGCCCATGCTGCGCGAGACGGTGGACGGCAGGCACTGGCTCGCTTCCACCCACTGGCCGTGGATCGGTGAGCGCACCCGGCAGCTGGACGGCGCTCATGTCGCCATGCTCTCCGGAGTGATCAACCCGGTGGCCTGCAAGGTCGGCCCGGGCATGACACAGGAGGAGGTCGTCGAGCTGTGCGAGCGGCTGGACCCCGGGCGGGAGCCCGGCCGACTCACACTGATCGCGCGGATGGGCGCCGACACGGTCGCCGACCGGCTGCCCTCGCTGGTCGAAGCCGTGCGGGCGGCCGGGCACCCGGTGATCTGGCTCTGCGACCCCATGCACAGCAACACGGTCAGCGCGCCCAGTGGGCACAAGACCAGGCTGGTGGAGACCGTCGAGCGGGAGGTCCGGCACTTCCGGCAGGCGGTGGCGAAGGCCGGCGGGGTGGCCGGCGGACTGCATCTGGAGACCACCCCGCACGCGGTCACCGAATGCGTGGGCGAGGCCGCCGAGTTGGACGCGGTCGGTGAGCGCTACACCAGCTTCTGCGATCCCAGGCTCACCCCCGAGCAGGCCGCGCGGGTGGTCGCCGCCTGGGGCGAGTGAACCTGCGGGGGCGGTGGCGATGACAGCGAAGGAGAAGCGAGCCATGGCCGGGATTCCACCGATCGACGCCTATCCGTTGCCGACACCGGGGAGCCTGCCGGAGAACGTCGCCGGATGGACCCTGTGTCCGGACCGGGCGGTGCTGCTGTTGCACGACATGCAGAGCTACTTCCTCCAGGCACTGCCGGAGCCCCTGCGCTCCGAGCTGGTACAGAACGCCGCCACCGTCCGCAAGCGCTGCGCCGACCTTGGCGTACCGGTGGCCTACACCGCCCAGCCGGGGCGGATGACCGAGCGGGAGCGCGGACTGCTGAAGGACTTCTGGGGTCAGGGGATGCGGACCGCGGATGAAGACCGCGAGGTGGTCGCCGAGGTCGCGCCGGCCGCGGGGGACTGGGTGTTCACCAAGTGGCGCTACAGCGCTTTTTTCCGTACCCGGCTGCTGGAGCGGATGCGGGAGAGCGGCCGGGACCAGCTGGTGATCTGCGGGGTGTACGCCCATATCGGCGTGCTGATGTCGGCCGTGGAGGCGTTCACCAACGACCTCCAGCCGTTCCTGGTCGCAGACGGCCTCGGCGACTTCGGCGAGGCCCACCACCGGATGGCCCTCGACTACACCGCTCAGCGCTGCGGAATGGTGACGACCGCGGGGGAGGTGTTCGCATGACCGGGACGGAACGGCGGCCCGGGGACCTGCTCGACCGGGTCCTGGGGCTGAGCGAGGACCGGTTCGCCCTGCTGTACCGCCCGGAGAGCGGCGAGGAGCCCGCGCTGGACGTCCTGGCCGGCGAGGTCTCCCAGCCGCGTACGCTGGCCGGGATCCCGCTGCCGGAGCAGTCCGGCAGCGGGACGGTGCACGAGGCCCTGGTCCTGATCCCGTACCGGCAGGTCGCGGAGCGCGGCTTCAGCGCCCCCGAGGACGGTACCCCGCTGGTCGCGATGACGGTCACGGAGCAGCAGTCGGTGCCCCTGGCCGAGGCGGTACGCCGGCTGCCCGACGTCCCGGCACAGCTGACGAACCGCCGGTTCACCACCTCCGACGAGAAGTACGCCGAGACCGTCCGCAGTGTGATCACCGAGGAGATCGGCAGCGGGGCGGGCGCCAACTTCGTGATCAAGCGGTCCTTCGAGGCCGACATCGACGGGTACTCGCTTCGGCGCGCGCTGGCGTTCTACCGCCGGCTGCTGGAGCGCGAGCAGGGGGCCTACTGGACCTTCCTGGTGCACACCGAGGACCGCACCCTGGTGGGGGCGACCCCCGAACGCCATATATCCGTGCACGGCGGCACCGCGGTGATGAACCCGATCAGCGGCACCTACCGCTATCCCCCCTCCGGGCCGACCCTGTCCGGGATCACCGAGTTCCTCGCCGACCGCAAGGAGACCGACGAGCTCTACATGGTGGTGGACGAAGAGCTCAAGATGATGGCCCGGATCTGCGACGACGGCGGCCGGGTGGTGGGCCCCTACCTCAAGGAGATGGCGCGGCTGGCGCACACCGAGTACTTCATCGAGGGCCGCACCGACCGCGATGCCCGGGAGATCCTGCACGAGACCCTGTTCGCGCCGACCGTCACCGGCTCCCCGCTGGAGAGCGCCTGCCGAGTGATCCACCGCTATGAGCCGGGAGGGCGCGGCTACTACAGCGGGGTGGCGGCGCTGATCGGCCGGGACGCCAACGGCGAGCGGGCGCTGGACTCGGCCATCCTGATCCGCACCGCCGACATCTCCCCGGCCGGGCGGCTGCGGATCGACGTCGGGGCCACGCTGGTCCGGCACTCGGATCCGGAGTCCGAGGTCGCCGAGACCCGCGCCAAGGCGGCGGGCCTGCTCGGCGCCCTGGAGACCGGTCAGGGGACGTGTTATCGCGAACACCCGGAGGTGCGGGCGGCCTTGGGCCGGCGCAACACCGGCATCGCCTCCTTCTGGCTCCGGGACGCCTCGGTCAGGCGGGCCGACCGGACCGGTGTCCCGGGACTGGCCGGCCGAAGCGCGCTGGTCGTCGACGCGGAGGACACCTTCACGGCCATGATCGGCCATCAGCTCCGTGCCGCCGGGCTGGCCGTGACCATTCGCCGGTTCGACGAACCGTACGACTTGGGGGAGGCCGATCTGGTGGTGATGGGC
Organism: Streptomyces sp. NPDC007205; assembly: GCF_040634095.1. NCBI lineage: Bacteria > Bacillati > Actinomycetota > Actinomycetes > Kitasatosporales > Streptomycetaceae > Streptomyces > Streptomyces sp. NPDC007205. The sequence goes on from NZ_JBEYEW010000028.1 coordinate 65,148, forward strand.
CCCGGGCCGGGAGATCCGCGGGAGACGGAGGACCCGCGGATCGGCCGGCTCCGCTCGGCGGTGGGGGAACTGCTGGCGGCCCGGAAGCCCTTTCTCGCGGTGTGCCTGAGCCACCAGGTGCTCAGCCTGCGCCTGGGGCTGGAGCTGGCCCGCCGCCCGGTGCCCAACCAGGGCGTGCAGCGGGAGATCGACCTCTTCGGCGCCCGCGAGCGGGTGGGCTTCTACAACACCTTCGCGGCGCGTTCCCCGGAGGAGAAGCTGGAGGTGGAGGGCATCGGGCTGGTCGAGGTCAGCCGCGACCAGGACACCGGAGAGGTGCATGCGCTGCGCGGGCCCCGCTTCGCCTCCGTGCAGTTCCATCCGGAGTCCGTGCTCACCATCGACGGGCCGCGGATCATCGCGCAGGCCGCCCGGGGGGTGCTCGATCGATGAGAGTGGACATCGCTTGGTGGGAGCTGGACGGCTCGTCCCAGACCATCGAGAGCCTGCGCGAGCATCTGCGCGAGGGCGGGGTGCGGCCTTGGGCCTCGGTTCCCGGGCTGCGTGTGAAGTTCTGGATCGCCGACCAGGAGCACAACCGCTGGGGCGCGGTGATGGTGTGGGAGGGCGAGCGGCCCCCCGCCGGGTCGCTGCCGCCCAACCTCGCGGCCGAGTTGATCGGCTGTCCGCCCACCCACCGTTCGCGGTTCGAGGTCGAGGCCACCGTCGAGGGAATTCACTCGGTGATCGCCCTGGACGGATTGGGTCCGGCCCTGGCCGCCGACAGCCGTCCCTGACGACGGACGAGGACCAGCATGCACGACTACACGGTGGTGGACGCCTTCGCCCGCCGGCCGCTGCCGGCCAATCCGGTCGCCGTCTTCTTCGGCGGCGACGGCCTCTCGCCCGAGACGAGGCAACGCATCGCCGGGGAGATGAACCTGTCGGAGGTGACGTTCGGTGTGATGGCCGAGCCTGTGCGGGTGCGTCGGCTGACCGACCAGGAGGGGCAGACCGGGGGCGGGCTCCGGACTCTCCGGTGTCAGGGGCGGTGGTCGTCAGGCAACGGCACGCCACGGCGTCTCTCCGCCCGCACTCACGGAGTTTTCACCCGCGCCTCGCGGCTCGACCGTGATCATGCGGCGGCTCTGCTCAGGCCCGCGGCGGTCGAGTTCTGGTCGGTCGGCGCGGGCCGTCTGCGCCGCCGGCTCGGCTACGACCGGGAAGGCCAGGGCTGGACGGTTCGCCGGCTCCGGCCCTGACACGGGCTCAGCTGTCCTGTTCGGGCTGTTCGGGCTGTTCGGAGTTCGGACGGGGCCGGGAGAGGTCCGGAAGGGCGGCGCGGGCGTGGCGGATGAGCGCCCGCGCCGCCGGGCCGGTCGGCCCGTCCGCACGCCAGGCGAGCAGGATGCGCGCCCGTGGAGCACGGGCGATGGTGACGGTGATGACCTCCGGTGCGTGCGCCCGGGCCATCGACTCCGAGACCAGGGCGACGCCCAACCCGCGCGCCGCGAACCGCGTCACCATGTGCGGATCGCCCGCCTCCAAGGCGATATGGGGCTGGAAACCGGCCGCCGCACAGGCCTCGTCGACGCAGGCCCGCAGCCCGGTGCCGGTCGGCAGGCTGACCAGCGGGCGGTCGCGCAGCGCCCCGGCGGTGATGCTCCCCCGCTTCGCCAGGGGATCCGACGGATGCACCGCGGCGACGAGTGCCTCGTCCGCGACGACCTGAGTCGCCACGCCCGGCGGCAGTACCCCCGCTCCGAGCAGCGCCAAGTCCAGGCGGCCGGCGTGGAGTTCCTGGGCCAGATGCTCGGCTGTGCCCTCGGCGAGCGAGATGTCCACGTCCGGGTGCTGGTGGTGGAAACCCGCCAACATGTCGGGCAGGTTGATGGACGCCATGGAGGGCAGCACCCCTACCCGGACCTGGCCGCGGACCAGCCCGGTGAGTTCGTCGATGGAGGCGCGCGCGCCGTCCACCGCCGCCAGTGCGGCCCGGGCATAGGGGAGTATCGCCTCCCCGGCCGCGGTCGGGCGGACGGTGCGACCGGAGCGATCCAGCAGGGTTTCGCCCAACTCCCGCTCCAGCTGCCGTACTTGGGCGCTGACACCCGGCTGGGCCACATGCAGTTTGGCCGCCGCGTGCGTGAAGCTGGCCTCTTCCACCACGGTGACGAGATATTTCAGCTGCCTTAGCTCCATAAGCAGAAATGCTAGCAGTAAGACAAGTCAGCTCTTGGACTTCTGGTGACGCCCTCGCGCATAGTGAGGTCGGGAGAGGCAGCGATCGGGTGCGACGGAGGGGTCATGGGCATGTCGGATCTCGGAGCATGCGGAATCGATCACCTCGACGGCCTGTACGCCTATGCCCGCGGGCTGAGCGGAGACCGGGAACGGGCCGAGCAACTCGTCCTCGACGCCTATGAACGGGTCTTCGCCCACGAGCGGGGCTCCGGCGTACTCGGGGGTGAGACCGGGCTGCGGCTGATGCTCTACCAGACGGTCACCGACGCCTGGTTGTCGGTAGGCCGGGGGCGGGAGACCTGCTCGGCCGCCCCAGCCGGGTGTCCGCTGGATGCGCTGGCCCCGGCGCAGCTGTGCTCGCTCCACCTGATCGCTGCGGGGTTCTCCCGGGCAGAGGCGGCACGGATCACTCGCCGTTCGCCGTCGATCCTCGGACATCGTGGAGGTCGCACGTCATGAAGGTACTCATCGCCGGCGGGGGAATCGGAGGGCTCAGCTGCGCCCTCAGTCTGCACGCCGCGGGGATCGACGCCACCGTGCTGGAGAGCGCGGCCCGGATCCGCCCGATGGGCCTGGGCATCAACCTCCAGCCCCACGCGGTGCGGGAGCTGATCGAGCTCGGCCTGGGCGAGGAACTGGACGAGGTCGGTGTTCCCACCGCTGAACTGGTCTATGTGGACCAGCGGGGGAGGCGGCTCTACCAGGAACCATGCGGAACGGGCCGCGGCTACCACTGGCCGCAGTACTCGGTGCACCGGGGCCGCTTGCAGATGGTGCTGCTGCGCGCGGTCCGGGCACGGCTGGGCGACGACGCGGTCCGCACCGGCGTTCGTGTCGAGGACTTCCGCTCCGCCGCCGGCACGGTGGTGGTCCGGGCGACCGACCGGGCGACCGGTGGCGAGGAGCAGCTGAGCGGGGAACTGCTGATCGGCGCGGACGGGGTCCACTCGGCGGTGCGCGCCCGGCTGCACCCCGAGCAGCACCCCCTGCGGTGGTCCGGAAGCGTGATGTGGCGGGGAGCCGTGGAGGACGGGCCGTTCCTGACCGGGCGATCGATGATCCACGCCGACGACGGCCGACGTGTGCGGTTCATCGCCTACCCCATCTCCCGGCCGAGCGAGAAGGACGGGCGGACCCTGGTCAACTGGGTGTGCCAGGTGGCGGTCGCCGACCCCCAGCCGCTCGCCGACGGGGCCGACTGGAACCGCCCCGGCCGGCTGTCCGACGTCCTCCCGCACATCCAGGGCTGGCGGGTCGACGGGCTGGACATCGCCCGGCTGGTCGCCCGCAGCCCGCAGATCCTGGAGTACCCCATGGTGGACCGCGATCCGCTCGACCGGTGGGGGGATTTCCGGGTGACGCTGCTGGGGGACGCGGCCCATCCGATGTACCCCGTCGGAGCGAACGGCGCTTCGCAGGCGGTGGTCGACGGCCGCGTGCTGGCCTACGAGTTGGCCACCGGCGACCTGGCCGAGGCACTGCGCCGATACGAGGCGGCGCGAGGCGACGCCACCCGGGGAGCCGTCCTCGCGGCCCGCGAGATGGACAGCGCGGAACGCCAGGTCCGGCAGTCCGTCCTGACCCGCTCCGGCCCCCGTGGCGACGACCTCCGCCAGATCTACGGCGATATCGCCTCGGCGTACCGCAGCCGGGCCGGCAACGACGTGGCCGCCCTCAACGCCCGTCCCTCACTGACCCCGCCACAGCGGCGCCGCCCCCGCTGAAGACCGCTGCAGGGCGTGGAGTCTCGGCCCCCGCACGGCGTTGAGCAGTGAGCCGGGCGCAGCGGGGCCCAGGGCCGCGAAGAGCACGCCCACCTTCCCGTACCCGTCGGCGGATCACGGGGCGGGGGACACCGCTTCGGCCGGTTCCGCGGGCCGGCGGTGCTGCCGGGCCGCCAGCACCGCGTAGACGATGACGCCCGCGAACAGGAACAGCGCGCCCTGGTACACCGCCGCGTAGCCGGCGCCGGCCATCAGCCAGAGGGAGAAGGCCGCCGCGACCGCGGTGATCACCGAGTCCCGCACCAGCCGCGCGCGGTCCACCGACCTGCCGGATACCAGGTGGAAGAGCTGCGCCGCCGTCGCCAGCAGATAGGGCACGGTCGCGGTGAACGTGGTGACGAGGACCAGGACGTCGAAGACCTTCGCCGAGCCCGACAGGTAGTTGTACGCGGTCAGCAGGGAGGAGAGGACGACCGTGACGGCGACGCCGACCGTCGGCACACCCCGGCGGCGGCGGGCGAAGGCGGCCGGGAACAAGCCGTCCTTGGCCGCGGCGTACGGGGTCTGGGCGCTCAGCAGCGTCCAGCCGTTCAGGCATCCGGTCATCGACACCAGCGCGGCCAGCGCCACCGCCGTACCGCCCCAGCTGCCGCTGAACATCGTGTTCACGGCGTCCGAGAAGGGGGCCGTGGAGGTCATCAGCCGGTCGTGCGCGACCGTGCCGAAGACGGACAGCGTGCCCAGCAGATAGACCAGCGCGGCGCCCGCGGTGCCGATGACGGTGGCGCGCCCCACGTTGCGGCGGGCGTCGCGGACCTCGCCCGCACTGACGGCGGCGGACTCCACCCCGAGGTAGGAGAACAGCAGCAGGGCGGCGGAGGCGGAGACGGCACCGACGGCGCTGTGGCCACTGGCGTTGAACGGCCCGAGCCGGGACGGGTCGAAGAAGAACAGACCGCCGACCGCGACGAGCAGCAGCGGTACGAACTTCAGCACCGTCGACACGAGCTGGACGGCCCCCACGTAACGGGTGCCGGCGAAGTTGGCGAGGGCGGGCAGCCACTGCAGGGCCAGGGCGGCCAGGCAGGCGGTCCAGCGGTGGTCGCCCACCGGGATCAGCACGTCCAGGTAGCCGACGGCGGCGACGGCGAGCGCCGCGTTCGACACCCAGGTGGTGATCCAGTAGGACCAGGCGGCGAGGAAGCCCGCGAAGTCGCCGAAGGCCTCGCGCGCGTAGACGTACGGGCCGCCGGTACGGGGGTCGCGGGCGGCGAGCCGGCCGAAGACCAGGGCCAGTGCGATGGCGCCGGCGGTCAGGACGGCGAAGGCGACCAGGCTGACCGTGCCGTAGGGGGCGATGGAGGCGGGGAGCAGGAAGATGCCGCCGCCGATGATGTTGCCCATGACCAGCGCGGTGGCGACCGGCAGGCCGAAGCGACGCGCGTGCTTGCTGCTGTCGCCAGGGGTGCCCGCTGTGGGAACCGCGTGGCTCTCCGAAGGGGCCGGAGCCGACGGCGGGACGGTTCCGGTGACGTGCATGGGGGGTGGACCTCTCATCGAACAGACGTCCCGGGATCGCCGGGACGCCTGCCATGGTCGGGGACGCCCCGGTCCGGCACAAAATCGCCGTTCCTTGTCCTGCGGCGCCCATCCGATCATGCAAAAAGTGAGGTCAGAAGGGCTGCACACCGCGAGATGTGCGGTGCTGCCCGGCCACCGCGGGCCCGCACACGCGGTCGTGATCCGGTCCGCCCATCCCCGGGGCGCGCAGTACTATGTCACATGGCGCAAGACTGGGAGTCTTTCGTGGCCAACGTCCCCTGCTCCAGGCGTGGACGCCCCCTTGACGCCGCCTGGAGGCGGATCGACACTCCAGTCAGGGAAACCTAGTGGACTGGTAGGGAACCATGGTGCGCCTCGAAGCGGTCACCGGCCCAGCGGGCCGGACGCCGTTGCGCGCGGCCCTGCTCACCTCCCGCCGTCACATCGACCTGCTGCGCGTCTGCAGCGCGATCAGCCTCCAGCGCTGAGCCGGCCCCCTCGCGCCCGCCGGCCGGCGCCGCCCGCCGGTGCGCACCTTCGCATGTCCACCACCCAGGGAGACGTATGTCCGTCACTCCGCTCGCCGCCGTCCCGACCGTCCATCGCGCCGCACCCGTCTTCCGGGGGAGGCTCGGCCGGGACGCGCGCAGCGGCCACCACGCCGTGCCGCACCGCTACCGGCTCCATCTGTCGACCGCCTGCCCCGCCGGGCTGCGCCTCGCCGTCGGACACAGCCTCCTCGGCCTGGACACCGGCTGTCCCGTCACCTTCCTGCCCGCCGTCCCGGACTGTCCCGGCGGCGGCCACTCGGCGCTGCGCCCGCTGTACGAGGCGAGCGCCCACCACTACACCGGACCGGCCCTCGGGCCCGTGCTCAGCGACGACTGGTCCGGCCGTATCGTGAGCAGCCACGCTCCCGACATCCTGCGCGACCTCGACCGTTTCCCGCACGAGGGCCGGGTCTCCCTGTACCCGTACGGCCTGGAGTCCGTGATCGAGGCGGTCGAGCGGATGTGTGCCGAGGGGATCGAGGAGGCCGCGCAGCGTGCCGGGCGGGCCGGAGCGGACCCGGCCGAGCGGGCCGCCGCGCTCGACGTGCTCCTCGACACCCTGGGCCGGCTGGAGCACCGGCTGGCCGGCGAGGAGTACCTCGTCGACGGCCGGCGTACCGCCGCCGACGTCGAACTGTGGGTGGCGCTGGTGCAGTTGGACACCGTCCACCGCTGTCATCTGGACGCCTCCGCCGTGCACCGCATCGCCGGCCACCGTGCCCTGTGGGCCTACGCCCGCCGCCTGGCCGCCCACCCGGCCTTCGGCCGCCATCTCGACCTCGACGGCATCTCCCGCCGCCACCACGGCCGTTGCCAGGGCCTGGAGGCCGCCGGAGCCGCCGTCCAGATCCTGGACTGGGCGGGCCACGCGGCGGATGCCGAGAACGCTTCCCACAGGTGAGCGCGCCCGGGTGACGCCCACTGGGCGGACGGGCCGCGAGCCGCGCCCAGGGCCGCGTACGGTCGTACGCCGGGCTCCTCGTCGCCGACCGCGCCGTCGATCTGCTCCGCGTCAACAGCGCAGTCGGGCGCGGGAACAACCGGCGCCGGCGGGGCGTTGTGAGTCATGACGAGATCCGCGAGGACGGCCGCCGAGAAGGCCCGCCGCCCGCGCCCGGCGGACGGAGGTGACGGCGTGACCCGTGTACTGCCGCTGCGCGTCCAGCACCCGTACCGCTCCGTCCGTCTGCACTCCCGGCCGCACATAGACCTGCAGCGCGTGTCCGCCGCGCTCTGTCGCCGCTGACTCCTTCCCCGGGCTCCGGCCCGGGTTTCCCCTGCCGCCGCGCTCGCCCTCGCCTCGCCGACACCCCCCCTTTGCGAGCCGGCGTTCCCTCACGGACATCAAGGAAGGCACCGCCGTGTCCTCAACTTCCCCGTCTCAGCTGCACCTTGCCGTCGCCCTGGACGGCACCGGCTGGCACCCCGCCTCCTGGCGCGAGCCGGTCGCCCGCCCCCGGGAGCTGTTCACCGCCGGCTACTGGGCCGGCCTGGTCGCCGAGGCCGAACGCGGCCTCATCGACTTCGTCACCATCGAGGACGGCCTCGGCCCGCAGTCCTCGCACCTCTTCTACCCCGACGAGCGCACCGACCAGGTGCGCGGCCGGCTCGACGCGGTCCTCATCGCCTCCCGCGTCGCCCCGCTCACCCGGCACATAGGCCTGGTGCCGACCGTGGTGGCCACGCACACCGAGCCGTTCCACATCTCCAAGGCGATCGCCACCCTCGACTACGTCAGCACCGGCCGCGCGGGCCTGCGCGTGCAGATCACCGCCCGGCCCGACGAGGCCGCCCACTTCGGCCGCCGTACCATCGGCCGGATCGAGGCCTACGACGGCCCGGCGGCGCGGGATGTGATCACCGGTCTGTTCGACGAGGCCGCCGACTACGTGGAAGTGGTGCGCCGGCTCTGGGACAGCTGGGAGGACGACGCCGAGATCCGGGACGTGGCGACGGGCCGCTTCATCGACCGGGACAAGCTGCACTACATCGACTTCGAGGGCCGCCACTTCAGCGTCAAGGGCCCCTCCATCACGCCCCGCCCGCCGCAGGGGCAGCCGCTGGTCACCGCCCTCGCCCACCGGACCGTCCCGTACCGGCTCGTGGCACGCCAGGCCGACGTCGGCTATGTCACCCCGCACGATGTGGAGCAGGCCCGCGCGATCGTCGCCGAGATCCGTGCCGAGCAGCAGGCGGCGGGCCGTGCCGCCGAACCCCTGCACATCTTCGGCGACCTCGTGGTCCTCCTCGACGACAGCCGTGCGGAGGCGGAGGCCCGGCGGGAGCGGCTGGACGCGCCAGCGGGGGAGCCGTACAGCAGCGACGCCCGGATCTTCGCCGGTACGGCGGCACAACTCGCCGATCTGCTGGAGGAGTTGGCGCAGGGTGGACTGACCGGGTTCCGGCTGCGGCCCGCGGTCGCCGGCCACGACCTGCCCCGCATCAGCCGCGACCTGGTGCCCGAACTCCAGCGCCGGGGCCGCTTCCGGGACGCCTACGAGGCAGACACCCTCCGCGGCCTGCTCGGCCTCGCCCGCCCCGCCAACCGCTACGCAGCAGCCACCGCCTGAGCAGCCGGAGAGGACGCCCGCACCCATGAGCAAGCCGCTGAAGCAGATCCACCTGGCCGCCCACTTCCCCGGAGTCAACAACACCACCGTGTGGAGCGACCCGGCCGCCGGCAGCCACATCGAGTTCCGCTCCTTCGTGCACTTCGCGCAGACCGCCGAACGCGCCAAGTTCGACTTCCTGTTCCTCGCCGAGGGACTCAGGCTGCGCGAACAGGGAGGGGAGATATACGACCTGGATGTCGTGGGCCGCCCGGACACCTTCACCGTGCTCGCCGCGCTGGCCGCCGTCACCGACCGGCTGGGCCTGACCGGCACCATCAACTCCACGTTCAACGAGCCGTACGAGGTGGCCCGCCAGTTCGCCAGCCTCGACCACCTCTCCGGCGGCCGGTCCGCATGGAACGTGGTCACCTCCTGGGACGCCTTCACCGGCGAGAACTTCCGGCGCGGCGGCTTCCTGCCGCAGGAGGAGCGCTACTCCCGCGCCAAGGAGTTCCTGGCCACCGCGAACGAACTCTTCGACTCCTGGCGCGGCGACGAGATCCTCGCCGACCCAACCACCGGCACCTTCCTGAAGGACGCCCGGGCCGGCGCCTTCACGCACCAGGGGCAGCACTTCGACATCCACGGCCGGTTCAACGTCCCGCGCTCCCCGCAGGGCCGGCCGGTGATCTTCCAGGCGGGCGACTCCGACGAGGGCCGCGAGTTCGCCGCGTCCAGCGCGGACGCGATCTTCAGCCGGTACTCGACCCTGAAGGAGGGCCAGGCCTTCTACAGGGACGTCAAGTCCCGCCTTGCCACGTACGGCCGCAGGCCCGACCAGCTGCTCATCCTGCCCGCCGCGACCTTCGTCCTCGGCGACACCGACCAGGAGGCCGCCGAACTCGCCCGCGAGGTGCGCCGGCAGCAGGTCAGCGGCGCGACCGCCATCAAGCACCTGGAGTTCGTCTGGAACCGGGACCTGTCGGCGTACGACCCGGAGGGCCCGCTGCCCGACGTCGACCCGGTGGTGAGCGAGGACCACATCTCCCGGGGCCGCGCCCAGGTCCGCATGTACCGGGACCCGATCGCCGTCGCCCGCGAGTGGCGGCAGCTCGCCGAGGCCAACAAGTGGTCCATCCGCGACCTGGTCATCAACACCGGCAACCGGCAGACCTTCGTCGGTTCCCCGGCCACCGTCGCGCAGACCATCGACGACTTCGTGCAGGCCGACGCCTCCGACGGTTTCATCCTCGTCCCGCACATCACCCCCGGCGGTCTCGACCCGTTCGCCGACAAGGTCGTACCCCTGCTCCAGGAAAGGGGCGTGTACCGCACCGAGTACGAGGGCACGACCCTGCGCGACCACCTCGGCCTCGCCCACCCGGACACCGGCTCCGCCGGCTCGTCCGAGCGGGCCGCGTCGTGAAGTTCCCCTGAGGACACCGGCGTGGCCGCGGACGTCACCTCCCCCGTAGGTGACGTCCGCGGCCGCTCCCCCGGCGCCGGACCGTGGTCGTCGTCCCTGTGCTGTCACCAGCACATGACCGCTGTCTCTCCCGATCCCCACGTCGAGTACAGGCGGACCCGGACGACATAGCGCCGGCCCTTGACGAGCCGGACCCTGACGGCGGCGTTGTCCGGGCTGCCGCCGTCGTCGTGCCCCGCGAGGAAGCGCGGCTCCCCGTCGCGTTCCTCGAAGACCACGAGCACGGTGTCGGCGTCGCCGAAGGCGCCCACGGTGTAGTCGCGGGTCTCCGGCGGCTCGACGGTGAAGTCGGCCTGCTCGCCGGGGCCGAGACCGAGCGGCGCCGACCGAAACGGCACCAGCACGGCAGGCCCCGCCGGTTCGGCGGGCGGGTACCAGCGCAGCACGAACTCCTTGTCGGCCGGGGACGGGCCACCGGACGGAGACAGCCCCCCGCGGTACTGCTCCGGCTCCAGCACCAGCCCCGGCCCGAACGGAAACGTCATCACCGACTGCGGATCCCACACCGAGCAGCTCGCCTCGCCGGCGTCCAGCTCGCGCAGCACGTTCGTGTACGCCGTCTCCCGGCTCCAGAAGTTCGGCGGACCCGCCAGCTCGGCGTACACGGCCTCGTCGTCCCAGTGGAGCCCGGCGTACGGGCTCTGGTGCTCGTGCACCATGCCGAGCACGTGCCCGATCTGGTGCAGGACCGTGGCCCGCTCCCCGGGTCCGGTCACGTCCCAGCCCAGGTTCATGGTGCGCTCGCTCCGGCCGGCCGACAGGGCCTCCCGCCCCACCGCCGACCAGGTACCGCCGCCGGCCTGGAACCCGATCCGCAGCTCCGCCTCGCGCCGGTCGCCGACCTCGGCGAACGAGACGCCGATGCCGAGCCCCTGCCACTCGCGGAAGGCGTCGCGGACCGCGTCCCGCTGCTCCTCGCCGCCGGCCCACGGCACCCGGCGCAGCTCACCGGTCCCGGGCACCGGGATCACCGAGGCGGCACAGTCGTCGGAGCCGTCGAAGAAGGCGTAGTGCAGCACCGTGCCGTTGACCCACATCCGCCGCCCGGCGAGCAGCGCGCCCAGCCGCTCGGCGGTCAGCCCCGGTGCGAAGCACGGGACCGGCTGCCGCGGCAGCGAGCAGAGACGTCGGGTCATGCGGCCAGCGTGCCGCCCGCCCGCGCCGGGCGCCTGAGTCGGGGACTACTCAAGTCCCCCTGTATCAAACGTGAGCAGGCGCGCTCAGCACAGTGTGAGGACTTACGAACAGGACGCGAAGACGCTGCCGGTGCCCTGGCCGTTCACCGGCCGGGAGGAGGAACTGCAGCTGGTGCGCACCTCCTCGGCCGCCGGCCGGCCCGGCATCGTGGTGACCGGACCGGCCGGCCACGGCAAGACCCGGCTGATCGCGGAGGCCGTCCGGGGCACGGAGCACGTCCGGGTGACCGGCACGCCCGAGGCCCGCGGCCTGCCCTTCGCGGCCTTCGCCCACCTGCTGCCCGACACCGTCTCACCACAGCGCGCGCTGCGGATCCTGGCCGCCGTACGGCTCCTCGTCGTGGACGACGCCCATCTGCTCGACGAGGCCTCCGCCGCCCTCGTCCACCAGCTCGCCGTGCACGGCCGTACCCGGCTCGTCGTCGCCGCGGCGGACGACGGGTCCGCGCCCGCCGCGGTGTCCCGGCTGTGGACCGGGGAGCTGCTGCCCCGGCTTCCCCTCGAACCGCTGCCCTGCGAGGACGTCGCCCGGCTGCTCGCCGCCGAAGGCCTCGAACCGCTGACCGTACGCCGCCTGCACCGGATCTGCTGCGGCGACCTGCGGCTGCTGCGCGACCTGGTCGCCGCGCTCGGCTCGGCCGGGCGGCTGCTTCCGGTTCCCGGCACGCAGGAGCGGGCCTGGCGGGGCGCGCTGCCGGTCACCCCGGCCGTACGCGAGCGGCTCGCCCCGGTGCTGGAGCGCTCCGCGCGTGCCGAACGGGAGACGCTGGAACGCCTGGCGTTCGCCGAGCCGCTGCCGCCCGCCGCGGACGACCTCGATCCGGACGTCCTGGAGAGCCTGGAGGCGGACGGCCTGATCCAGGCCGACGACCAGGGCTCCGTCACCCTCGCCCACCCGCTGCACGGACCGGCCCTGCGCGCCCTGGCCGGCCGGCTGCGCGCCCGTCGGCTGGCGGCCGGTGCCCCTGCCGGGTACGGACCGGCCCTGGAGGCCGAACGCCGACTGCTCCTGCGGCGGATCGAACACCTGGACGTCCGGCCGGTGCCGGCGCCGGTGGGGGAGTGGCTGGTGGCGGAGGGCACGGTGCTGCCGGCCGGTTACGCCGCCGTCCGCGCCCGGTTCGCCCGGCTGCGGGGCGAGGTACGGGACGCCGCCGCCTGGGCTCGGGAGGGGTTGCGGGGGGCGCCGGGGGATCCGGGATGTGGTGAGGAACTCCGCCTGACCGGCGGCGAGTTCAGCGCGGGCCGTGGGGACGACCCGTATGCCCGGTACGAGGCCGTACGCCTCGATGCGCCCGAGGGGGTCGCCGGGCGGCTGCCGGCGGGCAGTGTCCTCGCGCGGCACGCGCAGGCGCTGGCGCGGGGGGACGGGGCCGCGCTGGATGGTGCCGCCGAGGGGCTTGAGGAGCGTGGGTTCCTGTTGTTCGCGGCGGAGGCGCGTGCGCAGGCGGTGCGGGTACACCGGGATCCGCGTGCGGCGCGGGTCTCCCGCACCCGGGCGGTCGCGCTCGCGCGGCGGTGCCAGGGCGCGCGCACGCCGGCGTTGGCGGGGCTGGTGCTCGGGGAACTCACGGCCCGGCAGCGGCAGATCGTGACGCTTGCGGCGGCGGGGCTGAGCAATCGGGAGATCGCCGAGCGGTTGACTTTGTCCGTGCGGACTGTGGGGAATCATCTGTACAGCGCGTACAGCCGGCTTGGTACCGGTGACCGGGGAGCGTTGCCGTTGCTGTGTGAATCCGCGTAGGGCGTTCTCACGCCGCCCCGAATGCCGCGAACGCCCAGCCCGTCGCCTGGTGCACCGCGTCCTCGGGCAGGGTGGTGCGGGCGTCTCGGAGGGCCTCGGCCAGGGAGAGTCCCGTGTCGAGGCCCTTGTGCAGGGCGAGCATCAGGGGCACCACGGCCGCGTCGTTGACCGGGGCGCTGCTCGCCACCACTCCGGCCGTGCCCAGTGGCAGCAACGCGGTGACCAGGCCGAGGAGTTCGTCGGCGCCCACGGACGCCAGGCGGGCCGTGTCGCAGCTGGAGAGGATGATCCGGTAGGGGCTGCGGGCGAGGCGTTCGAAGTCGTGCACGATCAGCGGGCCGTCGGCCATGCGCAGGGCCGAGAAGAGGGGGCTGTCCGCGCGGAACGTGCCGTGGGCCGCGATGTGCGCGAGAGCCGCGCCGTCCAGGTGCTCCAGGACACGGGGGACCTGGGCCGCGTCGTCCTCCAGGACGGTCGCCGTGCCGTAGCGGGCGGCCAGTTCGGACACCTCCGCGCCGCCGGTCGCGAGGCCGGGGCCGCGCACCAGCACGTGCCGGCCGCCGCGCGGCGGCTCGGTCTCGCGGGCGCGCAGCCAGCTGCCCGCCGAGGGCGAGACGCTGAGGACGCGGTCCCGCAGCGCGGGCAGCAGGGCCCACGGCACCCGGTGCAGGGCCCCGGGCGGGACGATCACCACCGGACCCGCGCCGAGGTGTGCCGCCGCGCCGGCCAGCAGCAGCTCCTGCAGGCGCAGTCCTGCGGCCTCCACCAGCGGCAGTCGTGCCTCGGCGCCGGGGTGGGCGAGTCGCCGTAGTCCGGCCTGGACGTGCTCGGCCTCGGCCACCGCCTCGGCCAGCGAGCCGCCGGCGAACCGCCTTACCCGGCCCTGGCCGCACAACAGGACGTGCACCCGGCCGTCGACCACGGCGAGTTCCACCAGATGGGCGTCGCCGAGCCGGTGCAGCAGGCGGGCCACGTCGAAGCGGTCGCCCTCGTGCGGGGCGGCGCCGCGTATGTGGCGGGTGCGGGAGCGGATCTCCCGTTCCAGGCGCCGCTGTTCGCGCTCCAGCGCGGGTATGGGGCGGCCCTCCATCCGGGCCTCCTCGGCGCGGGCCGCGATCTCCCGGTAGGCGGTCAGACCGCTGAGCAGCGCCGGGTCGGCGGGCGGCCGGGTGGGCGGCGCGGACAGCACGGTCGCCCGCCACCGCTCGCTCCACTCCAGCAGCCGGCGCGGTGTGCCGTGGGCGAGGCTCACCTCCTGGGCCAGCGCGGCCAGTTCGGCGCCCTGCGCGGTGGCGTGGGCCCGCAGCTCGGAGGCGCCGAGTGTCATCCGGTGGTCGTCCAGCACGTCCAGGCCGCGCCGGCAGGCCTCCAGCACGCCCCGCCGGGACCCGGCCGCGCGTGCCCGGAGCGCCTGCGCCGCCCAGCCCGTCATCCGGGCCGGCGGCAGCCCGCCGTGCCGGCTGCGCGCGGCCACCGCCAGATGCCGTTCCGCGTCGGCCGTCCAGCCCAGCGCCAGCGCGATCCGGCCCGCGAGCAGCGACGCCTCCGGCGCGGCGGGCGATCCGAAGGAGGCCAGCTTCGCGGCGACCGCCACCGCGTCCGCGACCAGCCGCCCCGAGCGGCGCCCGGCCGCCACCCGCGCCTCGATCAGCACCAGCCGTGCGTGGGTCTCCCACCACATCCGCCGCTGCGCCGCGAACAGCCGTACGGCGACGGCGGCGCGCGCCACGGCGGTGTGCGCGTCTCCGGCCGAGCGGGCGGCCCGCGCGGCGGCCAGCAGCAGTTCGGCCTTGCGGGTGGACTGCCCGCCGATCCGGTCCAGCAGCGCGATCGTCGCGTCCGCCTCGGCCAGCGCCTCCGGGGCGAGTCCGGCCGCCATCAGCACCTCGCAGCGCCGGATGGACAGCATGTAGGTGGGGGTGCCGAGTTTCGCGTACCGCTCCTCGGCCTCGTCCAGCAGCCGCAGCGCCGCCGGGATGTCCCCGGTCCGGAACGCGGCGAGGCCCCGGCTCTCCACCGCGTCGGCCTTGTCGTGCTCCTGGCCGGTGGTGTCCCACAGCCGTTCCGCCGCCGTGAAGTCCGCGACCGCCCGGTCCACCGCGCCGAGCGCCAGATGCACGGTGGCCCGCAGGGTCAGCGCCCGCGCGGTCCAGATGTCGTCGCGGGCCTGCCGCAGCACCGGCAGCGCCCGCCGCACGTCCTCCAGTGCCTCCCGGTGACGCCCGAGCACCCACCACACGTACGCCCGCCGGTACAGCACCCGGGCCCGGGTGTGTCCGCTGCCCCGGGCGACCCCGCGCTCGAAGGAGGTGAGCCCCTGCCGCGTGCGCCCCGCGTGCACCAGTGCGACTCCGAGCGTCGCGAGCACATCCGCCTCACGGTCGGCCGACTCCGCGCGCGCGGCCAGGTCCCGGGCACGGCGCAGATGCCGGAGCGCGATCCGCAGATCGCCGAAGTCCCGCTGCCAGATGCCGAGCACCTGGTGGGCGACGCTGGCGTGCAGCGGCGGCGGACCGGCCCCCAGCACCTGTTCCGCGCGTGCCCGGGCCTCGCCCGGGTCGGCGAACACCAAGGGCAGCAGTTCGAGAACCGACTCGCTTCCCGCTGTCACGTCTCGCATGGTAGTGGCCTGGTGTATCAGACGGTGGCCCCACGACTCTCACTGTCGAACACCGTCTGCAGGGGGAGGACACACCATGGCACCACAGCGATTCCACGAGCAGTTCCAGCACATCCAACGCTCCTTGCCGGACGTGGCCCTGGCCATGGGCCCGGAGCAGGACGCCCATTTCCTGTACGAGAAGGGGGTCGTCCTGGCCCGGGACGGCGAGGATGCCCGCGTCGTCGAGGACACCGTGCGCGCCCACTTCACCGCGACCGAGGGTCTGGTTCCCGACCACGTCCGGCGGGACGGCCCCGAGGCCAACCGCACCGGCGTGACCCGCATCCGCATCGGCGCCCCGGACGCCGGCGACGACGCCGTCCCGCACGCGCTGCGGGCCCTGCGGGAGGCCGAGGACCGCCGGGGGCGCCGGCTGGTCGGCCGCAACCACGTGGTGCACATCGCGGTCAACGCCTGCCCCGGCGACGAGCCGGTGCCCGTCGCGCGCACCGGGCCGGCCAACCCGGCCCCCGCCGAAGCCGCTTACCACGCGGACAGCGCCGTCGGCGTCCTCGTCATCGACACCGGCCTGGTGCACGACCACCGCTCCTACCCGCTGCTCGCCCACACCACGGGCGACGCCCAGACCGCCGAGACCGACGCCGACGGCCTGCTGCGCCAGTACGTCGGCCACGGCACCTTCATCGCCGGGATCATCGCCGCCGTCGCGCCCAACAGCGAGGTGACCGTACGCGGCACCCTGAACGACGCGGGGGCGATCCTGGAGTCCGAGTTCGGCGCCCGGCTCTTCGAGGCGGTCGACCAGGGCGGCTGGCCCGACATCATCAGCCTCTCCGCGGGCACCCCCACCGAGGGCGGCGACGGCCTGATCGGCCTGGACGCGTTCGTGCGCGAACTGCGCGAGCAGCGCACCCTGCTGGTCGCCGCCGCCGGCAACAACGCCAGCGACACACCGTTCTGGCCCGCCGCCTACGCCGCCCTGCCCGAGTACGCGGACAGTGTGCTGTCGGTCGGCGCGCTGCGCGCGGACGGCGACGGCGCGGCCTGCTTCAGCAACCACGGCCCCTGGGTGCGGGCCTACGCCCCGGGCGAACGCCTCACCAGTGGCCTCACCGGATTCGGCACCCCCGTGCCGTACGTCTACCAGCACTCCACCTACGACGCCTGCCGGTTCGGTTTCGACTACCCCTGCACCTGCCAGTTCCCGCGCCACACCGGTGTGCTCAGCGAGGGCCGGGAGAACACCGGGGCCAAGCCGGACCAGGTGATGTTCGACGGACTCGCGCAGTGGAGCGGCACCTCCTTCGCCACCCCCGTCGTAGCGGGCCTGGTGGCCGCCTATATGACGGCGCACCAGGAGCGCGACCCGCGCGCCGCGCGCACGCGTCTGCTCGCGGCCACCACGGACACCACCGAGGTGCGCGGGGCGCACGCCACGGCGCTCCGGCCGCCCACCTGGCGCCCCGTCCCCGTCGTCGCCCCGGTCGTGCCCGCATGAGGGCCGGAACCCTCCGCTCCACGGCGTACCATGACGTGCCGTACACAAGGGGTGGAGCCGTGGACCGAACAGAGGTCGGCGCGTTGGTCCAGTCCGCCGTCGACGGGGACGCCGCGGCCTGGAAAGCGCTGGTGGAAGGGATGAGTCCGCTCGTGTGGTCGGTGGTGCGCGCACACCGGCTCTCCGACGCCGACGGGCACGAGGTCTATCAGACCGTGTGGTTCCGCTTCGCCCAGCACCTGGGCCGGATCCGTGAACCCGAAAAGGCCGGCTCCTGGCTGGCCAGTACCACCCGCCACGAGTGCCTGAAGGTGCTCAAGGCCCTGACCCGGCTCACCCTGACGGACGACCCGCGGGTGCTGGACCGGGCCAGCGACGACCGGACGCCCGAGGAGTCGCTGATCGATTCGGAGGAGTCGGCGGACCGGGCCGAGCGGGTGCGCCGCCTGTGGCAGGAGCTGGAGGGACTGGGGGAGCGCTGCCGGCAGCTGCTGCGCGTGCTGGTGGCCTCCCCGCCGCCCAGCTACGGGGAGATCGCGGCCGCGCTCGGTATCGCGGTCGGCAGCATCGGTCCCCTGCGCCAGCGCTGTCTGCGCCGGCTGCGGGCCCGGATGGACGCACGGGGTGCGGTGTGAACGACGACCATCGGTTCCCGGAACCGGACGCGGCGGACGAGGAGCTGGCGGACTCCCTGCTGGAGGAGGAGCTGCGCCAGGCGGCCGCCGTACTCGACCCGGTCCCGGACGCCCTGCGGCAACTTGCCCTGGACGCCTACGCGTTGCACGACCTGGACGCGAAGCTCGCCGAGCTGACCTTCGACTCGCTCGCCGACGCGCTGCCGGTCAGGGGTGTCACGGACGCACCGCGGATGCTGACGTTCCAGGCGGGTGAGGTCACCGTCGACGTCGAGGTCACCGGCGACGGGCTGATCGGCCAGGTGCTGCCGCCGCAGTCGGCGCGCATCGAGGTGCTCGGCGGCCCGCAGACCGCCCGCCCGGTCACGGTCGACACGCTGGGACGCTTCAGCAGCGACACGGCACCGGCCGGCCCGTTCGCCCTCAGGCTGCGGACCGGCGCGGAGGTGATCGTCACGGAGTGGCTGCGGGCCTGAACGGGTCAGCGGGACCAGGTCACGGGCAGTGTCCGCGGGCCGCGGATCATCGTCTTGTGCCGCCACCGCACCTGCTCGGCCGGCACCGCCAGCCGCAGCCCGGGCAGCCGGTCCAGCAGCGTGTCCACCAGCAGCTCGGTCTGCAGCCGGGCCAGCACCGCGCCGGTGCAGAAGTGCGGGCCGTTGCCGAACGCCACATGCGGGTTGGGCTCGCGGTCGGGGTCGATGCGGTCCGGGTCGGGGAAGACGTCCGGGTCGCGGTTGGCGGCGAGGTAGGAGACGTAGACCGGCTCGCCCGCGGCGATCCGGTGCCCGGCGATCTCCACGTCCTCCCGTGCGATCCGGGCGAGCCCGACCGTGCTGCGGTGCGGGATGTAGCGGAACAGCTCGTCCAGCACGGGACCGCGCGCGTCGGGACGCGCGAGCATCCGCTCCATCAGCTCCGGCCGTGTCAGCAGCAGGTACAGCATCTGCCCGCAGTTGTGGGTGACGGCCTCGCCGCCGATCTGCAGCGGGCCGGCCAGCCCTACGGCCTCCTCCTCGCTGATCTCCCCGCCCGCCACGGCCCGGCCGAGCATCGAGTAGACGTCCTCGTCCGCGCTGTGCGCGCGGGCCCGGACGACGGAGGTGATCCAGCCGTACAGGCCGGTCTTGGCCTGATCGGCCGCCTCGGCCCCGGTGGTGGAGATGATCTCCCGGGTCCAGGTGTGCACCTGCTCGCGGTCGGCGGGCGGTACGCCCATCACCTCGCTGACGACGGTGATCGGGAACGGCTCCAGCACCCGGTCGACCAGATCGGCCGGCGGCCCGTCCCGTACGACACCCGCCACCAGCTCGTCCAGGATCGCCTGCGCGCGGGGCCGCAGCCGCTTCATCGCCCGCACCGTGAACGCGTCGGCCACCGGCTTGCGCAGCCGGTTGTGGTCGGGCTGGTCGGCCCAGGCGAGCGAGCCGGGCCGGGGGGCGAAGTTCGGCGCGAGCCGGGTGACCTGACGCCGGGTCACCTCGGTGCGGCTGAACCGCGGGTCGTTGCTGATCAGCTTCACGTCGTCGTAGCGGGTCGCCAGCCACGCCCAGCCCTCGCCGAACGGCAGCCGGATCCGGGTCAGCGGACCCTCGCGCATGAGGTCGGCGAGTACCGGGTCGAACTCCGTCCCGTCCAGGTCGGGTGCGGGCCAGTCCCGGACGGGTGGCGGGGGCTCCTGGCCGGTGGGCGCACTGGTCTCCACGGTCGTCATGCCCTCCACCCTCGTACGGACGTCGCTCGCTGTCCTGCGGGAATGCTCCAGGTGGAGGCTCAGACGGCGTCGACGAGTGCGGCCAGGGCCAGGGCGAGCCGGTCCAGTCCGGGCCCGGCGGCACCGCCCGGTTCGGCCATGTAGGTGTCCCGGCGGATCTCCACCATCAGGGCCGAGACCCGGGCGTCGCTGTTGTAGAACTCCAGCGGCACGTACGTCCCGGCGAACGGGCTGTCCAGCCCGGTCTCCCCGCAGGCCGCGAGCGCCTCGCGGGCCGCCTCGGCCAGCTCCGGCGGGGTGTGGAAGGCGTCCGTGCCCAGGCACACCGGAGGACGCGGCCCGCCGCCGTGCAGCTCGTAGGGGAGCGGCTCGCTCGGATAGGAGTGCACGTCGATCACCACGGCCCGCCCGGTCGCGGCCAGCCGGTCCGCGACCGCCTCGGTCATGGCGTGCGCGTACGGCCGGAAGTACCGGGCCAGCAGCGGTTCCGGATCGGTGTCCGCGGGCCGCAGCTCGGTGCGGTGCGTGGTCCGCGTGTACACGGCGCCCATGCCGACGGCCGTCATCTCCTCCCGCTCGTCCGGGAACCGCTCCGGGTCCACGACCAGCCGGGACAGCCGGTTCACGAACCGCCACGGTGTGACGGCGGCCAGCGCGGCGGCCCGCTCGGCGAGCTCCGCGGTGTGCGCGTCCGTGATGAGGTCCAGCTCCCGCTCCAGCGCGGCGTCGTCCAGTGCGATCCCGGCCCGCACATCCGCGGGGATCGCCCGGGCCGAGTGCGGCACGTGCAGCAGTACGGGCGAGGCGGGGGCACCGGGCAGGAGTGCGAACGAGGACACGGGCGGCTCCGGGACGTTGTCAGTGGCGGGGATACGGCTCCGCCCCGGCCGGGGGTACCGGCCGGGGCGGAGGGTCACTCAGGTGCCGCAGGCACTAGCTCAGGGACGCCAGCACCTGGTTCCAGGTGGCCGACGGGCGCATGACCGCGTCCGCCTTGGCCTTGTCGACCTGGTAGTAGCCGCCGATGTCGGCCGGGGAACCCTGGACCGCGATCAGCTCGTCCACGATCTGCTGCTCGTTCGCGGCGAGGGTATCGGCGAGCGGCGCGAACGCCTTGGCCAGGTCGGCGTCGTCGGTCTGCTTGGCCAGCTCCTGCGCCCAGTACAGGGACAGGTAGAAGTGGCTGCCGCGGTTGTCGATGCCGCCGACGCGACGGGTCGGGGACTTGTCCTCGTTGAGGAAGGTCGCCGTGGCGCGGTCGAGGGTGTCGGCGAGGACCTTGGCGCGGGCGTTGCCGGTGGCCTCGGCGTACTGCTCGAAGGAGGGGACGAGCGCGAAGAACTCACCGAGGGAGTCCCAGCGCAGGTAGTTCTCCTTGACGAGCTGCTGGACGTGCTTCGGCGCGGAGCCGCCGGCGCCCGTCTCGAACAGGCCGCCGCCCGCCATCAGCGGGACGACCGACAGCATCTTGGCGCTGGTGCCCAGCTCCAGGATCGGGAAGAGGTCGGTCAGGTAGTCACGCAGCACGTTGCCGGTGACCGAGATGGTGTTCTCGCCGCGGCGGATGCGCTCCACCGACAGCTTGGTGGCCTCGACCGGGGACAGGATCCTGATGTCCAGGCCCTCGGTGTCGTGCTCCGGCAGGTACTGCCGGACCTTGGCGATCAGGTTGGCGTCGTGCGCGCGGCCCTCGTCCAGCCAGAAGACGGCCGGGTCGCCGGTGGCGCGGGCGCGGGTGACGGCCAGCTTGACCCAGTCGCGGATCGGGGCGTCCTTGGTCTGGCAGGCGCGGAAGATGTCGCCCTGGGAGACCGGCTGCTCGATCAGGACGTTGCCGGCCTGGTCGACCAGGCGGACCGTGCCGGCGGCCGGGACCTCGAAGGTCTTGTCGTGGGAGCCGTACTCCTCGGCCTTCTGCGCCATGAGGCCGACGTTCGGGACCGAGCCCATGGTCGACGGGTCGTAGGCGCCGTTGGCCCGGCAGTCCTCGATGACGGCCTGGTAGACACCGGCGTAGGAGGAGTCCGGGATGACGGCGAGGGTGTCGTGCTCCTGGCCGTCCGCGCCCCACATGTGGCCGGAGGTGCGGATCATCGCCGGCATGGAGGCGTCGACGATGACGTCCGACGGGACGTGCAGGTTGGTGATGCCCTTGTCGGAGTCGACCATGGCGAGAGCCGGGCCCCCGGCGATCTCGGCGTCGAAGGAGGCCTTGATCTCGGCGCCCTCGGGCAGGTTCTCCAGGCCCTTCAGGATGCCGCCGAGGCCGTCGTTCGGGGTGAGGCCGGCCGCCTTGAGGGTCTCGCCGTACTTCGCGAACGTCTTCGGGAAGAAGGCGCGCACCACGTGACCGAAGATGATCGGGTCGGAGACCTTCATCATCGTCGCCTTGAGGTGCACCGAGAACAGGACGCCCTCCTGCTTGGCGCGGGCGACCTGCGCGGCGAGGAACTGCTCCAGCTCGGCGACGTGCATGACGGAGGCGTCGACGACCTCGTCCTTGAGGACCGGTACGGACTCCTTCAGGACGGTGGTGGTGCCGTCCTGGCCGACCAGCTCGATCTTCAGCGCGCCGTCCTCGGCGATGACGACGGACTTCTCGGTGGAGCGGAAGTCGTTCTCGCCCATCGTGGCCACATTGGTCCTGGACTCGGCGGTCCAGGCGCCCATGCGGTGCGGGTGGGTCTTGGCGTAGTTCTTCACCGAGGCCGGGGCACGGCGGTCGGAGTTGCCCTCACGCAGCACCGGGTTGACGGCGGAGCCCTTGACCTTGTCGTAGCGGGAGCGGATCTCGCGCTCCTCGTCGGTCTTCGGGTCGTCCGGGTAGTCCGGCAGCGCGTAACCCTTGCCCTGCAGCTCGGCGACGGCGGCCTTCAGCTGCGGGATGGACGCCGAGATGTTCGGCAGCTTGATGATGTTGGCCTCGGGAGTCTTGGCCAGGTCACCGAGCTCGCTCAGCGCGTCCGGGATGCGCTGGTCCTCGTTCAGGTACTCCGGGAAGTGGGCGATGATGCGTCCGGCCAGCGAGATGTCCCGGGTGGTCACGGGCACACCGGCCTGCGAGGCGTACGCCTGGATCACCGGCAGGAACGAATGCGTCGCCAGGGCCGGGGCCTCGTCTGTGTAGGTGTAGATGATGGTCGAGTCAGTCACCGGGTGCTCCGCTCCACGTCTGCAACATTGCTCGACATCAAGATATCTCCTGATCGGTGTCCGTTCGACAGGGGTCCCGGCCGGAAACGGCGCCACCGCTCTGATCAGCCAGGGCGCACGGGGCCGTCCCCGCCACCGTCCCAGCCCGTCATCTGCCGCTCGATCCACCGGCAGATCACGTCGACCACGTACCCGTGCTCGGCCCGGGTCAGCTCCCGCCCCTTCGGTATCCCGTGCCAGCGCTCCAGGCAGCCGCGGCAGCAGGTGGCGGTCGCGTGCTGGGCGACGAAGACCGGGTGGCCGCGGTACGGCGTCTGCCTGCCGTCCTTGGCGGGCTCGGCCGGCGCCAGCCGCCTGGCGATCAGGTCGTGGGCGTGCCGGCGCAGGGTCGCCGGCCCCTTCAGCTGCGCGGTGGCCCGGTCCCGCCCGCGCAGCCGGAACCCGGCCCGGAACGGCTGGCGGGCGAGCGCGTCCAGCCGCTGGTCCAGGGAACGGGGGTCGGGAGAGGCGGCCATGCTCCTTCGAGCATACGAGCTACTCGGCGGCCCCCGAGACGACATCGGCCCCCGGGACGACATCGGCCCTCGGGACGACATCGGCCCTCGGGACGACGTCCTGCCCGCTGCGCTGCTGCGGAATCACCACCGCGCCCTGCTGCAGCGCCACGGTGCGGGCGGGAGCGGGGATGCTGATGCCCTCCGCGCGGTAGCGGCGGTGGAGGCGCTTGATGAACTCGTGCTTGATCCGGTACTGGTCGCTGAACTCGCCGACGCCGAGGATCACCGTGAAGCCGATGCGGGAGTCGCCGAAGGTGTGGAAGCGGACGGCGGGCTCGTGGTCCGGGACGGCGCCCTCCACCTCCCGCATGACCTCCGCGACGACCTGCGCGGTCACCCGCTCCACGTGCTCCAGGTCGGAGTCGTAGCCCACCCCGACCTGCACCGGCACCGTCAACCGCTGTTCCGGATGCGTGTAGTTGGTCATGTTGGCCTTGGCGAGCTGGCCGTTGGGGATGACCACCAGGTTGTTGGACAGCTGGCGGACCGTCGTCTGGCGCCAGTTGATGTCCACGACGTATCCCTCCTCGCCGCTGCCGAGGCGGATGTAGTCGCCGGGCTGGACGGTCTTGGAGGCCAGGATGTGGATGCCCGCGAAGAGGTTGGCGAGGGTGTCCTGCAGGGCGAGGGCCACGGCCAGACCGCCGACGCCCAGGGCGGTCAGCAGGGGCGCTATGGAGATGCCGAGCGTCTGCAGCACCACCAGGAAACCGATCGCCAGCACCAGCACCCGGGTGATGTTGACGAAGATGGTCGCCGAGGCCGCCACGCCCGAGCGGGACTGGGTGACCGTGCGGACCAGACCGGCGATCACCCGGGCCGCGGACAGCGTCACCACGAAGATCAGCCACACCTCGAGGATCTGGTCGGCATGGTGCTGGAGGGTCCGGGTCAGGGGGAGTACGGCCGCTGCCGCCGCCAGCCCGCCCGCGATCGCCGCCCAGGGCACGACCGAGCGCAGCGCGTCCACGATGACGTCGTCGCCGCTCCAGCGGGTCCGCTTGGCGTGCCCCGCGAGCCAGCGCAGCAGCGTGCGCGACAGGAAGGCGAGCAGCAGGCCCGCCGCGAGGGAGACGCCGGCGAGGACGAGGTCGTCGAGGGTCAGCGCGCGGTTCACCGGTCGGCTCCGGGGCGTGCTGCGGTGTGGGGAAGTCTCGTCACG
Source organism: Streptomyces sp. NPDC007205 (assembly GCF_040634095.1). Taxonomy (NCBI): domain Bacteria; kingdom Bacillati; phylum Actinomycetota; class Actinomycetes; order Kitasatosporales; family Streptomycetaceae; genus Streptomyces; species Streptomyces sp. NPDC007205. Next base: position 89,508 of record NZ_JBEYEW010000028.1, read on the forward strand.
TTGTCACCTGCTCGATGTGCGGGAAGTGCGATCGCGCCGGCCCGGGAACTCCGGTGACCGGCGCGATCGTTCATCCTGCCGTATCCGGCACACCAGTTCGTACCGGGACCGGCGCTCTTCGGGCAGGTGGCTCAGATGATGCCCTCCGCGAGTTCGGCCTGGTCGCGGTCGCTGCCGTACGCGGCTGCGGTCGGGGTGCCGTAGGAGCGGCGGGCCACGTACCACCAGACGGTCGCGAGGACCAGGACGACGGCGAGCGCCACCGACGCGTAGTTCATCGTGTCGACGGTGACCGGCGAGGCCTGCGGCAGGCAGAACAGCACGGTCACACAGGCCACCCAGATCACCGCGACCCAGCCGATCGGCCTGCTCCAGCGCCCCAGCTGCCACGGCCCCGGCCGGAACCGGTCGCCCGCCCGCAGCCGCAGCAGTACGGGGATGGCGTAGGCGGGGGTGATGCCGATGACGTTGATGGCGGTCACCGCGTTGTACGCCGTCGCCGAGTACAGCGAGGGCAGGGCGAGGACGCCCGCGACGATCACCGACAGCCATACCGCGGCGACCGGCGTCTGGGTGCGGGCGCTGACCCTGCGCCACAGGTGCGAGCCGGGCAGCGCACCGTCCCGGCTGAACGCGAACACCATCCGGCTGGCCGCCGCGACCTCGGCGTTGCCGCAGAACAGCTGGGCGATGATCACGACCAGCAGCAGTGCGCTCGCGCCGTCGGTGCCCAGACCGTCGAGCAGGATCTGCGCGGGCGGCACACCCGTCGCGGTGGTGCGCGTGGCGTCGTAGTCCTGGATGGCGAAGGTCAGTCCGGCCAGCAGGACGAACCCGGCGATCCAGGACGCCCAGATGGACCGCACGATGCCGCGCGCCGCGGACACCGAGGCCTGCGAGGTCTCCTCCGACAGATGGGCGGAGGCGTCGTAACCGGAGAAGGTGTACTGCGCGAGCAGCAGGCCGATCGCCGCCACGTACAGCGGGTTGTGCCAGCCGGTCTCGTTGACGAACCTCGTGAACACGAAGGACGCCGACCGGTGGTGGTCGGGGACGATCGCGAGCGCGCCGGCGATGAGCGCGACACCCGCCAGGTGCCACCACACGCTGACCGAGTTGAGCAGGCTGACCAGGCGGACGCCGAACAGGTTCAGCACCGCGTGCAGCAGCAGAATGGCGCAGAAGATCAGCATGGTCCGGCCGGGCGTGGGCGCAAAGCCCCACTGGAGGTTCGCGAACGCGCCGGTGAACAGCGCGGCGCCGTAGTCGATACCGGCGATCGCGCCGAGCAGACCGAGCAGATTCAGCCAGCCGGTGTACCAGCCCCAGCGCCGGCCGCCGAGCCGGTCCGCCATGTAGTACAGGGCGCCGGAGGTCGGATAGGCGCTGGTGACCTCGGCGAGCGCGAGGCCGACGCACAGCACGAACAGACCGACGCCGGCCCAGCCCCACAGCATCACGGCGGGGCCGCCGGTGTTCAGGCCGAAGCCGTACAGGGTCATGCAGCCGGACAGGACCGAGATCACCGAGAAGCTGATCGCGAAGTTGCCGAAGCCGCCCATGCGGCGGGCCAGCACCGGCCGATAGCCGAGTTCACGCAGCCGCTGCTCCTCGTCCTGCTGCGGCAGACCCGCGGAGGGCGCGGGATCGGGGGTGGGGGACATACGGGGACCTCCTGGTCAACGGGCTGGTGGACAGAGCGCGTTCAGGGGCTTGCAGAGGTGTTCAGGGGCGTTCGGGTGCGTTCAGGTGCCGTTCAAGGGCGGGAGCCGTCCGTGGCTGCCCGGCAGCGCTCCCGGGCCTGGACGAAGACCTCCACGGCACGGGCGCGGTCGGGCGTGCGGTACATCCACGGCGGCGGTGTGAAGTAGGGGCCGATGGCGTCGAACACCCGGGCCGCGTCGGGGAACTGCAGCGAGCCCCACAGGGCGTGGGCCAGGTGGTTGAGGTCCGGCAGGGAGCGCTCGGCACGGTCCGTGAGCTCGAACCAGGACCGCAGGGCGCGCCCCGCCTCGCGGGCCGCGTCCTCCGCCACCCAGTGCAGGTCGAGCGCCGCGTCGTGACCGCTGTCGCGCCGGTAGCGCTCGACACGGACGTACAGCGGCAGCACGTGCAGTGCGGAACCGGGCGGGGCCTGCGCGGCGGCCCACTGCGCATAGCCGGTGGCCTCCGCGAGCCGGCCCGAGCCGCCCCGCACGTACAGGAACTGCAGCATCCGGTGGTGGGCCTCACGGTTGTACGGGTCCCGTCTGCCCGCCTCGGCCAGCAGCCCCCAGGGGCCCGGCGGCAGCACCGGCTCGGGCGCGGCCACCCGGTGCTCCGCCCACCGCTGCTCCGGATCCAGCTGGGCCAGCGCCAGCAGGCACACCCAGGGCACCGGGTCCCGCGGGGCGACCCGGGTGGCGGACTGGGCGGCGTCCCAGGCCTCGATCCACAGCTCGTGGGTGCGGCGGTGCTTCTCCCGCCGGGCCCGCAGTGCCCGCTCCACGCCGACCCGCGCATGCATCACCGCGGCGTGCACGCTGTCCGGCTCCTCCGCGCGCCAGGCGCGCACCACGTCGGTGCCGGCGGCGGCCGCCGCGAGGACCTGGGTGCGCTGGGTCCACTGCCGGCCGTGCGCGGTGTCCGCGAGCAGCGCGCGCATGGCCATCCAGCGGCCGGTGCGCAGGTCCTGGAGTGCGGCGCGCAGGGCGTGGTCGGGGCCGGCGGGGTCGTAGGAGGGGCGGGGGCCTTCTCCGGCCATCAGCCGTCGGTCCCGGGGTGGCGCGGCAACAGCCCTCCTGTGGCCGGGGGTGGAGAGGTGGTTCGCTGGTCGGCGGTCACTATAGAGGTGCGGGTTGAGCCATGCCATTGTTGTCAACTCAACCATCTCATCAGGCGAGTTGGACACCCGGAGGTGCTTGACGCGGACGCGGCGTAACGGCAGGCTGGCGCAATGTGATCTTCGGAGGCGAGTGTCTTTGGGGACGAGTGGGAGAAGGCGCGATGACGGAGCCGGTGCTCGCCGTCGACCAGGGCACGTCCGGTACGAAGGCCCTCGTGGTCTGCCCGGAACGCGGCGTCCTGGGCTCCGGGTTCGCCGAGGTCCGCCCCCGGTATCTGCCCGGCGGCCGGGTCGAGGTCGACCCGGCCGAACTGTACGACTCCGTGGTCGACGCCGGCCGGCAGGCACTCGCCGAGGCCGGCGAGGACGTCGTGGCCCTGGGTCTCGCCAACCAGGGCGAGACCGTCCTCGCCTGGGACCCGGCCGACGGCCGCCCGCTCACCGACGCCCTGGTGTGGCAGGACCGGCGCGCTGAAACCGTGTGTGACGGACTCGCCGCGTGCGCCGAGGAGTTGCGGCAGCTGACCGGCCTGCCCCTCGACCCGTACTTCGCCGCGCCCAAGATGGCGTGGATCCGCCGCCACCTAACCCACGAGGGTGTGGTCACCACCTCCGACGCCTGGCTGGTCCACCGCCTCACCGGCGCGTACGTGACCGACGCCGCGACCGCCGGCCGTACCCAGCTCCTCGACCTGGACACGGCGCAGTGGTCGCCGAGGGCGCTGGAGGTGTACGGCCTGGCGGACGAACGACTTCCGCAGGTGACCGACAACGCCGGGCACATCGGCACGACCACGGCGTTCGGTCACGAGATCCCGGTCACCGGACTGGCCGTCGACCAGCAGGCCGCCCTGCTCGCCCAGCGCGTCACCGCACCCGGCACCGCCAAGTGCACCTACGGCACCGGCGCGTTCCTGCTCGCGCACACAGGCGACCGCCCCCGGCGCGGCAGCTCCGGCCTGGTCAGCTGCGTGGCCTGGCGGCTCGCCGGAACCACCGGCTACTGCCTGGACGGCCAGGTCTACACCGCGGCCTCCGCCGTCCGCTGGCTCCGCGACCTCGGCGTCATCTCCTCCGCCGCCGACCTCGACCCCGTCGGCGGCAGCGTCCCCGACAGCGGCGGCGTCACCTTCGTCCCGGCCCTCGCCGGACTCGCCGCCCCCTGGTGGCGCGGCGACCTGCGCGGCTCGCTCACCGGACTCGGCCTCGACACCGGCCCCGGCCATCTGGTGCGCGCCCTGTGCGAAGGCATCGCCGCCCAGGTCGCCGAACTCGCCGACGCGGCCTCCGCCGACCTCGGCACCCCGCTGGACACGCTCCGCGTCGACGGCGGTCTGACCCGCTCGGCCCTGCTCATGCAGACCCAGGCCGACCTGCTGCAACGTCCCGTCGAGGTGTCCGCGCTGCCCGACGCGACCGCACTCGGCGCGGCTGCCCTGGCCCGCCTCGGCGCGGACCGTACCCTGGCCGTCGAACAGGCACTGCCCGACTGGAAGCCCGCCGCCGTGTACGAACCCCGCATCAGCGCCGACCAGGCCGCCGAACACCGCGCCCGCTTCCGCACCGCCGTGGCCGCCCTGCTCGGCTCATGACCGTCACATGACCGTCACCTGGGAAGGCCCGCTGCCGAGCCTCACGTACGACGTCGTGATCGTCGGGGCCGGGGTCGTCGGCTGCGCCCTCGCCCGTGAACTCGCCCGCCGGCCCCGTCTGAGCGTCGCCCTGGTGGAGGCCCAGGACGACGTAGGGCAGGGCACGTCCAAGGCGAACACGGCGATTCTGCACACCGGTTTCGACGCGGCGCCCGGGACCCTGGAGGCCCGGCTGGTCCGCGAGGGCTACAGCCGGCTCGGCGTGTACGCCACCGAGACCGGCATCCCCGTCGAACGCGTCGGCGCCCTGCTGGTCGCCTGGGACGAGGAGCAGCTGGCCGCCCTGCCCCGGCTGGCCGAGAAGGCCGGGCGCAACGGCTGCCGAGAGACGTCCGTGCTGGGCCCCGGTGACCTGTACGCCCGTGAACCCCGCCTCGGCCCCGGAGCGCTCGGCGCCCTGCATGTGCCCGGGGAGAGCATCATCTGCCCCTGGACGACGACCCTGGCGTACGCCACCCAGGCGGTCCGCGCCGGAGTGGACCTGCACCTGAACACCGCGGTCCGGCAGGCGACGTGGCAGGACGGTCACCACCTGACCACCTCCCGCGGCACCCTGCGCGCCCGCCGGCTCGTCAACGCGGCGGGGCTGCACGCCGACACCGTCGACCGGCTGCTCGGCCACGAGGACTTCACCGTCACCCCGCGCCGCGGCCAGCTCCTCGTGTACGACAAGCTCGCCCGCCCGCTCGTCCGGCACATCCTGCTGCCCGTCCCGACCGCGCTCGGCAAGGGCGTCCTGGTCGCGCCCACCGTCCACGGCAACGTGCTGCTCGGCCCCACCGCCGAGGACCTCGACGACAAGCGGGCCACCGGCTCCACCGCCGAGGGCCTGGCCGGCCTCAGGGACAAGGGCCGCCGTATCCTGCCCGCCCTGCTCGACGAGGAGGTCACCGCGGTCTACGCCGGGCTGCGCGCGGCCACCGGGCAGGAGGACTACCGGATCGCCGCTCACCTCGAGCAGGGGTACGTCACCGTCGGCGGCATCCGCTCCACCGGCCTGACCGCGTCGATGGCCATCGCCGCCCATGTCACCGGCCTGCTGGCCGGCACCGGGCTCGACCTCGGCCCGGTGCGCGAGCCGGCACCGGTGACCATGCCCAACCTCGGCGAGGCCTTTCCGCGCCCTTGCCAACGGCCCGCCCTCATCGCCGCCGACCCCGAGTACGGCACCCTCGTCTGCCACTGCGAGCGCGTCTCCCGAGGGGAGATCCGCGACGCCCTCGCCGCCACGATCCCGCCCCGCACCCTGGAGGGCCTGCGCCGCCGCACCCGCGCACGCGCGGGCCGCTGCCAGGGGTTCTTCTGCGGGGCGGCGGTACGGGACCTGTTCGAACGGGGGTGTCCCGAGGGCGAGTCGGCGGCGCGGGAGCCTGCCGGCAGGGAGGCGATCAGGCGGGAAGCTGCGGGTGGGGAGGCGGTCCGGGGGGAGCTTGCGGGTGGGGAGACGGCGGGTGGGGAGGCGGTCTGGCGGGAGCTTGCGGGTGGGGAGACGGCGGGTGGGGAGCCTGCGGGAGGGGAGACAGCGGACAGGCGGCCTGCGGGTGGGGAGACGGCGGGTGGGGGGCCTGTGCGACGGGAGTCGTCCGGGAGGGGCCGGCCATGACGAGCCCTCGCCCTGTCGACGTCCTCGTCGTCGGAGCCGGCCCCGCCGGACTCGTGGCCGCCGCCCGGCTGGCCGCCGCCGGTGCCGGACGCGTCGAGGTGCTGGAGCGCGAGCAGCAGGCCGGCGGAATCCCACGGCACTGCGCACACGGCGGCTTCGGCACGTGGACGCGTCCGCTGACCGGACCCCGGTACGCCGGCCGGCTGACCGAGGCCGCCGGCCGCGCGGGCGCGGTGATCCGGACCGGGGTGACGGTCCTGGACTGGGCCGAGACCGGCACGTCGGCGGCCGTGCACGGGCCGGGGCGCGGTGGCCACGTCCCGCATCCAGCCGGACGTCACACCGAAGTACCGGTCGA